>NZ_JBFAVD010000017.1:0-175581 GCF_040679615.1 Streptomyces sp. NPDC052225 | reverse complement strand
TCTTGCGTTTCCAACCTTACCAGATCCTTTTTCCGTTCCGTTTCCGGTTCGGAATTCATTTCCGGTGGCCGTTGGAGGGCCTTTGCCTTTCGGCGTGTCCACTACGTTAGCGGATTCTTCCGTCAACTCATAATCGAGTTTTGCGAGTTCGAATTTCGGCATGCGGACATGCTGAAAAGACCCCGCCGAGGGAAGTCGTTCGTAGGTAGTGGTTGGCCGCTTCCGGCTGCAGGCTGAACGCCGTACCCGGGTCAAGCGGCTCGGGCTACGTTACGGATCCCGCAAGGGCGCGTCAAGTTCGGCGGCGGCGAGGGGTGTGGGCCCGATAAGGGCTCACCGTCGGGTCGTTGGCGATCCAGAAGCGCCAGGGGTGGACGCCGCCTTCGCCGGAGACTCCGGTGCGCGGGCCGCTGCGTACCTGGTCGGCGGGGACGGGGGTGCCGTGGAGGACCGTCATCGGGGAGTCGGCCGGCGCGCAGGCGTCGATGCCGTCCAGGGAGCGGTCCACGTCAAGGGCCGTGGCCAGGCGTGCGGGGCCTTTGGCCAGTTCCTTGTCGTTGCGGGCCGAGAGTCGACGGACGCGGGTGAGCTCGGCGCCCTCGGTGATCTCTCCGGCGCGCAGGAGGACGGCGCTCGCCTTGCCGGGCGGGCCGCACACCAGGTTCATGCAGTGCCACATGCCGTAGGTGAAGTAGACGTACACATGGCCGGGCGGACCGAACATGACGCTGTTGCGGGGCGTCTGTCCTCTGTAGGCGTGTGAGCCGGGGTCGTTCGGACCGTCGTACGCCTCCACCTCTGTCAGGCGGAGTTCGATCGGACCGTCAGGGGTGTGACGTACGAGGGTGCGTCCCAGGAGGTCGGGAGCTACCTCCAGAACAGGTCGGTCGAAGAACGCCCGGCTGAGGGGCGTACGGTCAGGGGCCGCGATCATGCCCTCCGAGGGTAGTGCAGGGGCGTCGGAGGGTGCGCGGAACCGGTCGCGGGCGTACCGCGTTTGTAGTCAGCAGTACCTGCAGTAGTCATTCCAGAGATCACGGTTCACGTACGGAGGAGATCGAGACATGGGGTTCAAGCGGCTGTTGGCGAGTATGGGTGCGGGCGGGGCGTCCGTGGAGACCGTGCTGACCGAGGTCAACGTCGTGCCCGGCGGGGTGGTTCAGGGCGAGGTGCGCATCCAGGGCGGGTCCGTGGACCAGGAGATCGAGGGGTTGTCGGTCGGGCTCCAGGCGCGGGTCGAGGTCGAGGGTGCGGACCAGGAGACCAAGCAGGACATCGAGTTCACGAAGGTGCGGCTCGGGGGCGCGTTCCACTTGCAGGCCAACGCGGTGCACGCGGTGCCGTTCGGGCTCGAGATCCCGTGGGAGACGCCGGTCACGACCATCGACGGGCAGCAGCTGCGCGGGATGAACATCGGGGTGACGACCGAGCTGGAGATCGCCCGGGCCCTCGACTCGGGTGACCTCGACCCGATCAACGTGCACCCGCTGCCGTCGCAGCAGGCCATCCTCGACGCCTTCATCGGGCTCGGCTTCCGCTTCAAGAGCGCGGACATGGAGCGCGGTCACATCCGGGGGACGCGTCAGAAGCTGCCCTTCTACCAGGAGATCGAGTTCTTCCCGCCGCAGCAGTACCGCGGTCTGAACCAGGTCGAGCTGAGCTTCGTCGCCGACGACCGGGAGATGGACGTCGTCCTGGAGATGGACAAGAAGCCCGGTCTGTTCAGCGAGGGCAGCGACACGTTCCGTTCCTTCGTCGTCGGGCACCACGACTTCCAGGGCACGGACTGGTCGGCGTATCTGCACCAGTGGCTGTCCGAGGTCGGCAGCAAGAAGAACTGGTTCTAGGTCGAGGGTCCAAGAGTTCTAGGGTTTGTGGGACAACGTTCCGCAGATCCAGGAGGTGTCGCTGTGACCGAGCAGCTCAAGCGGGCTCCGCTGCCGCATGACTTTCATCCGCCGGTGGCCTCGTTCACCGTCACGAGCGAGGACTTCGAGCCCAGTGGGGTGTTGAAGGACGCGCACGTGTACGCGGCGGGGAACACGTCGCCGCATCTGAGGTGGGAGGGGTTCCCGCCGGAGACCAAGAGCTTCGCCGTGACCTGCTTCGACCCGGACGCTCCGACGGGCAGTGGCTTCTGGCACTGGTCCGTGTTCGACATCCCGGTGTCGGTCACGGAGCTGCCGACGGGTGCGGGCAGCGGCAAGTTCGAGGGGCTTCCCGAGGGCGCCGTGCAGGTGCGCAACGACTACGGGGCCAAGGAGTTCGGCGGTGCGGCTCCGCCGCCCGGCGATCCGGCGCACCGTTATGTCTTCACCGTGTACGCGGTGGACACGGAGAAGCTCGGTCCCGACTCCGATACGTCGCCCGCCGCCGTCGGGTTCAACCTGCGGTTCCACACGCTCGGCCGCGCGCAGGTCATCGCCGAGTACGCGGCCCCTGCCGAGAGTTAGCGTTCACGGAACGTTTGCCCGCCTCTGGTCTTGGAAGTGATCAGAGGCGGGCATTTTTATTGCGTTGTCCATCTCGGCGTGCGCGGCCAGAGTTGACGCACGGACGCCGAGGGGTGATCCGCTGCGTACGGGAGGTGGGCAGGATGCGGGACACGCTGGTGCTGAACGCGAGCTTCGAGCCGCTCTCGACGGTGACGCTGAACCGAGCCGTCGTACTGGTTCTCCAGGACAAGGCCGTCGTCGAGCAGGCCCACCCCGAGCTGCGCATGCGCGGTGCCGCGCTCGATATACCGGTGCCCCGGGTGATCAGGCTGTGCAGGTACGTGCGCGTGCCGTTCCGAAGACGCGCGCCGTGGTCCCGGCGGGGTGTGCTCGTACGGGATCAGCACCGGTGCGCGTACTGCGGGAGGCGGGCGACGACCGTGGACCACGTCGTGCCGCGGTCGCAGGGTGGTGCGGACTCCTGGCTGAACACGGTGGCGTCCTGCGCCGAGGACAATCACCGCAAGGCGAACCGGACGCCGGAGCAGGCCGGTATGCCACTGCTGAGGCAGCCGTTCGAGCCGACGCCGGCCGACGCGATGCTGCTGTCGCTGCGGGCGGACGGGCGCGACGCCTTGCCGGAGTGGCTGGGGCAGCCGGTCGTCGCGGCATGAGCGGCTGCTGATCACGGCAGCGCCCGGGTGCGGAAGGGCCCGCCGACCTCCTTGGTCGGCGGGCCCTTTCGTCGTGTTCGTCGTGTCGTCGTCGTAGTACGCGCTAGTCGATCGGGGGCTGCTCGCGGCGCTCCTTGGGCGCCGACGGAGCCGAACCGCCGCCCATCGGGCCGAAGTTGCCCATCGCGCCCGACAGGCCCTTGAGGGCGTCGCCGATCTCGCTGGGGACGATCCAGAGCTTGTTGGCGTCGCCCTCGGCGATCTTCGGGAGCATCTGGAGGTACTGGTAGGCGAGGAGCTTCTGGTCCGCGTCTCCGGCGTGGATGGACTCGAAGACCGTACGGATGGCTTGTGCTTCGCCCTCCGCGCGCAGGGCCGCGGCCTTCGCCTCACCTTCGGCGCGCAGGATCGCGGACTGCTTCTCACCCTCGGCGGTGAGGATCTGCGACTGGCGGATACCTTCCGCGGTGAGGATCGCGGCGCGCTTGTCACGGTCGGCGCGCATCTGCTTCTCCATCGAGTCCTGGATGGAGGTGGGCGGTTCGATCGCCTTGAGCTCGACGCGGTTGACGCGGATGCCCCACTTGCCGGTGGCCTCGTCGAGGACGCCGCGCAGTGCGGCGTTGATCTCCTCGCGGGAGGTCAGGGTCCGCTCCAGGTCCATGCCGCCGATGATGTTGCGGAGCGTGGTGACCGTGAGCTGTTCGATGGCCTGGATGTAGCTGGCGACTTCGTAGGTCGCGGCTCGGGCGTCGGTCACCTGGTAGTAGATGACGGTGTCGATGTTGACGACCAGGTTGTCCTGGGTGATCACCGGCTGCGGCGGGAACGGCACGACCTGCTCGCGGAGGTCGATGCGGTTGCGGATCGAGTCGATGAACGGGACGACGATGTTCAGGCCGGCGTTCAGCGTGCGCGTGTAGCGGCCGAAGCGCTCCACGATGGCGGCGCTGGCCTGCGGGATGACTTGGATGGTCTTGATCAGGGCGATGAAGACCAACACCACCAGAATGATCAGGACGATGATGACCGCTGACATCGCGTCTCCCGTGCCCTTCGTGCCGTCGTCCTCCCGGCGATGTCCCGCCGGAAGATCATGAGATCTTGCTCGTCGAGTCTGTCAGAACTACCCCTGTAGTGGGGGAAGTTCGGAGCACACGCACGTTCACCACTCAGGTTCGCCATCCAGGTTCGGGCCGGTTCACATGACGATCGCCGTGGCTCCCTCGATCTCGACCACGTCGACCTGGCTGCCCTTCTCGAACACCGCGTCACCGTCCAGGGCCCGGGCGGACCAGATCTCGCCGGCGAGTTTGATGCGGCCGCCGGTCCCGTCGACGCGCTCGACGACGACGGCCTGTCTGCCCTTGAGGGCGTCGACCCCGGTGGCCAGTTGGGGCTGCTGGTTGCGATGCCGTACGGCGATGGGTCGTACGACGGCGATGAGAGCGCACGAGACGACGGCGAAGACCAGGACCTGGAGGACCGCGCCGCCGCCGAGACCTGCGGTGACGGCGCCCGCCACTGCGCCGACGGAGAGCATGCCCAGTTCGGGCATGGCCGTGATGACGAGGGGGATTCCGAGCGCGGCCGCCCCGATCAGCCACCACACCCATGCGTCGATGTCTGCCACTTGGTCATGGTAGATCCGTACGGGGCCGTGCGGACAGGGGACGACCGGCCCGCACGGCTGCGCGAACCTCAGCCGAGGGGCAGGCCCGTGGCCGTCCAGCGGTCGTTGCGCTGCTCGACGACCAGCGGGAGGCCGAAGCAGCGGGAGAGGTTGCGGGAGGTGAGTTCGAGCTCCAGGGGGCCCGCGGCGAGGACCTTGCCCTGGCGGATCATGAGGACGTGCGTGAAGCCCGGGGCGATCTCCTCGACGTGGTGCGTGACCATGATCATCGAGGGGGCGATCGGGTCGCGGGCGAGGCGGCCGAGGCGGCGCACCAGGTCCTCGCGGCCGCCGAGGTCGAGGCCCGCGGCGGGCTCGTCGAGCAGCAGCAGCTCGGGGTCGGTCATCAGGGCGCGGGCGATGAGGGTGCGCTTGCGCTCGCCCTCGGAGAGCGTGCCGAACTTGCGGTCCAGGTACTCGCTCATGCCGAGGCGGTCGAGGAAGGCGCGGGCGCGCTGCTCGTCGACGTCCTCGTACTCCTCCTGCCAGCCCGCGGTCATGCCGTAGGCGGCGGTGAGCACGGTCTGCAGGACGGTCTGGCGCTTGGGCAGCTTCTCGGCGAGCGCGATGCCGGCGACGCCGATGCGCGGGCGCAGTTCGAAGACGTCCGTACCGGGCTTGCCGAGGGTCTCGCCGAGGATGGTGGCGGTGCCCTTGCTCGGGTAGAGGTAGCTCGAGGCGACGTTCAGGAGGGTCGTCTTGCCCGCGCCGTTCGGGCCGAGGATGACCCAGCGCTCCCCCTCCTTCACCGACCAGGAGACCTGGTCCACCAGAGCCCGGCCCTCGCGGACCACGGATACGTCCTCCAGCTCCAGTACATCGCTCATGAGCGCGTTGTCTCCCATTGCAGTCTCGGCTGTCTCGTGCGTCGTGGACGCAGCCCCCAGGGAAAACCTACGCCACTGGTCCGGTGCTCCCTTCCATCGGCCGGGACTTTTGGCGCCGCCGACGGCTTCTAAGCTGGGTCGCATGCTCTCGGAACCACGCTCTGGACGTCTTGCGGCATGGGGAAATGCCCTGTTGGCCGGGTTTGTCGGACCTGATGACGCGGCGCTCGCGATCGTGGGCGACGACGCCGTGCACCGGGTGGAAGGGATCCCCGGGGAGACCGGTCCGGTCGGGCTCACGCTCGCGCTCGGCCGGCTGCGGGCGCTCGGCGTGACCGGGCTGCGGGTCGCGCTCCCCGCGCCGGGGCATCCCCTGGGACTGAGCGGGCCGCCCGAGTTCAACGCGCGGGCCCTGGAGGCCGAGGAGGCCGTCGTCTGCTCCGGGGCCGGTCTCGGGCTCGTGCCCGAGGTGTACGAGGCAGGGCCCGACGGTGACGTACACGTCGAGGTGCTGTGGCACTGCCTGCCCGTGCGGGAGGCTCCGCCGGCGGACGTGCCCTCGCTCGGGGAGGCCGAGCGGGAGCTGGCGGAGGGGCTGCGCGAGGCCACGGAGGTGTTGACGCGGCTGGACGTGGCCGGCTCTGGGCCGGTGGCGGAGGCGGCGGTCGACGCGTATCGGGCGCGGGCCGAGCGGGGGCGGGAGGCGCTCGCGCCGGGGTATCCGCCGCGGGCCGTGCGGGTGCTTGAACTGGCGCAGCGGGTGGGGTTGCTGGTGGAGGTCGCGTACGAGAGCGGGCACGGCGGGGCGGTGAGCGCTTCGGAGATGGGGGCTCGGGCGGTGGCGTTGCGGCCGGTGGAGCGGGTGGCTCGGCGGGCGCTTGTCGCCGCGTACAACGCGTTTGTGGAGGAGCGGGAGCGGGGCTGAGCCTCGTTGTCGCGGGAGGCTGGGTCTTGGGCGCCTGTTGTGGGGGCCTTGGGGGTTCGTTGGCGAGTGCGGGTTCGTGGGGACTGGTCGCGCAGTTCCCCGCGCCCCTGCAAGGGCAGGGCCGCCGACCCGGGTTGAGGGAAGAAGCCCACGTCCGACGCGGGTCCGTGGGCAGGGGGGCAAAAGCGGACCGGCCCCCGGGGAGTACCCGGGGGCCGGTGGTCCAGTGGACCCTGTGTCTGTGTCAGCCGATGAATCAGCCGTTGAAGCCGTCGTTCCCGAAGGTCGGGTTGAGGCCACCGATGGCGGTCACGGTGTTGCCCACGGCGTTGACCGGGATGTGGATCGGGACCTGGACCAGGTTGCCCGAGCCGACGCCCGGCGACTTGGCGGTCTTGCCGTCGGCGTGCGCACCGTCCGTGGCAGAGGCGAGACCGGCACCAGCGGCAACCAGGCCACCGGCGACGAGGGTGACAGCCGCGGCCTTCTTCAGGTTCTTCACTTCTAGATCCTCCTTGCGATTGCCGCGGCCAGCCGCCGCAGCACGCACTGGAGAACGCGGCCGGGTCCGCCAGGATGCGCCATACGGAGGACATCCACACGACGGTATGAATCTCAGACCGGGCCGGAACCTTCCGTGCCGACGTGCAGTAGTGCGCCGGAGCGTGTGTGACCCGGCGTCCGTTCAGCCCGCGGCCCCGTGCCGTACGGCCCAGAGCGCGGCCTGGGTGCGGTCCGCCAGGTCGAGCTTCATCAGGATGTTCGACACGTGGGTCTTCACCGTCTTCTCGGAGAGGACCAGGGCGCGGGCGATCTCCCGGTTGGAGCGGCCGTCGGCGATCAGGCCGAGGACCTCGCGCTCCCGCTCGGTGAGCGAACCGCCTCTCCCCTGGCCGTTGTTGGCCTCTTCCTGGGAGAGCAGGACGCCCGCCACCTCGGGCTGGAGCAGGATGTGGCCCGCGTGCACGGAACGGATGGCGCCCGCGAGCGCGTCCGGGTCGATGTCCTTGTAGACGTACCCGGCGGCTCCGGCGCGCAGCGCCGGGACGACGGTGCGCTGCTCGGTGAAGCTGGTGACGATCAACACCTTGGTGGTGTTGCCCAGTTCGCGGAGCTTGCGCAGGGCGTCGACTCCGTCCATGCCCGGCATCTTGACGTCCATGAGGACGACGTCGGGCTTCAACTCCTCGGCGCGGTCGACTCCTTCGGCACCGTCGCCCGCCTCGCCGACGACCTCGATGTCGTCCTGGACCTCCAGGAACGTGCGCAGGCCCCGGCGGACCACCTGATGGTCGTCGACCAGGAGCACCTTGATCCGGTCAGCCACCGGGAACCTCCATCTCGATCGTGGTGCCCTTGCCGGGCTCCGATTCCACTGTGAGCCGGCCGCCCACGCCGCTCGACCGGTCGCGCATGGAGACCAGGCCGAGGTGGCGCCCCGCGCGGCGGATCGCCCGGGGGTCGAAGCCCGCGCCGTCGTCGCAGACGCGCAGGACGGCGCCGGAGCCGCGCTTGTCGAGGGTCACGGCGACGTGCCCCGCGCCCGAGTGGCGCAGGGCGTTGTGCAGCGCTTCCTGGGCGACGCGGAGCACCGCCTCCTCCTGGGCCGCGGGCAGTGCGCGGATGCCGCCGGTGTCGAAGGAGACGCAGGCGCCGTGGGCGCGGTCCAGGACCTGGATCTGGGTGCGCAGTGTCGCCACGAGGCCGTCCTCGTCGAGGGCCGCGGGGCGCAACTCCACGACGGCCGCCCGCAGTTCGTCGGCGGCCTCCGCGGCGAGGCCGACCACGTGCTGGAGCTCCTCCTTGGCGCGGGCCGGGTCGCGGTCCACGAGGGTGGCCGCGGCCTGGGCGGTGAGCCGCAGGGAGAAGAGCTTCTGGCTGACGGCGTCGTGCAGTTCGTGGGCGAGGCGGGAGCGCTCCTCGGCGATGGTGAGTTCGCGGCTGCGCTCGTAGAGCCGGGCGTTCGTCAGGGCGATCGCGGCGTGCTGGGCGAGGATCTGGAGCAGCTCCTCGTCCTCCTCGGTGAAGCCGCAACCGCCCTGGGGCTTCGGGCAGTTCTTGTTCGCGAGGAAGAGGGCGCCGATCGTCTCGTCCCCGTCCTTGATGGGCAGGCCCAGGAAGTCGGACATGTCGGGGTGGGCGGCGGGCCAGCCTTCGAAGCGCGGGTCCTCGCGGACGTCGGCGAGACGCTCGGTCTTCGCCTCGCGGAGCATCGCGGCGAGGATGCCGTGCTGGCGCGGGAGCGGGCCGATGGCCTTCCACTGCTCGTCGCTGACACCGTCCACGACGAACTGGGCGAAGCCGCCGTGGTCGTCGGGCACCCCGAGGGCCGCGTACTCGGCGTCGAGCAGCTCGCGGGCCGACGCGACGATGGTCTTGAGGACGTCGCGCATCTCCAGGTGCCTGTTCATGGCGAGGAGCGCGGCGCTCACCGCGGCGATGCCGCTCTGGGGACGGTGACTCATGACCTCACCGTACCGGCGGGGTGTGACAGCGCGTATCGGTCGCGTGGCGGCCGCAGCCTAGGACCGTGGGCGTAGGCCGAAGGGCCCCTGACTGTTGCGGCCCGCGCACGAGGCGCCCGGGGCCGCCCGGTTCCTACGTTGAAGGCACGACGCAGGGCCGGCACGGCAAAGGGGACGGTTGTCATGGCAGTAGCGATCATCACGGGGGCTTCGCGGGGGTTCGGGCGGGCGCTGGCCACGGCGCTGGCCGAGCGGGGCTGGGACCTGGTCCTCGACGGGCGGTCCGCGGCGCCGCTGGAGGAGGTGGCGGCACAGCTGCGCAAGCACGGCGGGGCCGTGACGGCCGTGCCGGGGGACGTGACCGACGGGGGCCACCGGGTCGAACTGATCGCCGCCGCATGGGAGTTGGGCGGCATCGACCTTCTGGTGAACAACGCGGGCGTGCTGGGCGCCCAGCCCCTCGTACCGCTGGGCGAGCACGCGCTGGACGGCTTCCGCGCGGCGCTTGAGGTCAATGTGGTGGCACCGCTGGCGCTGCTCCAGGAGGCGCTGCCGCTGCTGCGCGACGCCCCGGCCGGCGCGGTGATCAACATGAGCTCGGACGCGGCGGCGGAGGCGTACCGCACCTGGGGCGCCTACGGAGCGACGAAGGCGGCCCTCGACCAGCTGTCCGCGGTGCTCGCGGTGGAGGAGCCGGGGCTGCGCGTGTGGGCGGTGGATCCGGGCGGGATGCGGACGGACATGCTGGCGGCGGCCGAGCCGGACGAGGACCTGAGCGGGGTGCCGCGCCCTGAAGAGGTCGTGCCGGCTTTTCTGCGCCTTCTTGATCAGCGTCCGGCGAGCGGACGGTACGCGGCTCCTTCCTTGCTGGAGACACGATGACGCTGGCGCTGCGCGTTCCGGAGGAGCTGTCGGCGCGGGTGCCGGCCGAGCAGCGGGGGCCCGGCCGGGACAGATCGTCCGTACGGCTTCTGGTGTCGCGCGGCACCGAGGTCGCCCATCACCGGTTCGCCGAGCTGCCGCGCGTGCTGCGGGCCGGGGACCTGCTCGTCGTGAACACGTCTCCCACGCTGGCGGCGGCGGTCGACGGGACGACCGGGGACGCGCGCGTGGTCGTGCACTTCTCCACGCGGGGCGACGACGGGCGCTGGGCCGTCGAGCTGCGGGATCCGGACGGCCGGGGCACCACGCGCCCGCGTACGGGCGTCCACGCGGGTTCGGTGGTGTCGCTGCCCGGCTGCGTCCACCTCGTGTGGGAGGAGCCGGTGGCGGCCGGGAGCGAGCGGCTGTGGTGGGTGCGGGCGACCGGGGACGTGTCCGCGCTGCTGCGCCGGTACGGGCGGCCGATCCGCTACGCCTACACGGAGCGGGACCAGCCGCTGTCCGCGTACCAGACGGTGTTCGCGCTGCCGTACGCGGACGGGGCGGGCAGTGCGGAGATGCCGAGTGCGGCGCGGCCCTTCACGGACCGGATCGTGGCGGAGCTGGTGAGCCGCGGTGTGCAGTTCGCGCCGATCACGCTGCATACAGGTGTGGCGTCAGCCGAGTCGCACGAGCCTCCTTATAAGGAGCGTTTCGAGGTGCCCGAGGTGTCGGCCCGGCTCATCAACGCGGCGAGGGCCGGCGACGGGCGGGTGATCGCCGTGGGGACCACCGCGGTGCGGGCCGTCGAGTCCGCGGTGGGCGCGGACGGGGTGGTGCGGGCGGCGGGCGGCTGGACGGAGCTGGTCGTGACGCCGGAGCGCGGGGTGCGGGTGGTGGACGGCCTGCTGACCGGGCTGCACGAGCCGGAGGCCTCGCATCTGCTGATGCTGGAGGCGGTCGCCGGAGGGGCCGCGGTGAGCCGTACGTACGAGGAGGCGCTGCGCGGCCGGTACCTCTGGCACGAGTTCGGGGACGTCCACCTCATCCTTCCGGAGGAGACGCCTCACGCAGAGCGTTGCACTGGCAACTGCGCGTGAGAACGGCAGGGGTCGCGTGTGACCCCGCGCATAGGGCGCACGTCACGTACGAAGGACCGTAGTGGATAGCCAAAGGACTTAAGTCCCGAGGAAGCGTAAGGGCTGGGAGCCGAGAGCGGGCTCCCGGCCCTCTTTCGTGCGCCCGGGACCACTACCCGGCTTCGTACGTCACACCTTTGCCACGGAATTTTGCGGCCGCTAAGAATTGCCCCCGTCGCTCAGCGCCGTAACGGCTTACCCGCGGCGTTCACGTCCCAAACGCTTCGAGAGGTCCCCGTCTCATGTCCAAGCACAGCTCCCCCGGCCATAGTCAGCTGACCCGCGCCCACAAGTTCTCGATGGCCGGTGTCGCCGCTCTCGGTGCCGCCGCCCTCGCGGTCACGCTGATCCCGGGTCACGACACGCAGGCGCAGGCCGAGACGGTCTCCGCCGCCCCCGTCGCCTTCACGACGGACGCCGGCGCGCAGCAGATCAAGGACGTGCACGCCAGCGTCACCGACCAGCAGGCCACCGCTTCGGAGAAGGCCAAGGCGGCCGCCGCGAAGCTGAAGGCCCAGCAGGAGGCCGCGGCCAAGGCCGAGGCGCAGAAGAAGGCGGACGCCGAGGCGAAGGCCAAGGCCGAGGCGGAGGCGAAGGCGAAGAAGGAGCGCGAGGCCCAGGAGGCCGCCTCCCGCGCCGCCGCCCGCAAGCCGGTCTACGCCAACAACCTCGACGGCTGGATCAAGCAGTCCCTGGACATCATGAAGGCCAAGGGCATCCCGGGTACCTACAACGGGCTCTACAGCAACATCATGCGCGAGTCCACGGGCAACCCGAACGCCATCAACGGCTGGGACGTCAACGCCCAGAACGGCACCCCGTCGATCGGTCTGCTCCAGGTCATCCAGCCGACGTTCAACGCGTACCACGTCGACGGCACCTCGTCGAACATCTACGACCCGGTCGCCAACATCACGGCCGCCGCGAACTACGCGGCCGACAAGTACGGCTCGATCGACAACGTGAACAGCGCGTACTGAGACGTCGCGTACTGAGACTCGTTGACGGGACCTCCGGGTTCTCGGCACGCCGACCGACCCCCATGACACGGAAGGGCGGCACCCCACGAGGGTGCCGCCCTTCCGTGTCGTACGGAACTACTTGCGCATGACCTCGGGCTCGTGGCGGCGCAGCAGGCGCGCGACCGCGAAGCCGCAGATGACGCCGAGTGCGATCAGGACCGCGAGGTTGATGCCCCACTGGCTGACCGAGTGCTCCCACAGCGGGTCGAGGTCGTTCGGCTTCTTCGGGTCCCACGGCGGCATCAGGTGTGCCAGGTCGAGGGTCGCGCCGGCCGCGCCGATCGCCCAGCGGGACGGCATCAGCCAGGCGAACTGCTCCAGGCCGATCGAGCCGTAGATCTGGAACAGGACGCCGGTGAAGACGACCTGCACGATCGCGAACATGACGAGCAGCGGCATCGTCTTCTCGGAGGTCTTCACCAGCGAGGAGATGACGAGGCCGAACATCATCGACGTGAAGCCGAGCGCGATGATCGAGATGCACAGCTCGACGGCCGGCGGCATCAGCAGGCCCTCGGCCGGCAGGTCGCGCGGGACGAAGGCGATGGCGCAGATGATGACGCCCTGGATGGCCGTGATGAAGCCGAGGACGATGACCTTGGACATCAGGTAGGCCGAGCGGGACAGGCCGGTCGCGCGTTCGCGCTCGTAGATGACCCGTTCCTTGATCAGTTCTCGGACCGAGTTGGCCGCTGCCGAGAAGCACATGCCGACGGCGACGATCAGCATGATCGTGCCCGCGTCACCGTTGAACCTCGACGGTGGCTTGGGCGGGGCCAGGCCGAAGTCGGCCGGGATGACCACCGAGACGACACCGAGGACCGCCGGCAGGATCACCATCAGGCCCATGAAGCCCTTGTCGGAGGCGATCACCGAGACGTAGCGGCGGATCAGCGTGATGAGCTGGGCGCCCCACGGCTGCGGCTTGGGCGGCTTGACCGCGGCGGGCGGCGGCATCTGCACCGACTGCGCGGCGACGGCGTCGATGTCGGCCGCGTACATCTGGTAGTGCTGCGAGCCCTTCCAGCGGCCCGCCCAGTCGTAGTCGCGGTAGTTCTCGAACGCGGAGAAGACGTCGGCCCATGTCTCGTAGCCGAAGAAGTTGAGCGCTTCCTCCGGCGGGCCGAAGTAGGCGACGGCACCGCCCGGCGCCATCACCAACAGCTTGTCGCACAGCGCCAGTTCGGCCACCGAGTGGGTGACGACGAGGACCGTGCGGCCGTCGTCGGACAGGCCGCGCAGGAGCTGCATGACGTCGCGGTCCATGCCCGGGTCGAGGCCCGAGGTGGGCTCGTCAAGGAAGATCAGCGACGGCTTGGTGAGCAGCTCCAGGGCCACCGACACACGCTTGCGCTGGCCACCGGAGAGGGAGGTGACCTTCTTCTCCTTGTGGATGTCCAGCTTGAGCTCGCGCAGCACCTCGTCGATGCGCTGCTGGCGCTCCTGCTCGCTGGTGTCGGCGGGGAAGCGGAGCTTGGCCGCGTACTTGAGCGCCTTCTTGACGGTCAGTTCCTTGTGCAGGATGTCGTCCTGCGGGACCAGACCGATGCGCTGGCGCAGCTCGGCGAACTGCTTGTACAGGTTTCGGTTGTCGTAGAGGACGTCACCCTGGTTGGCGGGGCGGTAGCCCGTGAGCGCCTTCAGGAGCGTCGACTTGCCGGAACCGGACGGGCCGATGACCGCGATCAGCGACTTCTCCGGGACGCCGAAGGACACGTCCTTGAGAATCTGCTTGCCGCCGTCGACCGTGACGGTCAGGTGGCGCGCGGAGAAGGAGACGTCACCGGTGTCGACGAACTCCTCGAGACGGTCGCCGACGAGGCGGAACGTCGAGTGACCGACGCCGACGATGTCGTTCGGTCCGAGGAGCTGGGAGCCGCCCTTGGTGATCGGCTGGCCGTTGACGTATGTGCCGTTGTGCGAGCCGAGGTCGCGGATCTCGAAGCGGCCGTCGGGCGTCGCGTGGAACTCGGCGTGGTGGCGCGAGACCTGGAGGTCGGAGACAACCAGTTCGTTCTCGAGCGCACGGCCGATGCGCATGACGCGGCCGAGGGCCAGCTGGTGGAACGTCGTCGGGCTGCGGTCGCCGTAGACCGGCGGCGCCCCCGCGACTCCACCGGGTCCCTGCTGCTGCGGCACCTTCTGCGCAGGCGGCTGCTGCCACTGCTGCTGTTGCTGAGGCGCCTGCTGTTGCTGCGGCGCCTGCTGGGACCAGCCCGCCTGGCCCGGCTGGCCCGGCTGCTGGTACTGCTGCGGCGGCTGCTGGTTGAGACCGGCGGCCTGCTGCTGCGCCTGGTGCGGCGTAGCGACGGCCGCGGCCTGGGCGCTGCCCTGCACGTTCAGCCGCGGGCCGTCCGTCGCGTTGCCCAGGTGCACCGAGGAGCCGGGACCGATCTCCATCTGATGGATCCGCTGGCCCTGGACGAACGTGCCGTTCGTCGAGCCGTGGTCCTCGATGACCCAACTGCGCCCGCCCCAGCTGATCGTGGCATGGCGCCACGACACCCTGGCGTCGTCGAGCGCGACGTCTCCCTGCGGATCGCGTCCGAGGGTGTACGACCTGGACGGATCGAGCGTCCAGGTCCTGCCGTTCAATTCCAGTACGAGTTCAGGCACTCCATGCCCCACTGAGTTGTCCCCCGAGTATTGCCCCCGTCATGGGGAGTCTAGGGATGTCGAACATCGTGAGGAACTATTTCAGGAACGCCCCCATGACCGAAAGTCGGGCCTTGCGTCGGGGGTTGTGAAGACTCTCGCGGAGCGCCGACGCCCGCGCCGTTGACGGGGCAGATACAGGCCCGGAGAGTAGTAAGCGCCCACAACTCCCTACGGATCATGCGCAAAGGGGAAATCAGGGGCGATGCGGTACGGATCGGGGGGTCCTTGATGTCCTTGACGAAGACCGGCGACCACCGCGCCACTCGCCTCGGCGGCCTGCCCGTCGGCGATGTGCTGTTGTCCGCCGTAGCCGCTGTGAGCTGGGCGTTCATCGCCATGGCGGGGGTCGCCGCGCTCGGACTGCATCTGCTCGGGGCCGATACGGCGGGCTCGCTCGGGCCGATGACGGCCGCGGTCGTGGCGCTCGCGGTCGGCGGGCGCGTGACGCCGTCCGGCGACGTCTCGGCGTTCGGCTTGGAGGGCGCGCAGGCCGACACGGCGATCGACATCGCGCCGCTCGGCGTCGCGCTCGTGGGCGCGCTGCTGCTCAGCTGGTTCTTCCTACGATCCTTGCGCAGCGCGGGAGTTGAGGTCGCGCCGCGTGAACTTCTGGTCCGCGCGGGGGCCGTGGTCGTGCTGTTCGTGGGGATGCTCGGCGGGCTCGCATGGGCGGGTCACGACCTCATCACGATTGACGGTTCGAAGCTCGGCCTGAGCGACATTCCGGGCGCGGGCGGCCTGCCGGGCGACCTGGGGGACAAGCTGCCCGGCGGGATCGGCGGGCTGTTGCCCGACCGGCTCGGCGACCTCGTGGACGCGAAGGCGGCGGTCGGCTTCACGGTGCGGACCGGGGCGACGCTGCTCGGCGGCGCGGCGTTCGTGACCGGTGTCCTGGTGATCGCGCTGCTCGCGTCGCGGCGCTCTCCGCTGCCGCGGGCCCTGTCCGTGGTGCACCGGGTGGTGCGCCCCGCGGCGTCGGCGCTGGTGACGGTGTTGCTGGTGACGGTCGTCGCGGGGCTGGCCGCGGCGGTGTACGCGATGATCGGCGACGACCACCCCAGGCGGATCGCGGGCGCGGCGCTGCTCGGGGCGCCGAACGGGACGTGGCTCGGCGTCCCCATCGGCCTGTTCGTGCCGTGGGACGGGAAGGCGACCGGCGAACTCGCGAAGCTGCTGCCCGACCCGCTGGACGATCTCCTGGTCTCCTCCGACCAGCCCGTGACGATGGGCCGGCTGGCCGAACTCGACAACAGGGTCTGGCTGTTGGCCATCGCGATGGCCGTGATGATGCTCCTCGCCGGCGTGCTCGCGGCGGTCCGCTCCCCCGTGCCGGAGGGGGCGGGCGCGCTGAGGTTCGCGGGCCGGTGCGCGCTGCGGCTCGGCGTCGTGACGGCACTCGCGCTGCCGCTCCTGGTGTGGCTGACGGACGTCTCGGCGGGCGCGTCCCTGTCGGTGCTCGGCTTCGACGCGTTCGGGGCGGGCATCGATCTGCACGGTCACCTCGGGATGGCCCTGCTGCTCGGGGCGGCGTGGGGCGCGGGGACCGGCGCCCTCGGAGCGCTGCTCGCGCACGGGACCGGGGCGGCGGGCGGACGGGCGTCACCGCTGGCCACCTCCGTGGTGGAGGCCGGCGACGGGCCGACGGGGCCGTATCGGCCGAGCAGCCCGTACCGGCCGTCGAACGCGGACACGAACCCGTACCTGCGGCCGTACGAGGCGCCGCCGCGCGGGGAGCCGGACGGGGTGAACGGGGCGCCTACGGTGATCGGGCCGGTGCGGCCCGATCCGCCTCGGCCTCGCGGTGGGTGGCCTGAGCCGCCTCCGCCGCCGCCTGCGCCGGGGCCCACTCAGGACCGGCCTCGGCGGCCCGGGGAGGACGGGCGCTGACCGTCTCGGCTGAGGTTGCGGGGCTCTGCCCCGGACCCGCTGGTCAATCGCCGCAGGGCTCCATTTGTCCGGCACTCGGACCGGCTCACCAGGGCCGTACACAAGCCCGATAACGTAAGACCATCATGAGCGCTTCGCAGCCCCAGCACCCCGCTGATGCCCCGGTCGACGCCGCATACGTGCAGGCCGACGTCCCGACTCTCCTCGTCAAGATCTTCGGCAAGGACCGGCCCGGTCTCACCGCCGGGCTCTTCGACACCCTCGCCGCCTACTCCGTCGACGTCGTCGACATCGAGCAGGTCGTCACCCGCGGACGGATCGTCCTGTGCGCCCTGGTGACCGAGCCGCCGGCCGGTCTGGAGGGTGATCTGCGGGCCACCGTCCACAGCTGGGCCGAGTCCCTGAAGATGCAGGCGGAGATCATCTCCGGGCTCGGCGACAACCGGCCGCGCGGTCTGGGCCGCTCCCTGGTCACCGTGCTCGGGCACCCGCTCACCGCCGAGTCGACCGCCGCGATCGCCGCGTCGATCACCGGCACCGGCGGCAACATCGACCGCATTTTCCGGCTCGCCAAGTACCCGGTCACCGCAGTGGAGTTCGCGGTCTCCGGCACCGGTACGGAGGAGCTGCGCACCGCCCTCGCCACCGAGGCGGCGAAGTGGGGCGTGGACGTGGCGGTCGTCGCGGCCGGGCTGCACCGGCGCGCGCAGCGCCTCGTCGTGATGGACGTCGACTCGACGCTCATCCAGGACGAGGTGATCGAGCTGTTCGCGGCGCACGCGGGCTGCGAGGACCAGGTCGCCGAGGTGACGGCGGCGGCGATGCGCGGCGAGCTGGACTTCGAGCAGTCGCTGCACGCGCGCGTGGCGCTCCTCGAAGGGCTCGACGCGTCGGTCGTGGAGAAGGTCAGGAGCGAGGTCAGGCTGACCCCGGGCGCCCGCACCCTGATCCGTACGCTCAAGCGCCTCGGCTACCAAGTGGGCGTGGTCTCGGGCGGGTTCACCCAGGTCACGGACGATCTGCGGGAGCGGCTCGGGCTCGACTTCGCGCAGGCCAACACGCTGGAGATCGTCGACGGGAAGCTGACCGGCAAGGTCGTCGGCGAGATCGTGGACCGGGCGGGCAAGGCGCGGCTGCTGCGCCGCTTCGCCGAGGAGGCCGGGGTCCCGCTGGAGCAGACCGTGGCGATCGGCGACGGGGCGAACGACCTGGACATGCTGAACGCGGCGGGCCTGGGCGTCGCCTTCAACGCCAAGCCCGTGGTGCGCGAGGCCGCGCACACCGCGGTGAACGTGCCGTTCCTCGACACGGTCCTGTACCTGCTCGGTATCACGCGCGAAGAGGTCGAGGCGGCGGACGCCCAGGGGGCCTGAGCGTCCGCGGGTTCGTGGCATACGTAGGTGGGGCCCGGTACCGATGAGCGGTGCCGGGCCCCTTCTCCGTATACGGATGCGCTCCGTATACGTACGCGGATTCAGTCGTTCGGCGACCAGTAGTCGGTCAGCGTGGCGGTGCCCGGCTCCAGGGACTTCCACGGTCCGGTGAAGGTCAGCACGGCGAACGCGGCGGTCGGGAAGCCGCCGCGGCTCATCCGCTTGCCCGCCTCGTCCTCGGCCTCACCGGTGAGCACCTCGGCGACGCCGTGCACTCCCGGGTTGTGGCCGATGAGGACGACATCGTGGACGTCGTCCGGCGTCTCGTTCAGCACGGCGATCAGCTCGCCGGGGGACGCCTCGTAGATCCGCTCCTCGTACACGGTCTTCGGCCGCTCGGGCAGCTCCGCGACGGCGAGCTTCCAGGTCTCCCGGGTGCGCGCGGCGGTCGAGCAGAGGGCCAGGTCGAAGGCGATGCCGGAGTCGGCGAGCTTGCGGCCGGCGACGGGGGCGTCCTTGCGCCCCCGCTCGGCGAGCGGCCGCTCGTGGTCGGAGACCTGGGGCCAGTCCGCCTTGGCATGCCGGAAAAGGACAATCCTGCGGGGTTCTGCGACGCTCATGAGTCCCAGCTTCGCACGAAACGCGCCACGGGGCGCAGGGAGTTGAAGGGCTCACCCGGCACGGGTGAACGCCCTCCGAAAGGCCCTAGCGGAGCACCAGTTCCTTGGCCCGTTCCAGGACGTGCGCGAGGGTCGGGTCGCCCGCCGTGGCGTGGGCGTCGGCCGGGTTGAGGATCAGCAGGAGCAGCGCCACGAACGCGACGGCCGGCAGCACGATCGCCCACCAGGGCAAGCGGACGTCGACGCCGCCCGAGGCAGCCGGGTGGGGCCGGGTGTGCGTGGGGGCCGACATGGGTGCCTCCGAATGCCGTGGCCGCGGAGCGTGCTCCGGGGTCCGTGTCCGTCAGGTTCTTCGTTCGTGCGCCGGCGATCTCGGCGACACTTCGAAGGTACGGACTCGGCGGGCCCCAACCCATCCGGTGATCCACCCACTTGACCCTGACACTGGCCCCCTAGGGGATGGTGGAGTTATCCCCACCCCCGCCCGGTCACGGGGAGGCGATCGTCGCGATGACGGCCACGATCACGGTGACGGCCAGCATCGCGCCGAGCACGAGGAGAAGCTTCTTCTGGCCGTTCTGGGGGTTCGGTTCGAGCACAGGCGACATGCGGCAAGTGTCGCACCCGTCCCCCGCCGTCAGGACGCCGGGGCCGTCTCGGTGGCGGGACCGACCTCGTCCTCGACGGTGCGGTTGCGGCCCGCGAGGACGCCGACCGCGATCTGCGGCACCATCAGCGCGGCCATCAGCGCGATGGGCACGCCCCAGCCGCCGGTGTGCTGGTAGAGGACGCCGACGAGCAGCGGCCCGGGGATCGAGATCAGGTAGCCGGTGGACTGCGCGAACGCGGACAGCTTGACGACGCCGGCGCCGGTGCGGGCGCGCATGCCGACCATCGTGAGGGCCAGCGGGAAGGCGCAGTTGGAGACACCGAGCAGGATCGCCCACGCCCAGGCGCCGGAGGCGGGGGCGATGTAGAGGCCCGCGTACCCGGCGAGACCGCACAGGCCGAGGGCGATCACCATCGGGCCCTGGCTGGGCAGCCGGGCGGCGACGCGCGGGATGACGAAGCCGAGCGGCACGCCCATCACCATGGTCACGGCGAGCAGCACACCGGCGGTCGACGCGGAGACCCCGGCGTCCCGGAAGATCTGCGCCATCCACCCCATGGTGATGTACGCGGCGGTGGCCTGGAGTCCGAAGAAGACGGCGAGCGCCCAGGCGGTACGGCTGCGGGTGATGCGCAGTGCGTCGCCGCTGCCGGCAGCGGGCTGCGCCGGTTCGGCGGAGGCCGCGCTCTTGTCGCGTACGAGCGGGATCCAGGGCAGGACGGCGGCGGCGCCCAGCGCGGCCCAGACGGCGAGGCCGGTCTGCCAACTGCCGCCCAGGGCCGAGGTCATGGGCACGGTCGCGGCGGCCGCGAGGGACGTGCCGGCCGCGAGGGCCATCGAGTACACGCCGGTCATGGAGCCGACGCGGTCGGGGAACCAGCGCTTGACGATGACCGGCATCAGGACGTTGCTGACCGCGATGCCCATGAGGGCGAGCGCGCTGGCGACCAGGAAGCCGACCGTGTTGCCCGTGTACGGGCGGATCAGCAGGCCGGCCGTGATGGCGACCATGCCCGCGCAGACGACGGTGCTCGCGCCGAACCGCTTGGCGAGGCGGGGCGCCATCACGCCGAAGATCGCGAAGCAGAGCGGCGGTACGGAGGTGAGGAGTCCGGCGACGCTGCCGCTCATGCCGAGCCCGTCGCGGACCTCTTCGAGGAGGGCGCCGAGGCTGGTGATCGCGGGCCGCAGGTTCAGGGCGGCGAGGACGATGCCGAGGGTGACGAGCCGGAGGGCCCACGTGCGCGGCGCGTTTTTCTCCGCCGCCTCCGTGCGGGTACCGCTCGGTACGGAGTTCGGGGCGGACGGCGCTGTCATCGTCGGGGTTTCCTCACTAGCCATGAGACCCATCTTAGAATCATGGGATGATTGGTTGTCCAATCGCTTCGCGTCATAAAGGAACAAGGGAACAAGGATCCTCATGCCGCTGTCCTCCCCCCGGCGCTCGGCCCTGTCCGAGCAGGTCATCTCCGCTCTGCGCGCCCAGATCTCCTCGGGCGAGTGGCCGGTGGGCTCCCGTATCCCCACGGAGCCGGAGCTCGTCGAACAGCTGGGGGTGGCGCGGAACACGGTGCGGGAGGCGGTGCGCGCCCTCGCGCACAACGGGTTGCTCGACATCCGGCAGGGCTCGGGCACGTACGTCGTGGCGACGAGCGAGCTGGCGGGGGTGATGCAGCGCCGGTTCGCGGACGCCGATCCGCGGCACATCGCCGAGCTGCGCTCCACGCTGGAGTCGAGCGCGGCGAAGCTGGCCGCCCAGCGCCGCACCGAGCGCGATCTGAAGCAGCTCGACGCACTCCTCGTACGGCGTGAGGAGGCGTGGGACTCGGGTGACACGGAGGCGTTCGTGGCGGCGGACACCACGTTCCATCTGGCCGTGGTGGCCGCGTCGCACAACGACGTGATGACCGCGATGTACGCGGACCTCGGCAAGGTCATGCGGGACTGGCTGCGCGAGGACGTGGGCGGCAAGCTCAGCGCCGAGAACCACATGGACCACACGCGGCTGGTCGACGCGATCAGGGACGGGGACGAGGAGGCGGCCGCGACCGAGGCGGCGGGCTATCCGTTCCTGTGCCGTCCCGGGCGGCTCACACCGCCGCTTTCCGGTGACTGACCCAGGCGGTCCGGACCTTCTTCCAGCAGCGGCCGTCGAGCCGCACGGTCTCGGCGGGGCCTGCCGGGACGGGCTTCGCGTCGACGTCGATGTCCCACCACGCCTCGCACTCGACGTGCAGGGCGATGCGATCGGTGCGCGGATACGGGTTGTGGCAGGTGACGCTCACCAGTGGTCCGTCGACACGGATCCGGCAGTCGGCGCCGAACAGTTCACGTTTCTCGGCGCGCTCTTTGCCGGTGTCCGCTCCGGTGTCCGACATCGCTTCGTACGGCACCACGAGCAGCAGGGCCAGCGCGGCGAGGGCGGGGGCTATGCAGGCGGGGGTGACACGGCGGGGCAGGTGCACGAAGGGGACCTCCTCGCACCCAGGGTGCGTAGAGGTCCCCTCGACTCGCCTGGCCGGTGGGCCGAACGGGTCAGAAGCCGTCAGGCTCCGATGGCGTGCAGACCGCCGTCGACGTGGATGATCTCGCCGGTGGTCTTCGGGAACCAGTCGGAGAGCAGCGCGACGATGGCCTTGCCGGCCGGCTCCGGGTCGTCCAGCTTCCACTCCAGCGGGGAGCGCGTGTCCCACACGGCGGCGAGGTCGCTGAAGCCCGGGATGGACTTGGCGGCCATCGAGCCGAGCGGGCCCGCCGAGACCAGGTTGCTGCGGACGTCGTGCTCGCCCAGGTAACGGGCCATGTAGCGGTTCGTCGCCTCGAGGGCGGCCTTGGCCGGGCCCATCCAGTCGTACTGCGGCCAGGCGAACTGCGCGTCGAAGGTGAGGCCGACGACGGAGCCGCCCTCGTTCATCAGCGGCAGCAGTGCCATCGTCAGCGACTTCAGGGAGAAGGCGGAGACGTGCATGGCGGTGGAGACGGACTCGAACGGCGTGTTCAGGAAGTTGCCGCCGAGCGCGTCCTGCGGCGCGAAGCCGATGGAGTGCACGATGCCGTCGAGCCGGCCGCCGAGGTGCTCGCGGACCTGGCCCTCGAGGCGGGCGAGGTGCTCGTCGTTCGAGACGTCGAGCTCCAGGACCTTGACCTTGTCGGGCTGCGGCAGCTTCTTGGCGATGCGCTCGGTCAGCGTCGGCCGCGGCCAGGCGGTGAGGATGATCTCCGCGCCCTGCTCCTGGGCCAGCTTCGCGGCGTGGAAGGCGATGGAGGACTCCATCAGCACACCGGTGATGAGGATCTTCTTGCCCTCGAGGATTCCAGCCATGATTGTCAGTGACCCATTCCCAGTCCGCCGTCAACCGGGATGACGGCTCCAGTGATGTACGAGGCGTCGTCGGAGGCCAGGAACTTCACCACTCCGGCGATCTCCTCGACCTGCGCGTAACGGCCGAGCGGCACCTGCGCGACGATGCCCGCGCGCTGCTCGTCCGTGAGCGCCTGGGTCATGTCGGTGTCGACAAAACCCGGGGCGACGACGTTGAAGGTGAGGTTGCGCGACCCGAGCTCACGGGCGAGGGAGCGCGCGAAACCGACCAGACCCGCCTTCGAAGCGGCGTAGTTCGCCTGCCCCGCCGAGCCGAGCAGGCCCACGACGGAGGAGATCAGCACGACGCGGCCCTTCTTGGCGCGCAGCATGCCGCGGTTGGCCCGCTTCACGACGCGGAAGGTCCCGGTGAGGTTCGTGTCGAGGACGGACGTGAAGTCCTCCTCGGACATGCGCATGAGGAGCTGGTCCTTGGTGACGCCCGCGTTGGCGACCAGGACCTCGACGTTGCCGTGCTTCTCTTCGATCTCCTTGTAGGCGGCGTCCACCTGCGCGGAGTCCGTGATGTCACACCGAACGGCCAGGGCGCCCGCGTCGACGAGCTCCTTGGGCGGCTCGCCCGAGCGGTAGGTGAAGGCGACCTTGTCACCCTGCTCCAGGAAGGCCCGGGCGATGGCGAGGCCGATGCCCCGGTTTCCTCCGGTGACGAGAACCGAGCGGCTCAACGGATCACCCTTTCGATAGCGGTGGTGGTCCTCGAAACCTATCGGTACGACCCTTGGTACGGAGAATCGACCACCGACAGTGGCGTACTCGACTCACTGTCGGGTCCCTACAGAAAGGTCTGGCCGCACACCCCCGCCGCGCGACATGATCGGGGCGACCGGCATGACCGGCATGACGGACGACAGGGAGACATTCGTGCCTCATACGATCGATGCGTCCTTCACGGCGCTCCCGCTGCGCGCCCTCGCCGACGCGGCCCTCGCCCGGGCCCGTGCGCTGGGCGCCGAGCACGCGGACTTCCGCCTGGAGCGGGTGCGCGGCGCGGCGGTGCGGCTGCGCGACGCCAAGCCGTCGGGCTCCTCCGACACCACGGACCTCGGCTATGCGGTGCGGGTCGTCCACGGCGGTACGTGGGGGTTCGCCTCGGGCGTCGATCTGACGATGGACGCGGCGGCGAAGGTGGCCTCGCAGGCCGTGGCGATGGCGAAGCTGAGCGCGCAGGTCATCAGGGCCGCGGGGTCGGACGAGCGCGTGGAGCTCGCCGACGAGCCCGTGCACGCCGACAAGACCTGGATCTCCTCGTACGAGATCGACCCCTTCTCCGTACCGGAGGAGGAGCGGTTCGCGCTGCTCGCCGACTGGAGCGCCGGGCTGCTCGCGGCCGACGGCGTCTCCCACGTGGACGCCTCGCTGCTCGCCGTGCACGAGAACAAGTTCTACGCGGACACCGCGGGGACCGTGACGACCCAGCAGCGGGTGCGGCTGCACCCGCAGCTGACGGCCGTCTCCGTGGACGACTCCAGCGGCGAGTTCGACTCGATGCGCACGATCGCGCCGCCGGCGGGGCGCGGCTGGGAGTATCTGACCGGCACGGGCTGGGACTGGCAGAGCGAGCTGGAGCAGATGCCCGGGCTGCTCGCCGAGAAGATGCGGGCGCCGAGCGTCCGGGCCGGCTCGTACGACCTGGTCGTCGACCCGTCCAACCTCTGGCTGACGATCCACGAGTCGATCGGGCACGCCACCGAGCTGGACCGCGCGCTCGGCTACGAGGCGGCGTACGCGGGTACGTCCTTCGCCACGTTCGACCAGCTCGGGAAGCTCAGGTACGGCTCCGAGATCATGAACGTGACGGGTGACAGGACCGCCGAGCACGGGCTCGCGACGATCGGGTACGACGACGAGGGCGTGGCCGGGCAGTCGTGGGACCTGGTGAAGGACGGGACGCTGGTCGGCTATCAACTCGACCGCCGCATCGCGAAGTTGACCGGGTTCGAGCGGTCCAACGGGTGTGCGTACGCCGACTCCCCCGGGCACGTCCCGGTGCAGCGGATGGCGAACGTGTCGCTGCAACCCGACCCCGGCGGCCTGTCCACCGAGGATCTGATCTCGGGCGTGGACAACGGCATCTACCTCGTCGGCGACCGCTCGTGGTCCATCGACATGCAGCGCTACAACTTCCAGTTCACCGCGCAGCGGGCCTACGCCATCCGGAACGGACGCCTCGCCGGGCAGGTGCGGGACTTCGCGTACCAGGCGACGACCACCGACTTCTGGGGCTCGATGGCGGCGGTCGGCGGCCCGCAGACCTATGTCCTCGGCGGCGCCTTCAACTGCGGCAAGGCCCAGCCGGGCCAGGTCGCGGCCGTCTCCCACGGCTGCCCGAGCGCGCTCTTCAAGGGCGTCAACATCCTCAACACCACGCAGGAGGCCGGTCGATGAGCCCGCGCAGCAGCAAGCCGTACGAGATCGTCGAGCGCGCCCTCGCACTGTCGCGGGCCGACGGCTGTGTCGTCATCGCCGACGAGACGTCCTCCGCCAACCTGCGCTGGGCGGGCAACGCGCTGACCACGAACGGGGTCACGCGCGGGCGCACCCTGACCGTCGTCGCGACCGTCGACGGCAAGGAGGGGACGGCGACCGGGGTCGTCTCCCGCGCCGCCGTCACCGCCGACGACCTCGAACCGCTGGTGCGCGCCGCCGAGGAGGCCGCGGCCAAGGCCGGCCCCGCAGAGGACGCGCAGCCGCTCGTCAGCGGCGTACCGCACTCCGCCGACTTCCGCGAAGCCCCGGCCGAGACCTCCTCGGACGTGTTCGCGCAGTTCGCGCCCGCCCTCGGCGAGGCCTTCGCGCGGGCCAGGAGTGGGGGGCGCGAGCTGTACGGCTTCGCGAACCACGAGCTGACCAGCAGTTATCTCGGTACGTCGACGGGGGTGCGGCTGCGCCACGACCAGCCGAACGGGACGCTTGAGCTGAACGCCAAGTCGCCGGACCGCACCCGGTCCGCGTGGGCCGGGCAGTCCACGCGGGACTTCAAGGACGTCGACCCGGCCGCGATGGACGCGGACCTCGCGACCCGGCTCGGCTGGGCCGAGCGCCGGATCGACCTGCCCGCCGGACGGTACGAGACGCTGCTGCCGCCGACGGCCGTCGCGGACCTGCTGGTCTACCAGCTGTGGTCGGCGGGGGCGCGGGACGCGGCCGAGGGCCGGACCGTGTTCAGCAAGCCCGGGGGCGGCACCCGCGTCGGCGAGAAGCTGAGCGAGCTGCCGCTGACGCTGCGCAGCGACCCGCACGCGCCGGGCCTGGAGTGCGCGCCGTTCGTCCTCGCCCACGCCTCCGGGGACGACGCGTCCGTGTTCGACAACGGTCTACCGGTCGGCGCCACCGAGTGGATCTCGGACGGTGAGCTGCGGCATCTGACGACGACGCGGCACAGCGCGGCGCTCACCGGGCTGCCCGTCGCACCGGCCGGCGACAACCTGATCCTCGACGGCGGCTCGGACAAGTCCCTGGACGAGATGGTCGCGGCGACCGGGCGCGGGCTGCTCCTGACCTGCCTCTGGTACATCCGCGAGGTCGACCCGGCGACGCTGCTGCTCACCGGTCTGACCCGGGACGGCGTGTACCTCGTGGAGAACGGTGAGGTGGTCGGCGAGGTGAACAACTTCCGGTTCAACGAGTCGCCGGTCGGCCTGCTGGGCCGGGCCACCGAGGCCGGCCGGACGGAAAAGACGCTGCCCCGGGAGTGGGGCGACTGGTTCACTAGGGCTGCGATGCCGGCGCTGCGGGTGCCGGACTTCAACATGAGCTCGGTCAGCCAGGGCGTCTGACCCTTCGGTTTCGCCCATAGACTGGCCGGGATCGCTTTCAGGTACGTACAAGGAGACTCAAAACCGTGACGGACATCGTCGACGAACTCAAGTGGCGCGGGCTCATCGCCCTGTCCACCGACGAAGACGCGCTGCGCAAGGCGTTCGCGGACGGTCCTGTCACGTTCTATTGCGGCTTCGACCCGACCGCGCCGAGCCTGCACCTGGGCAACCTGGTGCAGATCCTCACCATGCGGCGCATCCAGCAGGCGGGGCACCGCCCGCTGGGTCTGGTCGGCGGCGCCACGGGGCTGATCGGCGACCCGAAGCCGACGGCGGAGCGCACCCTGAACTCCCCGGAGGTCGTGGCCGGCTGGGTGGAGCGGCTGCGCGGCCAGGTCGAGCGCTTCCTCGACTTCGAGGGCCCGCACGCGGCGACGATGGTGAACAACCTGGACTGGACCCAGGGCATGTCCGCCATCGAGTTCCTGCGGGACATGGGCAAGTACTTCCGTGTCAACAAGATGATCGCCAAGGAGGCCGTCTCGCGACGGCTCAACTCGGACGCGGGCATCAGCTACACCGAGTTCAGCTACCAGATCCTGCAGGGGATGGACTTCCTCAAGCTGTACGAGCAGTACGGCTGTGTCCTGCAGACCGGCGGCAGCGACCAGTGGGGCAACCTCACCTCCGGCACCGAGCTGATCCACCGGGTCCACCCGGAAGCCGTCGTGCACGCGCTCGGCACCCCGCTGCTCACGAAGGCGGACGGCACCAAGTTCGGCAAGACCGAGTCCGGCACCGTCTGGCTCGACCCGGAGATGTTCTCGCCGTACGCCTTCTACCAGTTCTGGCTGAACGCGGACGACCGGGACATCTCCAAGTTCCTGCGGACCTTCTCCTTCAAGTCCCGCGAGGAGATCGAGGAGCTGGAGACGCTCACCGCGGAGCGCCCGCAGGCCCGCGCCGCGCAGCGCGCCCTCGCCGAGGAACTGACGACGCTGGTGCACGGCGCCGACCAGACGGCCGCCGTGATCTCCGCGTCGAAGGCCCTGTTCGGGCAGGGCGACGGGAACCTGGCGGACCTGGACGAGGCGACCCTCGCCGCGGCGCTCTCCGAGCTGCCGCGCGTCGAGGTCGCCGAGCTCGGCCCGGTCGTCGACCTCTTCGCCGAGGTCGGTCTCGTGGCGAGCAAGTCCGCCGCGCGGCGCACCGTGAAGGAGGGCGGCGCCTACGTGAACAACGTGAAGGTCGCCGCCGAGGACTTCGTCCCGGGCGCCGACGAGCTGCTGCACGGGCGGTGGCTGGTGCTGCGGCGGGGCAAGAAGAACCTGGCCGCCGTGGAGCTCAAGGGCTGACGCCCGCCGCACGCACCAGGGCCGGCCTCCCGTCCGCACATCGGCGGGAGGCCGGCCCTGTGTCGTGCCTAGGCTTTCTTCCTGTTGCCCCGTAGCGCCACCCACGCCATGTCGCCGACGCCGACCACCACGATGGCGCCGATCAGTTGCAGCAGGTGGCGGGTCCAGTCGATGCCCCGTGTGTCGTTGACTCCGAGGCCCGTGGCCGCCCAGTTGCCGAGGACGCTGCCGATGATGCCGAATACCGTCGTCAGCCACAGGGGGATCGCTTGTTTGCCCGGCAGGATCGCCTTGGCGATCAGACCGAGGACAAAGCCCACGATGATTGCCCACAACCAGCCCATGCCGTCGCCTCCTCTAGCGGCGCGAGGGTGCGCGCGTGCGCACCTGTGATCAGTTTCGGTCCGTACTCCGTACGGCGCATGTCGGGCGACGCCATACGCGGTACGGCGCAGGCGGCACGCCCAGGTCAGGCCTGCCCCGGTCTCGTAGCCGACGCACCCCGGGCGTAACGTGGAAGCGGTCCGGGCCGGGGAGAGTCCGGCGAGACGTCGGGTGGTGGAATGTGATGCGGAAGCGCGGCAGCAACGGCGGAGCAGAGGTTTTCCGCATCACGGGAGCCCGGACGGGCCTCGCCGAGGACGTCCGCGGGCGGCAGCGCCGCTACATCATCTCGATGGGGATCCGCACGCTCGCGGTGATCCTCACGGCGGTGCTGTGGAACGTGGAGCGGCACGTCGCCATCGTGACGCTCGTCGTCGGCGCCTTCCTCCCCTATGTCGCCGTGGTCATCGCGAACGCGGGCCGGGAGAACGTGCCGTCGCTGCCCTCGACCTTCGTCCCCGCCCCGACGCGACCCATGATCGCCCCGACCCCGGCCGGTGGTGCGGCGGAATCCGTCCCGGAGGACCGCGGCTAGTCGACGGGCCTGCCGGACACCGTCGGGCGCCGCCCGACCGCGCAGTGCGACCAGTCCGCAAAGCTCAAGAAAAGCTCAGATCAATCATGTGGTTCCGGTGCCGGGCCGGGGGTACCCCGTGACATACTTCGTACGCGCTCCGCATCCCCCGTCGGAGCGACGGACCGACGCCGGGCAGCTCCCCCCGTGGCTGCTCGGCGTCGCCATTTCCGGGGGTTTTTTCATGGCCGCGACGGCCCGTCGAGCCCCTTTTTCCGGGGCCTTTAAGGTTGAGGCGTGAACCTCGCCGATCTCTCCGCCGCGTCGCAGCCCTCGCCCACCACTCCGCAGTGCTCGGCCAAGGGCTGTCGCGCCGACGCCGTGTGGGTCCTCGCGTGGAACAACCCGAAGCTCCACACGCCGGAGCGGCGCAAGACGTGGCTCGCGTGCGACGAGCACCGCGAGCACCTCTCGCAGTTCCTGGGCGTACGGGGATTCCTCAAGGACGTCGTGACGCTGGCGGAGTGGGACTCCGCCGGCGAGCAGGGCTGAGTCAGCCGCCGATCGCCGACATCGGGCGGTCGGGCTGGAGGAAGGTCGGGTCGTCGAGGCCCGAGCCCGCCTTCTTGCCCCACATCGCCTGCTTCCATATCCGGGCGATGTTCTCGTCGTCGCTCTCCGCGCCGTCCGCGCGCAGCGCCGCCCGCAGGTCCGTCTCCTCGGTGGCGAACAGACAGGTGCGGACCTGTCCGTCGGCGGTGAGGCGGGTGCGGTCGCAGGCCGAGCAGAACGGGCGGGTGACCGAGGCGATGACACCGACGCGGTGCGGGCCGCCGTCGACGACCCAGCGCTCGGCCGGGGCGGAGCCGCGCTCGTCGGAACCCTCGGCCGTCAGCTCGAAGCGCGTACGCAGGGAGGCGAGGATGTCGCCCGCGGTGATCATGCCGTCGCGCTTCCAGCCGTGCTGGGCGTCGAGCGGCATCTGCTCGATGAACCGCAGTTCGTAGGAGTGCTCGACGGCCCAGGCGAGGAGGTCGGGGGCCTCGTCCTCGTTCAGCCCCGGCATCAGGACCGAGTTGATCTTCACCGGGGTCAGGCCCGCGTCGTGGGCGGCCGCGAGGCCCTCGATGACGTCCTTGTGGCGGTCGCGGCGGGTCAGCGTCTTGAAGACGTCCGGGCGCAGGGTGTCAAGCGACACGTTCACCCGGTCGAGGCCCGCGTCCTTGAGCGCCTGCGCGGTGCGCTTGAGCCCGATCCCGTTCGTCGTCAGGGACATCTGGGGGCGGGGCTCCAGGGCGGCGACCCGCTCGACGATGCCGACCAGACCGGGGCGGAGCAGGGGCTCGCCGCCGGTGAAGCGGACCTCCGTGATGCCGAGGTGCGTGACGGCGATGCGGATGAGGCGGACGATCTCGTCGTCCGTCAGGAGGTCGGGCTTGGCCAGCCACTGAAGGCCCTCTTCGGGCATGCAGTACGTGCAGCGGAGATTGCACCGGTCGGTCAGCGAGACCCTGAGGTCGGTGGCCACTCGGCCGAAGGTGTCGATGAGCACGTGGGCCCCCTCCCTGAGCGTGTTCTGCCTGACACCGACGAGCCTACGCGACGGGTATGACAAAGACGGGTCGAAGATCCCACGAGAGCGCCGCGCCCCCGTCGTAGAGAGCTACAGCCTTCTACGGCGGGGGCGCGCGGCGTACGGGCGGGTCAGTGGGCTCCGGTGCCGGTCAGGGACCGGACCTCCAGCTCCGCGTACTTGCCCTTGTCGGCCTTTTCCTTGGCCATGTACGTACCGATGACGCCAAGGAGGAAACCGACCGGGATCGAGATGATGCCGGGGTTCTCCAGCGGGAACCAGTGGAAGTCGACGCCCTTGAACATGGACGTCTTCGGGTTGCCCGAGACGACCGGGGAGAAGAGGACGAGGAAGACGGCCGTGAACAGGCCGCCGTAGATCGACCAGAGGGCTCCGTTGGTGTTGAAGCGCTTCCAGAAGAGGCTGTAGAGGATCGTCGGCAGGTTGGCGGAGGCGGCGACCGCGAAGGCGAGCGCGACCAGGCCGGCCACGTTCAGGTCGCGGGCGAGCGCGCCCAGCGCGATCGAGATGATGCCGATGAAGACGGTGGCCCAGCGGGCCGCCTGCATCTCCTGCTTCTCGGACGCCTGGCCGCGCTTGATGACGTTCGCGTAGATGTCGTGCGCGAACGAGGACGACGAGGCGAGCGTGAGGCCGGCGACGACCGCGAGGATCGTGGCGAAGGCGACCGCCGAGATGGAGGCGAGGAGGATCGCGCCCCAGCTGGAGTCGACGCCGCCCAGGTGGAGGGCGAGCAGCGGCGCCGCCGTGTTGCCCGCCGGGTTCGAGGCGATGATCTCGTCCGGCTTGATGAGGGCGGCCGCGCCGAAGCCGAGCGCGATCGTCATCAGGTAGAAGGCGCCGATGATGCCGATGGCCCAGTTGACCGACTTACGGGCGGCCTTGGCGGTCGGCACCGTGTAGAAGCGGATCAGGATGTGCGGCAGTCCCGCGGTGCCGAGGACGAGCGCGATGCCCAGCGAGATGAAGTCGATCTTCGAGGTGCCGGTGGCGCCGTACTTGAGGCCGGGCTCGAGGAACGGGGTGCCCTTGCCGCTGTTGGAGGCGGCGGTGCCGAGCAGGTCGGAGATGTTGAAGTTGAACTTCAGCATGACCAGGAAGGTGAGCAGGATGGCGCCGGCGATCAGCAGGACCGCCTTGACCATCTGCACCCAGGTGGTGCCCTTCATGCCGCCGATCGTCACGTACACGATCATCAGGACGCCGACGAGGGCGACGATGCCGACCTTGCCCGCGTCGGACGTGATGCCGAGCAGCAGCGAGACGAGGACGCCCGCGCCCGCCATCTGCGCGAGCAGGTAGAAGATCGAGACGACGATCGTGGAGGTGCCGGCCGCGGTGCGGACCGGGCGCTGGCGCATCCGGTAGGCGAGGACGTCGCCCATCGTGTAGCGGCCGGAGTTGCGCAGGGGTTCGGCGACCAGGAGGAGCGCCACGAGCCAGGCGACCAGGAAGCCGATGGAGTAGAGGAAGCCGTCGTAGCCGAAGAGGGCGATGGCGCCGGCGATGCCGAGGAAGGACGCCGCCGACATGTAGTCGCCGGAGACGGCCAGGCCGTTCTGGAAGGCGGTGAACTGGCGGCCGCCCGCGTAGAAGTCGGAGGCGCTCTTGGTCTGACGGCCCGCCCATACGGTGATGACGAGCGTCGCGGCGACGAACACCGCGAACAGGGTGATGATCAGCGGCCGGTGCTCGCTGGCCTCGGCGGCGGCGAGTACGTGCGTCGCGGGGCTCATGCGCCGCCCTCCATACGGGACTTGATGGCCTCGGCCTTGGGGTCGAGCTTCGCGGCGGAGTACCGCGCGTACCACCAGGCGATGAGGAACGTGGTCAGGAACTGGGCGAGACCGAGGAGGAGGGCGACATTGATGTTGCCGAAGACCTTGGTGCCCATGAAGTCGCCCGCGTAGTTCGAGAGCAGGACGTACAGCAGGTACCAGGCGATGAACGCGATCGTCAGCGGGAACGCGAACGAGCGGTGCGCGCGGCGCAGTTCACCGAACTCCGCGCTCTCCTGCACCGCGGTGAACTCCTCGGTGGAGGGCAGCGCCGGACCGGCGTCCGGGCTGCCCTTCTGGGGTGGTGGTGCGTCGGTGGCCACGGAGTCTCCTCGCGGTGCGGATGCGGTCGGCAGGGACGGGGACGGAACAGGGGACGGGGGTGTGCGCATGACTGTCTCGGACCTCACAGTGACGTGGATCACGTGGGCCGGGTCGCGATGGTAGGGCTCCCCGGCGTGATCCAACAGGGGGCTGGATCGGGCACGTGCCCCCTGTCCAACGTCACGGGGACACGCGCGGGCCGGTTCAACTCCCCTGATTTCTTTCGGAACTCGTTGATGACCTGCGGCGACTAGAGATACGTTCACACCGCACCACGCGTCATGTACCTGCCCGAGCACCACTCGTGTCTCGGGCTTTTCCGTATACGCCTCATACGACGGATGATGTGGAGATCCCATGGCTCATCTGCCCGCCAGACGCCGCATGGCCCTCGCCCTGCCGATCGGCATCGCGCTCACGGCCTCCTTCGGTTTCCTGCCGTCCGCGGTCGCCGCGTCCGCCGACTCCCCTGCCACGTCGGGGACTTCGGCGACGTCGGCCGCTTCCCTCGCCTACGTGGTCAACACGCGGAGCACCGACTCCCGCACCATCGCCTCGGTCGGCCGCGCGATATCCGCGGCCGGCGGCTCCATAGTCGAGACGTACGCGAAGATCGGCGTCTTCGTCGTGCACTCCTCGAACCCGGACTTCGGCAAGCAGATACGGGCCGCGAAGGGCGTCGCCACGGCGGGTGCCACGCGCACCGCGCCGCTCAGCATCGCCGGCACCACCGACGAGGGCGCGGTGCAGAAGCTCTCCGCCGCCGACGCCACGTCGCTCGCGGCGAAGGCGACTTCGGGCCAGGAGCCGCTGGAGGCCGACCAGTGGAACCTGCGGGCCATGGGCGCCGACAAGGCCGCGGAGATCAACCCGGGCAGCAGAAACGTCACGGTCGGTGTCATCGACACCGGCGTCGACGACACCCACCCCGACCTCGCGCCGAACTTCTCCGCCTCCCAGTCCGCGAACTGCGTCGGCGGCAAGGCGGACACCTCGCCGGGCGCCTGGCGGCCCGCGAACCCGGAGCACTACCACGGCACGCACGTCGCCGGTGAGATCGCCGCCGCGCGCAACGGGATCGGCGTCGCGGGCGTCGCGCCGGGCGTGAAGGTCGCGGGCATCAAGGTGGCCGACCCGGTCAGCGAGCTGTTCTACCCGGAGAGCGTCGTCTGCGCCTTCGTGTTCGCCGCCGACCACGGCATCGAGGTCACCAACAACAGCTACTACGTGGACCCGTGGATGTACAACTGCATGGACGACCCCGACCAGCGGGCGATCGTCGACGCGGTGAACCGGGCCCAGCTGTACGCCACGAGCAAGGGCACCCTGAACTTCGCCTCGGCCGGCAACTCCAACCACGACCTCGACTCCGACGCGATCGTGGACGACACGAGCCCCGACGACTCGACGGCGGTCACCCGCACCATCGACCCGCACACGTGCTTCGACGTCCCGACCCAGCTCCCGGGTGTCGTGACGGTCTCGTCGGTGGGCGTCACCAAGGCGAAGGCGTACTACTCGAGTTACGGCAAGGGCGTCATCGACATCGCGGCGCCGGGCGGCGACAAGTACCAGATCCCGGACACCCCGTCGAAGAACGGCCGCATCCTCTCGACGATGCCGGGCGGCGAGTACGGCTTCCTCCAGGGCACGTCGATGGCGTCGCCGCACGCCGCCGCCGTGGCCGCACTCCTCAAGTCGACGCACCCGAAGGCCTCCCCGGCCGAGCTCCAGCTCCTGATGAAGACGCAGGCCGACGAGCAGGCCTGCCCGGCCTCGTACGACGGTGACGGCGACGGTGTCGTCGACGCGACCTGCGAGGGCCCCGTGCAGCGCAACGGCTTCTACGGCTACGGCATCGTCGATGCCCTGAAGGCCGTCAAGAAGTGAGGGGCGCCGCGCGTGGGAGAGCGCGTCTCCTGAGAGCCCTCGCGGTGCCCGCCGGGCTCGCGATGGCGTCCGCGCTCGCCGTGGTGCCGAACGCCGTCGCGGCCGACGCACCGGTCGCGACGGACGGGCCGCTGCTGAGTTACGTCGTCAACGTCCGCCCGGGGCACGGCGGTTCGGCCTCCGTGCAGCGGGCCGTCGCCGCCGCGGGCGGGTCCGTCGTCATCGCGTACGACAAGATCGGCGTCATCGTCGCGCACTCCAAGAACCCGGAGTTCGGCAGGACGATCCGTGGCGTGCGCGGGGTGGTGAGCGCGGGCGCGACCCGTACCGCGCCGCTCGCCGCGTCGGCCACGGACGAGACCGGCACGACGCAGGCGCTGAGCGGCGCGCAGGTCGCGCAGGCCGGTGCGGCGGCGACCGCGGCGCAGGAGCCGCTGGAGCCGAACCAGTGGGACATGCGGCTGATCGGCGCCGACAAGGCGAACGCGATCGAGGACGGCAGCCGCAAGGTGACGGTCGGCGTCATCGACACCGGCGTCGACGACACCCACCCCGACCTCGCGCCGAACTTCTCCGCCTCCCAGTCCGCGAACTGCGTCGGCGGCAAGCCGGACGCGTCGTTCGGCGCGTGGCGCCCGTACGAGGCCGCGGCCGATCACGGGACGCACGTGGCGGGCACGATCGCCGCCGCCCGTAACGGAGTCGGCGTGGCGGGCGTCGCGCCCGGGGTGAAGGTCGCCGCCATCAAGGTGGCCGATCCGGGCACGCAGCTCTTCTACACGGAGTCCGTGGTCTGCGCCTTCGTGTTCGCCGCCGACCACGGCATCGACATCACCAACAACAGCTACTACTCGGACCCCTGGTACATGAACTGCGTGACCGACGCCGACCAGAAGGCTCTGGTCGACTCGGTCTCGCGGGCCATCCGCTACGCGCGGGACAAGGGCGTCACGAGCGTGGCGAGCGCCCACAACTTCAACGACGACCTGGCGTCGGACTCGGTGACCGACACCTCAAGTCCCGACGACGGCACGCCCGTCGACCGCACGGTCGACCCGTCCGAGTGCCCGATCGCCCCGGAGATGCTGCCGGGGATCGTCACGGTCTCGTCGGTGGGCGTCACCAAGGAGAAGGCGTACTACTCCAACTACGGCAACGGCGTCATCGACGTCTCGGCGCCGGGCGGCGACGGCCGCAAGCCGGCCGACACCCCGGACAAGAACGGCCGCGTCCTGTCGACGCTGCCCGGCGGCGGCTGGGGCTACAAGCAGGGCACGTCGATGGCGGCCCCGCATGTCACCGGTGTCCTCGCGCTGCTCAAGTCCGAGCACCCGAAGGCGACTCCGGGCCAGTTGGAGGCGCTCCTGAAGACGCAGGCCGACGAGCGGGCGTGCCCGACGGACCCGTACGACAGTGACGGCGACGGTGTCGTCGACGCGGTCTGCGAGGGCGTCGCGCAGCACAACGGCTTCTACGGCCACGGGATCGTCAACGCGCTCAAGGCCGTCACGAAGTAGCCGACCCAGCAAGGGAGTTCGTGCATGAAATCGCGTCTCATACGGTCGCTCTCGCTGCCCGCGGGACTCGCCACGGCGGCGGCGCTCGCGGTCGTCCCGAACGCGGCGGCCTCGGACGCGCCCGTCGCCGCCGACGGGCCGCAGCTCAGCTATGTCGTCAACGTCCGCCCCGGGCACGGTGGTTCGGCCTCCGTGAAGCGGGCCATCGCCGCCGCGGGCGGGTCCGTCGTCATCACGTACGACAAGATCGGTGTCGTCGTCGTCCACTCGAAGAACCCGGACTTCGCGCGCACGATCCGGGCCGCACGGGGCGTCGAGTCGGCCGGTGCCACGCGCACCGCGCCGCTGGCCGCGCAGTCCAGCGACGACCTGGCCACCGAACAGGTGCTGACCGCCGACGAGGTCAAGAAGGCCTCGGCCACGGCGGGTTCGGGCCAGGATCCGCTTGAGCCCCTCCAGTGGGACCTGCCCGCCATCAAGGCGGACCAGGCGCACGAGAAGTCGCTGGGCAGCCGGTCCGTGACCGTCGGCGTGCTCGACTCGGGCGTCGACGACACCCACCCGGACATCGCGCCGAACTTCGACAAGGAGGCGTCGGCCAACTGCCTGGGCGGCGTGCCCGTGCAGAAGGACGACGCATGGCGTCCGGTGGCCGGTGAGTCCGACCACGGCATGCACGTGGCGGGCACGATCGCCGCCGCGAAGAACGGCGTCGGCGTCACCGGCGTCGCGCCGGGCGTGAAGGTGGCGAGCCTGAAGGTGGCCGAGCCGGCCACCGGCATGTACTACACGGAGGCCGTCGTCTGCGGCTTCATGTGGGCGGCCGACCACGGCGTGGACGTCACCAACTCCAGCTACTACACCGACCCCTGGCTCTTCAACTGCAAGACGGACGCCGACCAGAAGGCGCTCGTCACGGCCGTCACGCGGGCGACGCAGTACGCCGAGCGCAAGGGCGCGGTGAACGTGGCGGCGGCCGGCAACGCGGCCACCGACCTCGCGCAGGACGAGATCCTCGACGACTCGTCGCCCGACGACACCACCCCGGTGCCGCGGACGATCAAGACGAAGGACTGCTTCGACATCCCGTCGCAGCTTCCGGGTGTCGTCACGGTCTCGGCGACGGGCGCCAAGGGCATCAAGGCGTCGTACTCGAACTGGGGCAAGAACGTCGTCGACATCGCGGCGCCGGGCGGGGACAGCACCAAGTACCAGACGCCCGCTCCCCCGGCGGTCGACGGCCGGATCCTGTCGACGCTGCCGGGCGGCAGGTACGGCTACAAGGCCGGTACGTCGATGGCGTCGCCGCACGTCGCGGGCGTGGCCGCGCTCATCAAGTCGACGCACCCGCACGCCTCGGCGGCGCAGGTGAAGGCCCTCCTGTACGGGGAGGCCGACGCGACCGCGTGCACCGACCCGTACGACTTCAACGGCGACGGCAAGGTCGACGCGGTCTGCGAGGGCGGCAAGAACCGGAACAGCTTCTACGGGGCCGGTACGGCGGACGCACTGGACGCCGTGACCAAGTAGACCCAGCAGAGGTGTGCGGTGGGTGTGGGGCCCGGCCGGGTCCCGCACCCACCGCTCCTGGATAGTTCTCGTATGACACACGCAGTCGGCACCGCGGCAGCCTGGGACGCCCTGGGCGGCGACCCCGCCCTGCTGTCCCGCATCTCGCACCACACGCACGCGGGCGCGCTGCCCGCCCGCCTCCCCGTCCGCGAACTGGCCGGCGCCTGCGTCGGCGCCTGCTCCCTCGCGGCGGCGGAATTCGCCGCCACGCGCACGGGTCGGCCCGTGGGCGACATACAGGTGACCGTCGACGACGCCACGGTGGCCACCGCCTTCATAAGCGAACGGCATCTGCTCATCGACGGGCGCGCGCCGGTCAACTTCGCGCCCCTGTCCCGCTTCTGGCACACCAAGGACGGCCGGCTCCGCACCCACGCGAACTACCCGCACCACCGCGCGCGGCTGCGTGCGGCGCTCGGCCTCGGCGAGGACGCCACGGTCGACGAGGTGGCGGCGCTGCTCGCCGAGCGGTCGGCGCACGAGGTCGAGGAGAGCGTGTACGCGGCGGGCGGCCTGGCCGTCGCGCTGCGCACGCCCGAGGAGTGGGCGGCGCATCCGCAGGGCGCGGCGGTGGCCCAACACCCCTTGCTGGAAAGGGAGGTGCTGGACACGGCGGCGCCCCGGCCCACGACGCGTCCGGTGCGGGTCCTGGACCTGACCCGGGTCATCGCGGGCCCCGTCGCCACCCGCACGCTCGCGCTCCTCGGGGCGGACGTGCTGCGGGTGGACGCGCCGCAGCTGCCGGAGGACCCGGACGCGCACGCCGACACCGGGTTCGGGAAGCGCTCGACGCGGCTCGACCTGGGCGACGCGGGCGACCGGCGCACGTTCGAGGAGCTCCTGTCCGGCGCGGACGTGGTGGTCACGGGATACCGGCCCGGCGCGCTCGACCGGTTCGGGCTCTCCCCCGAGGCGCTCGTGGAGCGGCGCCCGGGGCTCGTCGTGGCGTCGCTTTCGGCGTGGGGCGCGTACGGGCCGTGGGGCGGGCGGCGCGGCTTCGACAGCCTCGTCCAGGTGGCGACGGGCATCGCGGCGGTCGAGGGCTCCGCCGACGCCCCGGGAGCGCTGCCCGCGCAGGCGCTCGACCACGGCACGGGCTACCTGATCGCGGCGGGGGTGCTGCGCTCGCTCACCGAACAGGCGCGGGACGGCGGTTCGCGGGTGCTGCGGTACGCGCTCGCGCAGACCGCGCACTGGCTGCTCGGCGGGGAGCGGGGCGCCCCGGCCACGGCGCAGGCGCCCGCGCCGGTGCTCGCGGAGACCGAAAGCCCGGTGGGACGGCTGCGGTACGCGCCGCCGCCGGTCTCGTTCGCGGGCGGGCCCACCGACTGGGCGCGCCCGCCGGGGCTTTGGGGGACCGACGCCCCCGAGTGGGCCTGAGTTCCATGGGCGCTCACCGGAACGTCCGGATCGCTTTGCTCCAGTTGTCCCTGTGCACTTGCCCTGGTCTGCCCGTACTGGCGAAGATCCAACGGTGAGTTCCCTACCGCCGACCACCGAAATGTCCGCCCCGGTCGGGGTGGACGCCGCTCCCGTGCGCAGACCCGGCGCCGGGCGCGCCGTCGCCGTCGTCGTGCTCGTCGCCGCCGCGGCCCTGATCCCGATGTTCGGGCCACGGGCCGCGCTCGACGGCACGGGCGAGGCCGCCGCGCCCGGCGTGGGCGGGGTCGCGCTGCTGCGGGCCGTGCTGTTCGCCGCGCTGTGCGTGCAGTCGGGCGAGGTGTTCGCCGCGTTCCTCGCGCGCAGGGTGGACCCGCTGGGCGCGCTGCCGCGCCGCTGGTCGCCTCATGCCGCCTGGGCGGGGTTCGCTGCCGCGCTCGGCCTCGCCTCGATCGTGGCCGCGGGGAACCTGATTCCGCACAGCCTCGCGGCCCTCGACATCGGCGGCCTGTACGGGACGCGCGACGGCACCCTCGCGCTCGTCGAGGTGAACGCCTTCCTGGTGGCGGCCCTGTGCGCCCGCTCGCGCCGCCCGGACACCGCGCTGCTGCCGCTGGCGGCCGTGATCGTCGCGGAGGCGCTGCGCGCCCATCCGCCGACCGAGGACACCCCGCTCATCGGCTCCGGGCTCACGCTGGTCCATCTCACGAGCGCCGCGCTGTGGGTGGGCGGGCTCCTGTATGTGCTGCGCACGACGCATACGTGGCGGACGCGCGGCCCCGAGGCGGGCGCGGCCCTTTTGGGCCTCTACGCGCGCGTGGCCGCGATCCTGCTCGCCGCCATCACGGCGACCGGCCTGTGCAGCACGCTGCGCCGGATGCCGCCGAGCACCGTCCTCGACCAGCTCACGACGACGGCGTACGGGCGCACGCTCCTCGCGAAGGTGCTGCTCGTGGTGGTCGTCGCCGCGCTCGCACTGGTGGCGCGGCTGCGGCTGCGCGGCGCGCGGGACCGTACACGGGCGTACGTCCCCGCGCGCGCGGAGGTCGCGGTGCTCGGCGTGGTAGTGGCGGTGTCGGCGGCGCTGACGGCGCTGCCGCTGCCGATCCGCTGGTAGGTGACTTTTGTAGTCGCTCAGTTGGTGACGAGCACCTTCAGGGCGGTGCGCTCGTCCATCGCCTTGTAGCCGCCGGGCACGCCTTCGATGTCGACCGTCATGTCGAAGACGGGCGACGGGTCGATGGTGCCGTCGAGGACGTCGGGCAGCAGCTCGGGGATGTAGCTGCGGACGGGGGCGACGCCGCCGCGCAGCGCGATGTTCCGGTCGAACATGACGCCGAGGTCGAGGCCGGTGCCGCTGCCGTGCGGGACGCCGACGAAGCCGATGGCGCCGCCGTCGCGGGTGATGTTCACGGCCGTCTTCATGGACTGCTCGGTGCCGACGGCCTCGATCACGGCGTGCGCGCCCTGGCCGCGGGTGAGCTCGCGGATCGCCTCGACGGCAGCGTCCCCGCGCTCGGCGACGACGTCCGTGGCGCCGAAGCGCCGGGCGATGTCCGTACGGACCTGGTGACGGCCGAGCGCGATGATCCGGTCGGCGCCGAGCCGCTTGGCCGCGAGGACGCCGCACAGGCCCACCGCGCCGTCCCCCACGACGGCGACCGTGGCGCCCTCGCGCACGCCCGCACCGAGGGCCGCGTGGTGGCCGGTGCCCATGACGTCGGAGAGCGTCAGGAGGGCGGAGAGCAGGTGGTCGTCGGAGGCGGCCTCGGACGGCAGCCGCACGAGGGTGCCGTCGGCGAACGGGACGCGTACGGCCTCGCCCTGTCCGCCGTCGTGGCCGACCGCGCCCCAGAAGCCGCCGTGCTCGCACGACGTCGTCAGGCCCTCGCGGCAGTAGTCGCACACGCCGTCCGACCACATGAAGGGCGCGACGACCAGGTCGCCCCGCTTGATGCCGGACACCTCCGTGCCGGTCTCCTCCACGATGCCGAGGAACTCGTGCCCGATGCGCTGGCCCGGCTGCCGCGCGGCCTCGCCCCGGTAGGCCCACAGGTCGCTGCCGCAGATGCAGGCGCGCAGGACCCGTACGACGGCGTCGGTGGGGAGCTGGACGACGGGTTCCGGGACGTCCTCGACTCGCATGTCGTACGGGGCGTGGATGGTGGTGGCGCGCATCGGGGGTGTTCCTTTGTGCAGGTCAGTGGGGGGTGCGCCGGGTCTCGGCGCTCTCCTCACGGTACGCCGCGGTGGGCGTGGGCCGCTCATCGAGGACCCCCTGGGCCAGCAGGTACTGCGCCGCTACGTAGGTGCCCATGATCCAGAAGTCCTGCCGCCAGAACGGTGGCCATCCGGCGACATCGGTGGCGATGAGGAAGTCCGACAGCAGGAACAGGGCGCCACCGATGCCGGCGTTGCGGCCGAGCCGGGCCGCCGTGAACGCCATCCCGGTCAGCAGCACGCTGTACGCGGCGACGGGCACCTTCATGTCGCCCGGCAGATCGGGCCACAAGGAGCCGATCGAACTCGTGAGGAGGACGAAGTACCCGATCCCGAGCCGCGACTCGGGCGCGCGCGGCGTCCCGTACCGCCTGAAGAGCACGATGTAGCAGACGTGCCCGGCGGCGAAGCAGCCCATCCCGGCGAGGAACGCGGCGTCCTTGTCGAACAGGAGCAGGACATCGCCGCCCCAGCCCAACAGGAGCGCCGCGCACAGCAGTCGGGGCCCGCCGCGCGCGACGACGTACGCCAGCAGGGCGGGCATGAGCAGCGGCTTGAGGACGGTGTGCGCCGTGTCGAGGCCGGCGAGCAGGGCGGCGAGGTCGGCGGCGCACACCGCGAAGAAGCCCCACCGCAGCGCGCGTACGAGGCTCACGCGGCGCCCTCGGTGACCTTCTGCGGGGCGCTCGGGGCGGCCACGGGCTCGGGCTGCCACCCGGGCCCGCGGAAGACCCTCCCGGCCCGCTCGCGCCAGCTGCCCGCCGCTTTCAGGTCCTTGGCGATGGCCGCGTACTCGTGGGTCGCCACCCGCAACGGGTTGTACGTGCTGATGTTCTTGGTGAGCCCGAACACAGGCCGCTCCCCCTCCGCCACCCAGGAACCGAACAACCGGTCCCAGACGATCAGTATTCCGCCGAAGTTCCGGTCCAGGTAGCCCCCTTGGGAGGCGTGGTGGACGCGGTGGTGGGAGGGCGTGTTGAAGACGTACTCGAAGGGCCGCCACATCTTGTCGATGCGCTCGGTGTGGATCCAGAACTGGTAGACGAGGTTGACCGACGAGCAGAAAGCGAGCGCCGCCGGGTGCACGCCGCAGGCGATGAGCGGCAGGTAGAACGGCCACACGGTGAGGCTCGTCCAGGGCTGGCGCAGCGCGGTCGAGAGGTTGAACCTGCGGCTGGAGTGGTGCACCACGTGGCAGGCCCACAGGATGCGGATGACGTGGTGCCCGCGGTGCGACCAGTAGTAGAAGAAGTCCTGGCCGAGCAGCATCAGCGGGATCGTCCACCACAGGACGGGCACGCGCAGCGGCGTCAGTTCGTACACGGCCGTGTAGATCGCGACGATCGGGATCTTCCACAGGAAGTCGAAGACGAGGCTGCCCAGCCCCATGGTGATGCTGGTCGCCGCGTCCTTGGTCTCGTATCCGGCGGCGTCCTCGTCGGGATGGATCCGTACGCTCACGATCTCGACGACCGTGAGCAGCACGAAGGCGGGTATCGACCACAGCACGACGTCGGGCAGGTTCGGGGACGGCATGCGTGCACCGTAAGGCGGGGAACCGAGGCAGGGCTAGAGGTAGTTACCGACAAGTATTACCTGCGGTAAAGGGTCAGACTCCGGCGGCTCCCAACAAAGATCCCGCGGCGTACGTGACCGCCATCGCCAGCGCTCCCCCGCCCACGTTGCGCCACACCGCGGGCCCTGCCGCGGCGCTGCCCGTGCGCGCGCTGAACCAGCCGGTGACCGCGAGCCCCGCGAGGACCGCGCCGACCGTGGCGGGCAGCCGTACGCCCGAGGGCGGCAGCACGATCACGAGCAGGGGGAGCAGGGCGCCCGCGGTGAACGCGAGGAAGCTCGCCCAGGCCGCGTGCCAGGGGTTGGTGAGGTCGTCGGGGTCGATACCGAGCTCCACGCGCGCGTGGGCGCGCAGCGCGTCCCGCGCGGTGAGCTGTTCGGCGGCCTCGCGGGCCACCTCGCGGCTGAGCCCGCGCCCTTCCAACAGGCCGGTCAGCTCCTCCAGTTCGGCCTCCGGCTGCTCCTTCAGCTCACGCCGCTCCATGGCGATGGCCGCCTTCTCGGAGTCCCGCTGGGTGGACACGGAGACGTACTCGCCGACGGCCATGGACATGGATCCGGCGAACAGTCCGGCGAGCCCCGCCGTGAGCAGCGCGGAGCGGTCGTCGGTGGCGCCGGCCACGCCGACGACGAGGCCCGCGGTGGAGACCACGCCGTCGTTGGCGCCGAGGACGGCGGCGCGCAGCCAGTTGAGCCGCGAGCCGAGCGCGCCACCGTGTGCCTCGTCATGACCGGTCGGTGCCTGGGGTTCTGTCACGGGGCGAGCATGGCACCCCGCACCGTCACCACACCCGCACCGACGCTCCGGGCGCGAACACCGGGCTCGTCGCGTCCGCCGGCGGCTCCTTCAGGGGCTCGTCGATCTCGGCGACCGTGGGGCCGACGCGGGCCGCGATCGGGTCGAGGAAGGCGAGGTCGAACCCGTAGACGCGGGCGGTGTTGCCGCCGACCATCGCGGCGATCTCGTCGTGCGGCAGGCCCGCGTAGGCGATGCGCAGACCTTCGCGCGTGTACGGGTAGGTGCCCTCGTCGTGCGGGTAGTCGCTGCCCCACATGATCTTGTCGAGGCCGATGCGGTCCCGGAGGGGCACTTCGTGGGGGCGCATGAAACTCGCGCCTACGTAGCAGTTCTCGCGCCACACAGTAGAGGGGCCTTTGCCCATCGAATCGGCGAGCCCCGCACCGAACTTGGACTCCGCGGTGTTCGCCTTCGTAGCGGCCCGTACGAGGCGTGCGTGGTAGTAGTCCAGCATGTCCAGGACGCCGGGGATCCAGCCGGAGCCCTGTTCCGTGAGGACGAGCTTCAGGTCCGGGTGCTTGCGGAAAGCGCCGCCGAAGACGAGGTGCCACAGGGCGCGGTGCGAGAACCAGGTCGTCTCGACCATGAAGACCGCGCGGGCGGCCGGTTCGTCGCCGAGCGGCGGCGATGCCGAACCCGCGTGGTGGTTGACGGGCACGCCGAGTTCGGCGCAGACCTGCCAGATCGGGTCGTACGTCGACGAGTAGAGCTCGGGGAGGCCGGACCCCGGCGGCGTCCCGGGCAGCAACAGGCCGCCCTTCAGGCCCGCTCCGGCCGCCCAGCGGATCTCCTTCACGGCCTCCTCGACGTCGTTGAGGAGGATCTGGAAGACGCCCGCCCTGCGGCCCGGAGCGGCGGCGCAGAAGTCCGCGAGCCACCGGTTGTGGGCGCGCAGGCCCGCCCAGCGCCGCTCGAACTCCTCACGCGTGGGCGCGGGCGCCATGAGCGACGCGGACGGGAAGAACGGCGGGATCGTGTTCGGGAAGACGACCTCGGCGACGATGCCGTCCCGCTCCAGTTCCTCGACGCGGCGGTCGGAGTTCCAGTTGCGGTCGGCGGTGTCGGCGAGCAGATCCTCGTACGGGTTCACGTAGGTGGCCGCCCACGCGTCGAACGCGTCGTGGTGGCGGGCCTCCAAGTACGGCTTGTAGTCGAGGAGGTCGGCGCCCGCGTGGCAGTCGGCGGAGATCACCGTGTACCTGTCCTGGTGCGCATGGCTCATGGCGTCACCCCGAGGGTCGGGAAGTCGTGGTCGGTCAGCCAGTGCCTGCCCACGTCGCGCGAGCGCGCCCAGGACGCCTCCACGGCGCTCTGGTCGGCGTCCTGGCCGAGGTCGGCAGGGGTCGGCCCGATGCGCCGGGCGATCGGGGCGAGCTTCTCGGTGTCGAAGCCGAAGACCTCGGCGGCGGCGAGGCCCAGCATGCGGCGGGTCTCGGCGACCGGGATGTCGTGGAAGGTTCTGCGCAGCCACGCGCGCGTGTCGGGCCAGGTGCCTTCGGGGTGCGGGAAGTCGCTGCCCCACAGGATGTTGTCGACGCCGATCTCGTAGCGCTGCGCGAGTTCGCGGCGCTTGGTGTTGGTGGCGCAGACGAAGACCTGCCGGTCCAGGTACTCGTGCGGCGCCCGCTTCAGTTCGGCGAACGGGGACAGCTTCTTGCCGCCGTGGGCGCCCAGGTAGAGGCGGTCCATGAACCACAGCAAGTTGGGCAGCCACCAGCAGCCCGACTCGGCGACACCGAACTTCAGCCCTGGGTGCCGCTCGAAGACACCGGACCACAGCAGGAACCACAGGGGGCGGGCCGGCCACCACGTCACTTCGCTCACGTAGATGCCCAGATGGTCGCCGTACTCGTGGCGCGGCGCCGCACCTGAATGCGTCACGACCGGCATCTGGCACTCGGCCGCCGCCGCCCACACGGGGTCGTAGCGGCGCGCGTGGTACGGGTCCTTGTCGACCCACATGGAGGGGATCATCAGGGCGCCGAGCCCCGACTCCTTGGCGCGGTACACCTCGGCGACGACCTTGTCGGGCTCCGCCGTGATCGGCAACAGGGCGACGCCGCAGTGCCGTGCCGCGCTCTCTTCGTTCCGCCCCACGAACTCGGCGAGCCAGCGGTTGTGCGCCTGCGCGCCCGCCATGCCGAGCTCGGGGTCCTGGTCGCCGGAGAGGCCGAGCCCGACGCCGAAGGGCGCCGCCGTCCCGCTGTCCACGGCGTCCGCGTCGGGGAAGACGACTTCGGCGGCCACCCCGTCGCCGTCGAGCTCCTTGAGACGCTGCGCGGCGTCCCAGCCGCCGCGCAGCCCCTCCTCGTTGTCCTGGAACCACTTGGCGGCGAACGCGTCGTTGCGGATGCCGAGCCGCGTCGCCTCCTCGCGGCGCTTGTCCCGCTCACCGAGGAACTCGTCGAAGGCGCGGTGGAAGCGGCTGTCCAGGTACGGGCGGTACTCCTCGGTCGGCAGCCCGGCGTGGCAGTCGGAGGAGATGATCAGGTACGGGTCTTGATCGGTCATCACACGTCCCTCGGTGGTCAGTCGAGAATGAAGCTCTCCAGGTACGCCGGGTTCGCCCGGTCCAGCATCGACCGCGAGCGGGCCCGGATCTGACGGTCGCTGTGCTCGCTGTCGGGAAGCAGCCAGAACCGGTCCGCCGCGATCCCCTCCGCGACGAAGTCCGCCACCTCCTCCACGGGCGTGAACGCGACCTCCTTGCCGGCCTCCTTCATGGCGGCCTCCCACTGGTCGAGGCTGCGGTAGGGCGTCTTGCGGGGCCGCTCCTTCGCGAACCGGTCGGGCCGGTTGCGGTGCGACTCCCACAGGCCCGTACGCAACATGTGAGGGCCCGGGAAGAGCACCGAGGCACCCACGCGCGCGTGCTCCGCCTTCAGATGCGCGTACAGCGACTCGGTCATCGTCACCACGGCCGCCTTGGTGACCGCGTACACGGACGCCGTCGGCAGCGGCGCGATCCCGCCGTCCCCGGACGAGGTGTTGACGACGTGGCCGGGCTCGCCGCCCGCGATCATCCGGGGCACGAAGGCCTGGATGCCGTGGAAGACGCCCCACACGTTGACGTTGAACGCCCACTTCCAGTCGTTGGGTTCGTGCTCCCACATGCGGCCCTCGGCGCCCGAGCCGACGCCCGCGTTGTTGCACAGCACATGGCAGGCGCCGAACGTCGCATACGTGTCCTCGGCGAGCGCCATCACCTGGTCGCGCTCGCCGACGTCGACCACGCGCGCGTGCACCGTCGCGCCGTCCGCCCGCAGTTCGCCGGCCGCGCTCTCCAGAGCGCCCTTCTCGACGTCGGCGAGCACCACCTTCAGGCCGTCCGCCGCGAACCGGCGCGCCATGGCGAGCCCGATGCCGCTCGCCGCGCCCGTGACGACGGCGACCTGTCCCGCCTCCAGACGCATCAGACGCTCCCCTCGGGCGGCCCGTCGAGGATCTGCTGCGGGTCGTCGTAGCGCTGGTGGATGTACGGGAGCAGGGCCTGCGCGCTGACCCGCTCGACGACCTTGCCGCGCTGGTCGGTGGTCTTCTCGCCGATGGTGATCTCGACGAGGGTGCGCACCGGCAGGTCGGCGACGGGGTCGAACATGGACTCCCGCAGGACGACGTCCCCGGTGACCCGCTCCAGCTTCCTGACCTTCTCGTTGCGCAGGCAGTGCACGAGCACGGGGTCCGCGTCGAAGCCCGAACCGTCCACCGCGGGAAGGAACTTGAAGTAGAAGTCCGTCTTCTGGGTCGGCTCCGGGAGCGGCAGGCTGCCGCTGACGGCGCCGCGCACCTCCACGAAGGCGATGCCGTGCCGGGCGAGCGCGGCCCGCACCACGAGGCCGTCGCGCTCGACGGTGACCTCGCCCAGCTTCTTCGGCTCGCCGAAGACCTCGCGGCCGCCGATCAGGGCCCGCTCGTGGGTCATCGGCATGACGAGCGGATACCAGCCCTCGACGCCGCCGTGCTCGGCCGCGACCGCGACGGAACCCGCGCCGAGCGGATAGCCCGGCAGGTCGACCTTGCTGATGTTGGCCCGCACCAGGGGCCGCGCGGTGGGCTTGAGCGGGGGCGGCAGGACGGCCGCCACCGCGTCGGGATCGGATTCCCACACGGCGACCACGCCGGTGGACCAGATGTCGGGAAGCTTGCTGCTCGCGGTGCGCGCGGCGGCGATCTCCGCCTCGCTGCGCGCTCCGTACCGTACGCGTGCCATGCCGTACCGCCCTTCGTCCGAGACGTGATGGGGGTCGTTCGCGCTGCGTCTGTAACACAGTTACACCGACGCCGATGAAGGGTAAAGACACGTGCACGTACGGGAGTTGAGGGAGGGCGCAGGATGGCACGCGTACCGCTCACCCGGGACGAGGTGCTCGTCGTCGCCGCGGACCTGGTCAAGCAGCACGGCCCCGAGGCGCTGACCATGCGCAAGCTGGCGGCCGAACTGGGCACGGCCGTCACGTCGATCTACTGGCACGTCGGCAACCGGGAGTCGCTGCTCGACGCCCTCGTGGAGCGCACGGTCGCCGACCTCGGCACGATCCGCCCGCGCGGCGCCACCCCCGCCGAGCGCGTCGTCTCCGTCGCCCGCACCCTGCGCCGTCAGCTGCGTGACCATCCTCACCTCGTCGCGATGGTCCATGAGCGCGGCCTCACCGAGCGCATGTTCCTGCCCGCCCAACAGGCCCTGGTGCGCGAGGTGCACGCGGCCGGACTGCGCGGGGCCCGCGCCGCCGACGCCGTACGGGCCGTGCAGTTCCAGGTTGTCGGATATGTCCTGGTCGAGCGGAATCGTGAGCGCGCTCCCGTGCAGCGGCCGGGCGAGGAGGAGCTGTGGGACACGGCCCTCGCGGAGGACGACGCGACGCTGGCCCGCTCCCTGTCCCGGCCCGTCGATCCCGACCGCCTCTTCCTCACCTCCGTACGGGCTCTGGTGAAGTCCCTCCTGGAGGGCGGCAGTTGCTCCTGAGGGCCGGCGGACGGGGCGGGCGGCGATCGGAGTGTCAGTGCGGGCCCGTATCCTCAGGGACCATGCTCGAAGACCGCCCGACCGCAGCGTCCGCAGCCCCCTGGCCGGCCGCGTATCCGCAGGGATACGCGGTCGTCGACGTGGAGACCACCGGCCTCTCCAGGGACGACCGGATAATCTCCGCTGCCGTCTACCGCCTGGACGCGCAGGGCGAGGTCGAGGACCACTGGTACACGCTCGTCAATCCGCAGCGTGACCCGGGCCCGGTCTGGATCCACGGCCTGACGGCGGACGTCCTCGAAGGGGCGCCGCTGTTCACGGACATCGCCGAGGAGTTCGCGGCGCGCCTCGACGGCCGCGTCCTCGTCGCGCACAACGCGGTCTTCGACTGGTCGATGATCTCCCGCGAGTACGCGCGTGCGGAGCGCACCGCCCCGGTGCGTCAGCGGCTGTGCACCATCGCGCTCTCCAAGGAGCTCGGCCTTCCGCTGCCCAACCACAAGTTGGAGTCGCTGGCCGCGCACTTCGGTGTCGTCCAGGAGCGCGCGCACCACGCGCTGGACGACGCGCGCGTGCTCGCGGAGGCGTTCCGGCCGAGCCTGCGGGCGGCCGCCGCCGGCGGCGTGCGGCTGCCGCTCCTGGAGTGCCGGCCGCTCACCGAGTGGTCCGACTCGGCGGTGCCGCGCCAGCCGCAGTCCTCGTACCGCGGTGGCGGTGGCGCCGCGGGCACCTGGCGCCCCTCGCGCAAGCGGCCGGCGTGCCCGTACCCGAACCCGGGCCGCTACGAACCGGACAAGCCGCTCAAGCAGGGCATGCGCGTCGCGTTCTCCGGGGACACGTCGGTCGAGCGGGAGCTGCTCGAGGACCGGGCGGTCGAGGCGGGCCTCCATGTGGCGACGAGCCTGTCGCGGCTGACGAGCCTTCTGGTGACCAATGACCCGGACTCGTACACGTCGAAGGTCGTGAAGGCGAAGCAGTTCGGGACGCCGGTCGTGGACGAGGCGGCGTTCGGCCAGCTGCTGCGCGATGTGGCCCCGGCGGACTAGAGAGCTGGGCTACAGACGGGTGATTGCGGGGCGACTCACCCCGCGCCCGCTCGCCAGGCGGGGTCCCGGCGCCCACCCTGTGGCGCATGGCACGTTGTGAGGTCTGCGGAAACGACTACGGCATGTCCTTCGAGGTGCACGCGCAGGGCGCGGTGCACGTCTTCGACTGCTTCTCCTGCGCCATCCACCGCATGGCGCCCATCTGCGAGCACTGCCGGTGCCGCATCATCGGGCAGGGCGTCGAGGTGGACGGGCACTGGTTCTGCGGGGCGCACTGCTCCCGCGCGGAGGGGAAGGTGGGCATCGTCGACAAGGTCTGATCCCGGTACCCCCCTCATCGCACCCCATGACGCGGTTGTACGGTCATGGGGTGTACCGCTTTCTGTTGACCCGGCAGTGGGTGATCCTCACCCTGGTCGCTCTTCTCCTCATCCCCACGATGATCCGGCTGGGCATCTGGCAGATGCACCGCTACGACGAGCGCTCCGCCCGGAACCAACTGGTCAGTGACGCGCTGTCCGCGAAGCCGGTGCCCGTCGAGGAGATGGATGCCGCCGGGCACGGCGTCACCCGCAAGGAGCGCTACCGCGCCGTGACGGCGACGGGGCACTTCGACACCGACGACGAGGTCGTCGTCCGCCGCCGCACCAACTCCGACGACGAGGTCGGCTACCACGTCCTGACCCCGTTCGTCCTCAAGGACGGCAAGGTCCTGCTGGTCAACCGGGGCTGGATCCCCGCGAACGGCCCGAGCCAGACCGCCTTCCCCAAGATCCCCGCGCCGCCGGCCGGCGAGACCACCGTCACCGGCCGGCTGATGCCGGACGAGACGACCGCGGCGAGCGGCATCAAGGACCTCAAGGGACTGCCCGACCGGCAGATCATGCTGATCAACAGCGCGCAGGAAGCGAAGCGGCTCGGCAAGGAGGTCCTCGGCGGCTACATCGCGCAGACCGCCCCCGACCCCAAGGGCGACACCCCCGAGCTGGTCGGCAAGCCCGGCAAGGAGGACTCCGCGCTGAACCTCGCCTACGCCTACCAGTGGTGGCTGTTCGCCGCCGCCGTGCCGGTCGGCTGGGTCGTCCTGCTCCGGCGCGAACTGCGGGACCGGCGCCGCCGCGCCGAGGCCGAGACCGTGGACGAGGTGCCCGCCGCGGTCGGGTGAGGTCGGCGGGCCGCAGATTTTATGCAGCCACCGGCCCCGGGCGGGGCACACGTGATACGTGCATCCACGTATCGAGGACTACGCCCTCATCGGCGACGAACAGACCGCGGCCCTGGTCGGCCGGGACGGCTCCGTGGACTGGCTGTGCCTGCCGCGGTTCGACTCCCCCGCCTGCTTCGCCGCGCTGCTCGGTGACGAGGACAACGGCCACTGGCGACTCGCGCCCCGGGGCGCGAAGGAGTGCACGCGGCGCGCGTACCGCCCCGGCACCCTCGTGCTCGACACCGAGTGGGAGACCGACGAGGGCAGCGTCCGCGTCACCGACCTGATGCCGCAGCGCGACAAGGCACCGGACGTCGTCCGTGTCGTCGAGGGGCTCAGCGGCCGCGTCACGATGCGCGGCACGCTGCGGCTGCGCTTCGACTACGGATCCGTCGTGCCGTGGATGCGCCGCTCGGACGGGCACCGGGTGGCCGTCGCGGGCCCCGACTCGGCGTGGCTGCGCAGCGAACCGGCCGTGCGCACCTGGGGCGAGTCGTTCTGCACGCACTCCGAGTTCACCGTCGAAGAGGGCGAGAAGGTCGCCTTCGTCCTGACCTGGCACCCCTCGCACGAGCCGCGCCCGCCCCTCGTCGACCCGTACGAGTCGCTGCGGCACAGCGTGGAGGACTGGCAGTCGTGGTCCGACCGCTGCCGCTACGACGGCCCGCACAAGGATGCCGTCCTGCGCTCCCTGCTGACCTTGAAGGCACTCACCTTCACGCCGACCGGCGGGATCGTGGCGGCCCCCACCACCTCGCTCCCGGAGGAGATCGGCGGCGTACGGAACTGGGACTACCGGTACTGCTGGCTGCGCGACTCCACGCTCACCCTGGGCGCCCTGGTGTCGGCCGGGTACCTGGAGGAGGCCGAGGCGTGGCGCGACTGGCTGCTGCGCGCCGCGGCCGGCGCCCCCGCCGACCTCCAGATCATGTACGGGCTCGCGGGCGAACGGCGGCTGCCCGAGTACGAGCTGCCGTGGCTGGAGGGCTACGACGGATCGAGTCCCGTACGTGCCGGGAACGACGCCGTGGGACAGCTCCAGCTCGATGTGTACGGGGAGGTCGTGGACTCGCTCGCCCTGGCGCGCAGATTCGGCCTCAAGGCCCAACCCCACGCCTGGCGGCTCCAGTTGGCGCTGCTCGACTTCCTGTACGAGGCGTGGCGCGAGCCCGACGAAGGGCTGTGGGAGGTGCGCGGTCCTCGCCGGCACTTCGTGCACTCGAAGGTGATGGTCTGGGTCGCCGCCGACCGGACGGTGCGGGCCATGGAGGACGACCCGCGGCTGCCCGGCGACATCGACCGGCTGCGCAAGCTGCGCGACGACGTCCACCGCGATGTGTGCGAGAACGGCTACGACGCGGAGCGCGGCACCTTCACCCAGTTCTACGGTTCCGACGAACTCGACGCCTCCCTCCTGCTCATCCCGCGCGTGGGCTTTCTGCCGCCGGACGACCCGCGCGTCGTCGGCACGGTCGACGCGGTGCGCGCCGAGCTGTCGCACCACGGGTTCCTGCGGCGCTACAGCTCGGACGAGACCGCCGTCGACGGGCTGCCCGGGCACGAGGGCACGTTCCTCGTCTGCTCGTTCTGGCTGGCGGACGCGCTGCACATGACGGGCCGCACGAAGGAGGCGCGCGAGCTGTTCGAACGGCTCGTGGCGCTCGGCAACGACGTGGGGCTGCTCGCCGAGGAGTACGACCCGGTGGCGCGGCGCCAGCTCGGCAACTTCCCGCAGGCGTTCAGCCACATCGGCATGGTGGGCACCGCGCTGACCCTGTTCGGCACCGCGCGGGACGGAGAGGCAGGATAGGAGCCATGGATCTTGGACTGAAGGACCGTGTGTACGTAGTCACCGGCGCCACCCGCGGCCTCGGCAACGCCGCCGCGCGTGAGCTGGTCGCCGACGGGGCGAAGGTCGTCATCACCGGGCGCGACGAGCAGAAGGTGAAGGACGCGGCGGCCGAGCTCGGCCCGAACGCGTTCGGGGTCGCGGCCGACAACGCCGAGCCGCAGGTCGCGGAGCGGCTCATCGGCGTCGCGCGCGAGCAATTCGGCGGCTTCGACGGGGTGCTGGTCAGCGTGGGCGGGCCCGCGCCCGGGTTCGTCGCGGACAACACGGACGAGCAGTGGCAGGCGGCGTTCGAGTCAGTGTTCCTCGGGGCGGTGCGGCTTGCGCGGACCGCGGCGGCCGAGCTCGGCGAGGGCGGGGTCATCGGGTTCGTGCTCTCCGGCTCCGTGCACGAGCCGATCCCCGGGCTGACCATCTCGAACGGGCTGCGGCCCGGTCTCGCCGGGTTCGCCAAGTCCCTTGCCGACGAGCTGGGGCCGCGCGGGATTCGGGTGGTGGGGCTGCTGCCGGCGCGCATCGACACGGATCGCGTGCGCGAGCTGGACGGGTACTCGGCTGATCCGGAGGCCACTCGGACTGCCAATGAGGCGCGGATTCCGTTGCGGCGGTACGGGACGCCTGCGGAGTTCGGGCGAGCCGCGGCGTTCTTCCTGTCGCCGGCTGCTTCGTATCTGACGGGGGTCATGCTGCCGGTGGACGGTGGGTTCCGGCACGGGTTCTGACGCTGATCGTCCCGTCGTGGGACACGGGACTTCGTCCCGTCGATCGCCCTTCGGGCTCGTCCTCAATCACCGGACGGGCTTGATGTGTGACGGGCAAGATCGAGGCGGTCAACTGACCCTCTCCGCGCGGTGTTTGACCGCGCGGAGGCGGACCTCGGCCGGGAGGGTCGCCAGGCCCGCCGAGTTCTTCGCCTCGGTCAGGGCGTCGTCGCTGAGCAGGGTGAGGGCCTCGCCGGGGGCCGCGTGGGACTCCAGCGTGAGGCTCACGCGGGCCTCGGGGGCCGAGCGGCGGCCGGTCAGGGCGACGGCGGCGCGGGCGACCCCGTCCAGCGATTCGGCGCCGCTCACCAGCACGCTCTCCAGGGCGCGGCCGCGCAGCAGCGCGCCCTCGCCGTCGCCCGTGTCGACCAGGACCTCGGTGAGCCTGCGCCGCCTGAACTGCGCGACGAACCACCACAGGGCGAGCAGGACGACGACGGCCAGGACGGCGATGACCGTCGGCCACCACCAGCCGTCGCCGCGCCACCGGTCCCGGTCCGCCTCGCTGAGCAGCACGTCGTGCGGCCCGTCGTGGATCCACCAGGACGGCGGGTTCACACCGAGTCCGACGGCGAGCACCGAGCCGCCGCCGAGGACCAGGACGAGGCCGAGCAGGCCGAGCACGATCCGGTTCACGGTCTTCAGCACGCCGCTCATCCCTTCTTCCCGGGCCGCGCCACATGCACCGAGAGCGCGGGGGCGCTGCCGAGCCCCAGCTCCTTGATGCCGTTGCCCAGAGTGGTGTCCAAGTCGGCCCGTACGTCGTCGAGTTCGCGGAAGTGCGACAGTGCCCGCACATCCACCTTGGAACGCTTCACACGGACCCGTACGGACTGCACGCCCGACACCTCCATCGCACGGTCGCGCAGCACCATCGCGGCGGCGTCCCGGTTCAGTCCCGCGCGGACGTCGGCGTGGGTGCGGCGCATCGGCAGGAGCGCGCGCAGGCCGGGGGTCGCCGCGAGGACGATCAGCCAGAGGCCGAGCGCCGCGGCGACGCCCGCGCCGACCAGGACGGCGGTGTCGTCGAGCGGCCGCGTCGCCAGTTCGTCGGCGAGGGAGCCGCGCCAGGACATGGCGTCGTGTCCGGCGCGCACCGCGGCGATGTCGTAGAGGAGCAGCCCCGTGCCACCGAGGAGCACCAGGGCCGCGAGGGCCGCGGGGACGCGCCGCGCCGACCAGAACCGGCCCGGCTTCTCCTCGCCGGCCAGGGTGGGGTGCGGTTCGTACGCCGCCGCCGACTCCGACTGGTCGCCGAACTCGCCCTGGCCGCGCTCGACGACGGGCAGGCGCTCGGTGGGCTCGCTCATCGGATCCTTCCCCGGTCCGTTCCGCGCGTCCGGGCCGAGTGCAGCCGCTCCACCTGAACGGCCACCTCCGGCACCTCCATCCCCGCCAACGCCCTTACCCGCTCGGCGACTTGGCGACGCACCCGACCGCACTGCGCGCCGATGTCCGCCGGGTAGTCGAGCTCCAGGCTGACGCGGACGCGCGCGGTGTCGTGGTGCACGGTGACTGTGGCGTGCGGCGGTGCACCGTCCTCGGGGACGGTGACCAGCGCCTCACGTGCCGCGTACGCGGCGATCTTCGCGACGACCCGGTCGGCGATCCGGGTCGCGCCGCGCTCCGCGGGCGCGACCTGTGCCGCCATGGGTCACCGCCGCCGATCGCCGCGCGTACGGAAGAACTCGCCGGGTTCCAGGTCCCCCTCGAGAAACCGGCCCGCGACGAAGCCGATGGCGCCCAGCGCCGCCACCAGCAGGAAGGCCCCGAAGCCGCCGAAATATCCGGCGAACCCGAGAGCCATGCCGGCGATCATGCCGATCACGGCCAGATTCATCGTGTGCTCCTCCTACGTCTCTCCGGTGCGGACCCGGTGGTCATTGGAGCCGTGACTCCGGCTCGTCCTCTTCCTCGTCCGGCAGCTTCACGTCGCTGACGGCGATGTTCACCTCGACGACCTCGAGGCCGGTCATGCGCTCCACGGCCGCGATCACGTTCTCCCGTACCGCGCGCGTGGTGTCCGAGATCGACACGCCGTACTCGACGACGATCTCCAGGTCGAGCGCCGTCTGGACCTCTCCGACCTCGGCCTTCACACCGCGCGACACGGACTTGGTGCCGCCCGGCACCCGGTCGCGGACCGCGCCGAACGTGCGCGACAGGCCACTGCCCATCGCGTGGACGCCGACGACGTCGCGGGCCGCGAGCCCGGCGATCTTCTCGACCACGCCGTCGGCGATGGTGGTGCGCCCGCGGCTCGCGGGGTCTCCCCCGCCGCGCTTGGTCACATTGGTCTTGCCGGTGGGGGCCACGGTCGAGGCCCCGGACGTCTCACCCGGCTTCTGCGTGGTGTCGCTCATCGGGCCGTCCCCTCTGTCTGGGAGGTGGGGTGTTGCATTCTTTTGCCCACACTAAGTGCGGTTACCCGGGACCGCGCCCGGGATGGGGCAGCCTGGGGACCATGACGGTTGACCGATGGGGACAGGCAGTGCGGCAACAGCTCGGACTGGGCAGATTGCTGCCGTTGGGCGGACCGGGTGACGGCGCGTGGATCACGGAGCCCGCGGCGCGCGCGGCGCTGAGCCGGGCGGTGGAGGAGGTGCGCGGCGTTCGCCTCGGGGCGCTGCGCCTGGATCTTGCGGACCCGGAGGCCGCGGACGAGCCGGCGGTGCCGGCTCCGCCGAGCGCGCTGCCGCCGGGGCCGCTGCGGATCGAGGCGCAGTGCGCGGCGACGGCGGAGGAACCGCTGCCGGCGGCGGCCGGGCGGCTGCGGGACGCGCTGGCACGGGCGGCGCGCGACCGGCTCGGCCTGGTGATCGCGGAGGTGGATCTCCAGGTCACGGCGCTGCTCGACGAGGATCCGGCGCCGCAGGAGGACGAGGCGGAGCCCTCGGAGCCGGAGCCGGCCGGCAAGCAGTCCGCAGAGGGTGACGAGGGCCGGGTCGCCGAGGCCGCGCTCGCGGTGCCCGGCGTGGTCCGGCTGACCGGGTCGCTCGGCGGTCTCGGCCGCGCGGTGCACATCGAGTCCCGCCCCGCCGAGGCGGCCGCGTCCCTGCCGCGCCGTCATGTACGGGTGGAACTCGCGGTGTCGCCGGACGCGCGCGCCCTGGACGTGGCGCGGGCCGTCCGGGAGGCCGTGGCGACGGCTCTTGCGGACGGCCCGACGGTCGCGGTCCTGGTGACGCGGTGACCCGGTGACCCGTGGCGGAGGGTGCTACTCGCCGACGCCCGCGAGGTCACGCAGCCGGCGGCCCTGCGCGGCGCGCTCGGCCGTCCGCTGCTCGTCGAAGGTGCGGCCGCTCACGCCCTGGAGCAGCGCCTTGGTCTCGATCACGGCGTCCCGGGGCGCGGCGACGAGCGCCGCGACCAGGTCCTGCGTCGCGGCGTCCAACTGCTCGGCGGGCACGGCCACGTTGGCCAGACCACTGGCGACGGCCTCGTCGGCATGGACGTAGCGCCCGGTGACGCAGATCTCGAGGGCGCGCGCGTAGCCGACCAGGGAGACGAGCGGGTGCGTGCCCGTCAGGTCCGGCACCAGGCCGAGGCTGGTCTCGCGCATGGAGAACTGCACGTCGTCGGCGACGACGCGCAGGTCACAGGCGAGGGCGAGCTGGAATCCGGCGCCGATCGCATGCCCCTGGACCGCGGCGACGGACAGGATGTCGCTGCGCCGCAGCCAGGTGAAACCGGCCTGGTACTCGGCGATCGTCGCGTCGAGGACGTCGTCGGCGCCGCGTGCCAGGTCGATGAAGGACGGCTCGCCGTCGAACCCTTCAGGCGTGAACGCCTGACGGTCCAGGCCGGCGGAGAAGGACTTGCCTTCGCCGCGCAGCACGACCACCCGTACGGAACCCGGCAGGACACGGCCGGCCTCGCTCAACGCCCGCCACAGCGCGGGACTCTGGGCGTTGCGCTTGTCCGGATTGGTCAGGGTCACCGTGGCGATCGCGTCGTCAACGGTGAGCCGGACGCCGTCCTGGTCGAGCAGCGGTGCGGGCTTGGTCATCTGGACCTCCGGGTCTGCGCAGTCGTACGCAACACACGAGCGTAAGTGACTGCACAGTAACCACCCGGCCGATCAGAGAACCGACCGGGTGGTCACCGAGGGAGCCAGTGAGCAGAACGAGCCGTGGGGAGCGTCAGCTCGCCGCGGCCTTCTTGCCTCGCGTGGCCCCACCGCGACCTCGCAGCGTGACCCCGGACTCGCTGAGCATCCGGTGGACGAAGCCATACGAGCGGCCGGTCTCCTCGGCCAGTGCCCGGATGCTCGCACCGGAGTCGTACTTCTTCTTCAGGTCTGCCGCGAGCTTGTCGCGCGCGGCGCCGGTTACCCGGCTGCCCTTCTTCAGAGTCTCGGCCACCCGTGCCTCCTCATGGGAAGTGCGCTCTGGATTTCCCATGATCACCCCTTGCGGCCTTCCTGGCCACCCATTCGGCAAGGTCCGTAGGCCGGGAATTCCGGGGCGCGAGGCGATCCACACGAGTGGAATCAGGGGTTCCGGTGGCCTTTCCCGGGTCCGGGAAAGGCCCCTGGGAAAGAACCGGCAGGTCAGCGACTGCCCAGGCGCCGCAAGGGCTGTGGGGTCCCGGGCGGGCCCGGATCCGTGTAGGACACACCGCGGTACGAGGCGATCTCACTCAGATGAAGGATCACGGATCGGCCGAATGATCCATACGGAGTGGATCAGCCGGTGACCAGTCAGTGGATCAGCTATTCGATCAAGCGGTGCTGACGTCAGGCGAGCGCGACGAGGTCCGCGTAGCCCTGGCCCCACAGGTCCTCGACACCGTCCGGGAGCAGGATGATCCGCTCCGGCTGGAGCGCTTCGACGGCGCCCTCGTCGTGCGTGACGAGGACGACGGCGCCCTTGTAGGTGCGCAGCGCGCCGAGGATCTCCTCGCGGCTCGCCGGGTCGAGGTTGTTCGTGGGCTCGTCGAGCAGCAGCACGTTCGCCGACGACACCACGAGGGTGGCGAGGGCGAGACGGGTCTTCTCGCCGCCGGAGAGGACCCCGGCCGGCTTGTCGACGTCGTCGCCGGAGAAGAGGAACGAGCCCAGCGTCTTGCGCACCTGGATCAGGTCCAGGTCGGGGGCGGCCGAGCGCATGTTCTCCAGGACCGTGCGCTCCGGGTCGAGGGTCTCGTGCTCCTGCGCGTAGTAGCCGAGCTTGAGGCCGTGGCCCTTGATGACCTGGCCGGTGTCGGGCTCCTCCGCGCCGCCGAGCAGGCGCAGCAGGGTCGTCTTGCCCGCGCCGTTGAGGCCGAGGATGACGACGCGCGAGCCCTTGTCGATGGCCAGGTCGACGTCCGTGAAGATCTCCAGGGAGCCGTACGACTTCGACAGGCCCTCGGCCATGAGCGGCGTCTTGCCGCACGGCGAGGGCTCGGGGAAGCGCAGCTTGGCGACCTTGTCCTGCTGGCGCACCTCCTCCAGGCCCGCGAGGAGCTTGTCGGCGCGCTTGGCCATGTTCTGCGCGGCGACCGTCTTGGTGGCCTTGGCGCGCATCTTGTCGGCCTGCGCGTTGAGGGTGGCGGCCTTCTTCTCGGCGTTCTGGCGCTCGCGCTTGCGGCGCTTCTCGTCGGCCTCGCGCTGCTGCTGGTAGAGCTTCCAGCCCATGTTGTAGACGTCGATCTGGGCGCGGTTCGCGTCCAGGTAGAAGACCTTGTTGACGACCGTCTCGACCAGGTCGACGTCGTGGGAGATCACGATGAAGCCGCCGCTGTACGTCTTCAGGTAGTCGCGCAGCCAGACGATCGAGTCCGCGTCCAGGTGGTTCGTGGGCTCGTCGAGCAGGAGCGTGTCCGCGTCGGAGAAGAGGATGCGGGCCAGCTCGATACGGCGGCGCTGACCACCGGAGAGCGTGTGCAGGGGCTGGCCGAGCACGCGGTCGGGGAGGTTCAGCGCGGCGGCGATGGTGGCGGCCTCGGCCTCGGCGGCGTACCCGCCCTTGGTGAGGAACTCCGTCTCCTGGCGCTCGTACTGCTTGAGGGCCTTGGTCTGCGTGGCGCCCGTGCCGGTCGCGATGCGCTGCTCGTTCTCGCGCATCTTGCGGATCAAAGTGTCCAGGCCGCGGGCGGAGAGGATGCGGTCGCGGGCGAGGACGTCGAGGTCGCCGGTGCGCGGGTCCTGCGGGAGGTAGCCGACCTCGCCGGAGCGGCTGATGGTGCCGCCGGCCGGGATGCCCTCACCGGCCAGGCACTTGGTCAGCGTGGTCTTGCCTGCGCCGTTGCGGCCGACGAGGCCGATGCGGTCGCCCTTGGCGACACGGAACGTGGCGTTCTCGATGAGGATGCGGGCGCCGGCGCGCAGTTCGATGCCGGATGCGGTGATCACGAAGACTCCAGGACAGGATTAACGGCTTACTGACGAGCAAGGGCCAGGGCGAGGGCCGGTCGGCGCCGCTAATGCACCCAGAGAAGAAACGTCATACGAGCCAGTTTAACGGTGGGATGCAAGCGGATTTCCCGCGCGCCCCGGGTGCCGGGACGCGGGCAGGTCGTTGCCCAGGGGCGTGCGCCGGGGAACGATGCGGCCGAGGCCGTCCACGGCCACGATCCGCTCGGTCCAGGGGACGGCGGGATCCGTGCAGGGCTGCGCGACGAGGACCGCTTTTTCGCGCCTGACGTAGTCGGCCGGTTCGAAGACGCAGCCCGCGCGCGCGGGCAGCACCCAGCGCAGGTCCCCGTCCGCCGTGCGGTACGCGGCGATCCGCCGGGGCGTGACGACCGCGAGCATCCGGGTGTCGGCGTCCAGCGGCTGGAGGACCCCCGCGCCGTCGCGCGCGCCGGGGGTGCGCAGCCAGGGCGCCGCGTCGGGGATCGCCCGGTGCCAGCGCACACCGCGGCCCGCGGCGCGTTCGGTGTCGGTGACCATGCCGTCGCTCCAGAGGGCGAAGGCCCGGCCCGGTGCGGCGAGGACGGTGAGGGGGCGGCGGCCGTCGCGGGTGTGGCGCCAGCGGACGCCGGTGTCGTCGTACGCCTCGACCGCCCGGCCGCGCGTGCGCAGCTGGGGCTCGGGCGCCGCGGCGACGCGCGCGTACCGCGTGAGGTGGTCGCCGTAGGCGGTGGGGCGGACCTGGTGGGCGGCCGTGACCAGCGGGAGCGCGAGCAGGGCGCCGAGCACCGGCAGGAGGAGGGCGGCGCGGGGACGGCGGCGGGGCGCGGGCGGCGGGGCGACGCGGGAGACCGGTACGTGGCCCGCCTCTGTTGTCACGTCGAGTGCCACGTCGAGCGGAACGACCGCCACTGCTCCCCCTTTTTTGTGCCGTTTTCGTCGCCTTCGGCCACGATCCGGCGCAGAGCGTAGCCGCGGGGCGCGCGGCCAGCTCCCCGGCGCGTGACGACACGGCGTGCACGACGGCGCGCGTTCCCCCGTTCGGCCCCCGCATCAGGCCCTCCATGGAGGGCACGTAACAGGATGAAGTGGTCGATCCCCCAGCTCTCTGCAAGAGACAAGAAAGCGGTGCGGCATGCAGTTCGACGACGATGCGAATCTGGACACCTCGGAGGTCCAGGACGTGCGGGGCAGCCGGGTCCCGGGCGGGAAGGCGACCATCGGGGGCGGGCTCGTCGGGCTGATCGCGCTGTTCTTCGGGCTCTTCTTCGGCACGGACGAGTTCGGGCTCTCCTCCGACGGCACCGGCACCCCGGCGACGTCGGTCTCCAGCGCGGCGCAGGTGCAGCAGCACTGCCGTACGGGATCGGACGCGAACACCAAGGACGACTGCCGGATCGTCGCGGTGGTCAACAGCGTGCAGGACTTCTGGCGCCCGGAGTTCCAGCGCAGGGGCGGCACGTACACGCCCGCGTCGACCGTCTTCTTCACCGACCGGGTGTCCACGGCGTGCGGCGCGGCGACCTCGGCGGTCGGGCCCTTCTACTGCCCCGGCGACCGGAAGGTCTATCTGGACCTCGGCTTCTTCGACGAGCTGCGCACCAAGTTCGGCTCCAGCGGCGGGCCGTTCGCGCAGGCGTACGTGGTGGCGCACGAGTACGGGCACCACGTGCAGAACCTGATGGGGACCCTGAAGCGCTCGCAGGACGGGCGCACCGGGCAGAACAGCAACGCCGTGAAGGTGGAGTTGCAGGCCGACTGCTACGCCGGGGTGTGGGCCCGCAACGCCACGCGCACGCCGGACGAGTCGACCGGCAGGCCGCTCATCACGAACCTGACCGACGCCGACATCCGCGACGGCCTGGACGCCGCCGCCGCGGTCGGCGACGACCGGATCCAGGAGCGGTACCAGGGCCGTGTGACGCCCGAGTCGTGGACGCACGGCTCGGCGCAGCAGCGCCAGCAGTGGTTCTACCAGGGCTACAAGAGCGGCGACATGGCGCAGTGCAACACGTTCAGGTAGGGCGTCAGGCCCCGCCGGTGTGGACCTGGAAGGCCGCGCGGCGGACCGCCTTCGCGAGCGCCGGGTCCGGGTGGGCGGCGGCGAGGGCGACGAGGACCTGAACCGTGCGGGGGTGGCCGACGGCGCGGACCTCCTCGATCAGCGCGGGCACGGTCGGCTGCACCGCGGACTCCAAGTGCCGTACGAGCAGGGGGGCTTCGCCGTGGTCGGCGACGGCGGCGGCCGTGTCGACCCACAGCCACGTCGCCTCCTCCCGGGTGAGGACCGTGTGGACGTCCTCGGGGTCCGCGCCCTCGTACTCGGCGAGCCACAGCAGGGCGTAGGGGCGCAGGGCCGGGTCGTCGGCGGCGCGGCGGACCTCGGGTTCGGCGGGGGCGCCGACGACGCGCAGCGCCTCGAAGGCGAGGCCGCGCAGCAGGGCGTCCTCGCCACCGGCCGCGTCGACGAGCTCGGTGACGGCGGTGCCGACGTCACGGGCGGCTAGCCAGGCGCGGTACTCGGAGCGGGCCGCGTTCGGCCGCAGCCGCGCGCAGCCGCGCAGCATGTCCTCGGCGGAGACCTCGATGTTCCCGGCCGGGGACTGGGCGGCGACGCAGATCTGCTCCAGCTTGACCCAGACCGCCCAACTGCCCAGCGGGGTGAGGGTGGCGTGCCCGTCGGCGTACGTGAGCGCGCTGACCGAGGCGAGGCCGTTGAGCGCCCAGTCGAGGAGCGGGAGGAGCGGGGTGTCCTCGGGCGGCGTCGGTTCCGGCTGCGGTCCGAAGGGGATCTCGCAGCGCTCCGTACGGAGTTCGGTGACGCGCTGGTCGAGCAGGTCGAGGAGCTGGTCGACGGCGACCGGGCCCGCCATCAGCTGGAGGAAGGAGAGCAACTGCGGTACGGCTTCGACGACTTCGGCGACGGCGGCGGGCTCCAGGGAGTCCGGCGCGGGGTGCACGAGGGACCAGGCGTCGAACAGGGCGACCCAGCCGCGCAGCACGGCCGTGTCGTCGCGGTCCCAGGCGCGCAGCCGCCAGCCGGGGCGTGCGGTGTCGCCGTGCACCTCGACGAGGCCGGCGAGGCGTGCGGTGTCCCAGTCGGCGCGGACCTGGGCCACCGTGAGGTCGAGGTCGTCGGCGGCGCGGCGCGCGGTGGCGTCGGCGAGGGTGCCGAGGCCGTCGCCGGCGGCCGTGGTGTTGCCGGGGCTCAGCGCGGCGTCGGCCCAGCGGGCCACGCGGACGGCGGCGGCCAGACACTGGCGGGCGGTGCGGGCCAGCTCCGACGGGGGCGGGGTGCCCTCCGGCGGGCGGGGTGCGGGGCGGCGCTCGGCCGCGGGCCTGGGGGCCGGCGCGGCCAGGGGCTGGCGGCGCGGGCGGACAAGTCGGAGCCTGGAGTCGCGCGGAGTACGGGACGTCACCGGAGCAGTCTCCAGGGTGACCCCGTGAATTCCCAAACGCGCCCCTGTGTTCGGGGCTCGGCTCGCGGTTCGTGGCACTTCGCGCACCGCGAGCCGCGCCCTCACATCAGGGGGGTCAGGAAGCGGCGCAGCGCCTCTTCGTACCCCTTCGGGTCCGCGTTCCACATCGCGTTGTGCGGGGCGTCGTCGACCGTGTGCAGGGTGACCAGCTCCGGGCGGCGCTCGGCGAGCCGGCGGGACAGCGCCCAGGGGGCCACCTCGTCGTCGGGGCCGTGCACGAGGAGCGTGGGGACGGAGAGGGCGGCCAGGTCCGCGGCCTCGGCGAGGCGGTCGCCGCCCAGGCCGGTGCGGCCCTGGGCGGCGCGGACCGCCAGCGGGAGCAGGGCGGCGGGGGTGCGGCGGGCGCCGGCCAGGGCGCGCAGCGTCGCCTCCCAGCTGAGCACCGGGGAGTCGAGGACCAGGCCCTTGATGCGGTCGCGCAGCGCGGAGTGCGCGGCGGCGTGCAGGGCCATGGCGGCGCCGGTGGACCAGCCGTGCACGATGACGTGCCGGGCGCCGTAGCGCACGGCGTAGCGGATCGCGGCGTCCAGGTCGCGCCACTCCGTCGCGCCGAGGTGGCCGAGGCCGTCCGGGGACCGGGGGGCGCCGAGGTCGCCGCGGTAGGCGAGGTCGAGCACCGGGAAGCGGTGGTGGTGCAGGAACTCCATGAGGTTCATGGGGTGTTCGCGGGTGGTGCCGAGACCGTGGACGGTGATGACCCAGGTGTCGCGGACGCCGGGCAGGAACCAGGCGGGCAGCGCGCCGAGTTCGCCGGGCACGTCCACGTCGGCGTGGTCGAGGCCGAGCGCGGACTTGGGGTCGCCGATGTGCACCTGCGGGGTGAGCCAGGCCTTGGCGCCGGGTTCCAGGGTGCCGTGGGTGACCCGCTCCAGGCGGCGTACGACGGTGTCCGCGGCGTGCGGAGCCGATTCGACGACGGGGCCGACGACGGCGTGGAACCCGTCGCCCGCGAGCCCGTAGGTGCCCGGGCGCAGCGAGGCCAGGTCACGGGTCAGGGTGATCTGGCCCGCGGCGGTGGCGTGGACGGCGAGTCGGGGTTCGGTGGGCAGGGGGCGTCCTGCGGGCGCCTTGAGCGCGGCGTCGCTGGCCAGCCGGCCGGCGGCGATCGCGGCGGCCGAGGCCCCTAGGACGGCGGTGACGGCAGCGGCCGTCGCTCTGGCGGTGCGCACTCGTCCAGTGTCGTGGGCCCGGCGCGCCGCGGCCAGCGGGACGGAGGATGCGAGTGACGCCCGTGCCGGGCGGGTCACCATTGCCGTACGGGTTCTGCTCACGGGGCCTCCTCACGCCGGGCGGGTCCCCGTACGGGTGCTCCGGGAAGGGCTCTCGTACGCCTCCGGGCGCGGATCAGGCCGGCGGGGCCTGCTGTCCGTATCCCCGCAGCCGCTCCCCCACCTCGGCCAGTTGGGCGTCGGTGAGGAGGGTGGGGGTGCGGCCGGGGACGGAGTGGGCGGTGAGCCACAGGCGGCACATCCACTCCAGCTGGGCGGTGCGGTCGTAGGCCTGGGAGAGAGTGTTTCCGTATGTGACGGTGCCGTGGTTCTGGAGTAGACAGCCTGTGCGACCGGCCAGCGCCGAGAGCATGTTCTCGGCCAACTCTTCGGTGCCGTAGGTCGCGTACGGGGCGACGCGGACGATGCCGCCGAGGGCCGCGGTCATGTAGTGGACCGGCGGGAGCTCGGGGACGAGCGTGGAGACGGCCGTGGCGTGCACGGCATGGGTGTGCACGACGGCGCGGGCGTCGGTGTTCCGGTAGATCGCGAGGTGCATCGGCAGCTCGCTGGTGGGGGCGAGGGTGCCGGCGTGCCGGGTGCCGTCGAGGTCGACGGCGACCACGTCGCGCGGGCCGAGGCGGTCGTAGGGGACACCGCTCGGGGTGACCAGGACCGTACTGTCGGGGCCTTCGCCGACGCGAACGGAGACGTTGCCCGAGGTGCCGACGACCAGTCCGTCGGCGACCGTGCGGCGGGCGGTGTCGACCAGTTCCTCCCATGCCCGGGCGAGGTCCCGGGGCCGTGCTCGATCGTGTTCCGTCATGGCGTGCATCCTGTCAGCCGACCGCCTCCAGGCCGGGGCGGAGGAGTGCGGAAGCCGGGCGTCCGGCAGTGCGCACATGGGCATGGATCACCCTCGGCAACGACTGGCTTGGGGGCGACGGGCACCACCGGATCTTCCAGTACTCTCTGGGGGATTTGTCGTGCACGTCGCCATCCGGGGGGAAATATGGCTCGTGACAACACACCGACGCGTCGTCGTGCCCGCATCGTCGCGGCGACTTCCGTGGCCGCGCTGACGTTGGGGGGCACCGCGCTCGCGGAACTGCCGGCGCAGGCGGCCGGCAAGCCCAGGGGGCACGATGTCTCCTCGCACCAGAAGAACGTCAACTGGAGCAAGGCCAGGAGCAAGGGGGCCCGGTTCGTCTACGTGAAGGCGACCGAGTCGACGACCTACAAGAACCCGTACTTCGCGCAGCAGTACAACGGCGCCCGCAGCGCCGGCATCATCCGCGGCGCCTACCACTTCGCCGTCCCGAACAAGTCGTCGGGCCGGACGCAGGCCTCGTACTTCGTCCGCAACGGAGGGGCCTGGTCGCGGGACGGCTGGACGCTGCCGCCCGCGCTCGACATCGAGTACAACCCGTACGGCAAGAAGAAGTGCTACGGCATGAGCAGGGGCCGGCTCGTCTCGTGGATCAAGTCCTTCAGCGACGAGATCAAGCGCAGGACCGGGCGGCGTCCGGTGATCTACACGAACTACCACTGGTGGGCGAAGTGCACCGGCAACAGCCGGGCCTTCGCCGCCGACCACGCCCTGTGGCTCGCGCGCTACGACGAGAGCGCGGGGGCCCTGCCCGCGGGGTGGGGCTACTGGACGTTCTGGCAGTACGACAACGGCGGCAGCCTGCCGGGTGATCAGAATCTCTTCAACGGGTCGCTCGCGCAGCTCAGGAAGTTCGCCCGGGGGTAGCCCCGAGCGTGGCCGAAAGGCCCGGCCGAAGGTCCCCGGAGCCCGTGATTCCGGGCCTTCGGCCGGGACTTCGGCGCACCGAAACGGAGGCGGCGCGACCGTCTGCTGTCAAGCGGAGCGAGGTGGCTCCGGATCGGGTCACCGAGGCGCCCGCCCCAGTTCATCTTCCGTTCACTCAGCTTCCCTACGTTCAACGTGCCACTGACGTCCAACCGAAGCCTGGGTAAATGGAACACATCACGCTGCTCCTTGCGATCGTGATCGTCACCGCGCTGGTTTTTGATTTCACCAACGGTTTCCACGACACCGCCAACGCGATGGCGACGACCATCTCGACAGGCGCCCTCAAGCCGAAGACGGCGGTGGCCATGTCCGCCGTGCTGAACCTGGTCGGAGCGTTTCTCTCCGTCGAGGTCGCGAAGACCATCTCCGGCGGCATCATCAATGAGGACGGCCTCAAGACAGAGGTCATATTCGCGGCGCTCGTAGGCGCCATCCTCTGGAACCTGCTGACCTGGCTGGTCGGCCTCCCCTCCAGCTCCTCGCACGCCCTGTTCGGCGGCCTCATCGGCGCCGCGGTCATGTCGATGGGCTGGTCGTCGGTGAACGGCGGCACCGTCGTCACCAAGGTGCTGCTGCCCGCGGTCGCCGCGCCGATCGTCGCCGGTCTCGCCGCGATGCTCGCCACGCGCCTGACCTACCGCATCAGCAAGAAGACCGACCAGAAGGCGACCGCCAAGGGCTACCGCGCCGGGCAGATCGCCTCGGCCGGCCTCGTCTCCCTCGCGCACGGCACGAACGACGCGCAGAAGACGATGGGCATCATCACCCTCGCCCTGATCACCGGTGGCGTGCTCTCGCCCGGCGCCAACCCCCCGATGTGGGTCATCGTCTCGGCCGGTCTGGCCATCGCGCTGGGCACGTACCTGGGCGGCTGGCGGATCATCCGCACCATGGGCAAGGGCCTCACCGACCTCGCCCCGCAGCAGGGCTTCGCCGCGCAGACCAGCGCCGCGACGGCGATCCTGGCCTCCTCGCACATCGGCTTCTCGCTCTCCACGACGCAGGTCTGCTCCGGCGCCGTGATGGGCTCGGGCCTCGGCCGCAAGGGCGGCGTCGTCCGCTGGTCGACCGCGACCCGCATGTTCGTCGCCTGGGGTCTGACGCTGCCGGCCGCCGGTCTGGTGGGCGCGGGCGCCGAGTTCCTCACCAAGCAGGGTCCGTGGGGCATCGGCCTCACCGCCGCACTGCTCGTGGCCGGCTCCGGGATCATCTGGAAGCTGTCCCGCCGCAACTCCATCGACCACACGAACGTCACCGACGACGAGATCGGCGCCGCTCCGGTGCCGGCCGAGGAGCCCGCGGGCGTCGTGACGACCGCGATCGCCGCGGTCACGCCGCCGCCGGTCGGCACGCTCGCCACCGGGGAGTCCTCCGAGGTGAAGACCACGATCCCCGCTCCGGCCCCGGCCGTGGCCGACCCCGCGCGCCCCGCCGGCGCCACGCTGTAAGGAAGCAGGACCAGCTATGAAGATCGACTGGGCAGCCCTCGGCTCCGTCTTCGGCGTCAGCCTCGTGGTCACCGTGGCCCTGGTGGGCCTGTTCACCCTGGGCATCGTCGGCCTCTCCAAGAAGGAGTCGGCGGCGCAGCGGGGTGGCTCGGCCGCCCTCGTCACGTCCGGTGCGTACGCGTGCTTCGCGGCATGTGCGGTGGCTGTGGCGTACGGGATCTTTCTGATCGTGGCCTGACCGCTCGGCGCGTGTTCGCTCGGGACCGCCTTGTTCCTCCTCGACGGGAGGGGCAGGGCGGTTCCGTGTGTGCGCCGGGGGACGGTGTGGGGCTGCGCACACTCTTCCGTTCCTGGTCAACAGCAAGTTGACGGCCGTTCGCGGGGCGTGATGGACTTCCCCCGCCATATACGGCAGCAGTTGAGGAAGCCGGTGCGAATCCGGCGCGGTCCCGCCACTGTGAGTCCTGCTTCGGCAGGGCCAGCCAGGAACTCTCTCTGCCGGTCTCGTCGAACCAGGGCGTGGACACCCTGAGTGAGGACAACTACCGCCATGTTCGCCCTGCGTGGGGCCGGGCGGTCCGAGCGCGTTTTCGCGTACGGGGCCGCCATCGGGCTGTTGAGCGACCTTCTGGTCGGCGATCCGCGCCGCGGGCATCCCGTCGCCGGGTTCGGGCGGGCCGCGGGCGCCGTCGAGCGTCGGCTGTGGCGTGACCACCGCGGATGGGGCGCGCTGCACACCGTCGTGTGCGCGGGTGGCGCCGCCGCGGCGGGCGTCGCCGCCACGCGTCTCGTACGCCGCTCCCCCGCCGCCTCCGTCGCACTGACCGCCGCCGCCACCTGGGCCGTCGTCGGCGGCACCTCACTGGGCCGGGAGGCGCGGGCCGTCGGCTCCGCCCTGGAGGCCGGGGACGTGGAGCTGGCGCGGGAGTTGCTGCCGCGGCTGTGCGGCCGTGACCCGCAGGGGCTCGACGCCGACGGGATCGCCCGGGGCGTCGTGGAGTCCGTCGCCGAGAACACGTCCGACGCCGTGGTCGGCGCGCTGGTGTGGGGTGCCGTGGCGGGTGTGCCCGGACTGCTCGCCTTCCGCGCCGTGAACACGCTCGACGCGATGGTCGGGCACAAGTCGGTGAAGTACCGCAGGTTCGGCTGGGCCTCGGCGCGGCTCGACGATGTCGCGGGGTGGCCGGGGGCGCGCCTGACGGGCGCCCTCGCGGTGCTCGCCGGTGGGCGCCCGCGCGATGCCGTACGGGCGTGGCGAGCGGATGCCGGGCGGCACCCCAGCCCCAACGCCGGGGTCGTCGAGGCGTCCTTCGCGGGGGCGCTCGGGGTGCGGCTCGGGGGCACGTTGTCGTACGGGGGCAGGGTCGAGCACCGGCCTGTCCTGAACGCGCCGGGGCGTCCGGTCGAGGTGCGTGATGTGGAGCGGGCCGCGCGTCTTTCGCGGCGCGTCGGTCTGGCGGCACTGGGAGTCTGCGTGGGAGCACGAATGCTGATGCGGGGCCGGGGATGACGGGCCGTCGGGGCGGGGGGCTGCTCGTCGCGGGCACGACCTCCGACGCCGGGAAGAGCGTCGTCACCGCGGGGATCTGCCGGTGGCTGGTGCGGCAGGGTGTGAAGGTCGCGCCGTTCAAGGGACAGAACATGTCCCTCAACTCGTTCGTGACGCGCGAGGGCGCCGAGATCGGGCGGGCGCAGGCCATGCAGGCGCAGGCCGCCCGCGTCGAGCCGAGCGCGCTCATGAATCCCGTGCTGTTGAAGCCGGGGAGCGATCGCAGCAGTCAGGTCGTGCTCATGGGCAAGCCCGTGGGCGAGATGAGCGCGCGCGGCTACCACGGCAGCCGGCAGGCGTCGCTGCTCGACACCGTCGTGGGGTGCCTGGAGGAGTTGCGGGGCAGTCATGACGCTGTGATCTGTGAGGGGGCGGGCTCTCCCGCCGAGATCAATCTGCGGCGTACCGACATCGTGAACATGGGCATCGCGCGGGCAGCGCGGCTGCCCGTGCTCGTGGTGGGCGACATCGACCGGGGCGGGGTCTTCGCCTCGTTCTTCGGGACGACGGCGCTGCTCGCGCCGGAGGACCAGGAACTGCTCGCCGGGTATCTCGTCAACAAGTTCCGGGGTGACGTGAGCTTGCTGGAGCCCGGGCTCGACATGCTCAAGTCCCTTACGGGGCGGCCCACTTATGGCGTGCTGCCGTATCAGCACGGGCTCGGGATCGACGAGGAGGACGGGCTGCGCGTCTCCCTGCGGGGCGCCGTGCGGGAGTCCGTCGTGGCGCCGCCGGTCGGCGAGGACGTGCTGCGGGTCGCCGTGTGCGCCGTCCCGCTCATGTCGAACTTCACCGATGTCGACGCGCTGGCCGCCGAGCCGGGGGTCGTCGTGCGGTTCGTGGACCGGGCCGAGGAGCTCGTCGACGCGGACCTGGTGGTGGTGCCCGGGACGCGCGGCACCGTGAAGGCGCTGGAGTGGCTGCGGGAGCGGGGGCTCGCGGACGCGCTGGCGCGGCGGGCCGCCGAGGGGCGTCCCGTGCTCGGCATCTGCGGCGGCTTCCAGCTCCTCGGTGAGCGCATCGAGGACGAGGTGGAGTCCCGGGCGGGCGTCGTCGACGGGCTCGGACTGCTTCCCGTACGGGTGCGGTTCGCCGCCGCGAAGACGCTGGCCCGGCCGGCCGGGGTGGCCCTCGGGGAGCCCGTCGAGGGGTACGAGATCCATCACGGGGTCGCCGAAGTCCTGGGCGGGGAAGCCTTCTTGGACGGGTGCCGGGTGGGGGCCGTGTGGGGGACGCACTGGCACGGGTCCCTTGAGTCGGACGGGTTCCGGCGGGCGTTCCTGCGGGAGGTCGCGCGGGATGCGGGGCGGCGGTTCGTTCCGGCGCCCGACACGTCGTTCGAGGCGTTGCGGGAGGAGCAGCTGGATCGGCTGGGGGATCTGATCGAGCGGTATGCCGACACCGGGGCGTTGATGCGGTTGATCGAGGAGGGCGTGCCTGGAGGGTTGCCGTTCGTGCCGCCGGGGGCGCCGTGATGAGCGCCGACTCGCCGTTGCACGTTGCCCGTTCGTTTGCGAAGGCTGCGCCGTCGTGGTTGCTCGCACAGTTCCCCGCGCCCCTGACGGGGCGCCTCAACTCATCGGAGGATCGCGGCTGATGGCCACTCCCTACCCGTTCACCGCACTCGTCGGCCAGGACGATCTGCGGCTTGCCCTGGTGTTGAACGCCGTGTCGCCCGCTGTGGGTGGTGTGCTGGTGCGCGGCGAGAAGGGGACCGCCAAGTCGACGGCCGTACGGGCGCTCTCGGCGCTCATGCCGGGGGTCGATGTCGTCCCCGGGTGCCGGTTCTCCTGCGACCCGGTGGCGCCCGACCCGCAGTGCCCGGACGGGCCGCACACCGACGGCCCCGGTGCCCAACGTGCCGCGCGCATGGTCGAGTTGCCGGTCGGGGCGTCCGAGGACCGGCTCGTCGGCGCGCTCGACATCGAGCGGGCGCTCGCCGAGGGCGTCAAGGCCTTCGAGCCGGGGCTGCTCGCCGACGCCCACCGCGGGATCCTGTACGTCGATGAAGTGAACCTGCTCCACGATCACCTGGTCGACCTGCTGCTCGACGCCGCCGCGATGGGCGCCTCGTACGTCGAGCGCGAGGGCGTCTCCGTACGGCACGCCGCCCGGTTCCTCCTCGTCGGGACGATGAACCCCGAAGAGGGTGAGCTGCGGCCGCAGTTGCTCGACCGGTTCGGCCTGACGGTGGAGGTCGCCGCGTCGCGGGAGCCGGCGCAGCGCGTCGAGGTCGTCAAGCGGCGCCTCGCGTACGACGACGACCCGGACGGCTTCGCCGCCCGGTGGGCCGGGGACGAGGCCGACGTGCGGGAGCGGATCGTGGCCGCCCGCGCGCTGCTCCCCCACGTCCGGCTCGGCGACGCGGCGTTGACGCAGATCGCCGCGACCTGCGCGGCGTTCGAGGTCGACGGGATGCGGGCCGACATCGTGATGGCCCGCACCGCGACCGCGCTCGCCGCGTGGGCGGGGCGGACGGACGTGCTCGCGGAGGACGTACGGCAGGCGGCGCTGCTCGCGCTGCCGCACCGCAGGCGCCGCAACCCCTTCGACGCGCCGGGGCTCGACGAGGACAAGCTCGACCGGACGCTGGACGAGTTCGGGCCCGACGACGAGCCGGACCCGGAGCCCGAGGGCCCCGACGACGGCGGGTCGGGGCCGGACGGCGGCGGGGGCGGCGGGCTGCCCCCGCAGGGCGGCCCGGAGCAGCACGGACCCGAGGAGCACGGTCCCGAGGAGCGCGGTCCCGAGGAGGACGGCCCCGCGGAGACGCCCGAGCCGCAGGAGTCCCCCGAGAGCGCGCCCGCGCCCGCCGGGGCCGGCGCCGGGGAGCAGCGGGCCGTCGCCGCGGGCGAGCCGTTCCGTACGAAGATGCTGAGCGTCCCGGGGCTCGGCGAGGGCGCGGCGGGGCGGCGGTCCCGGGCGCGGACCGAGCACGGGCGGACGACGGGCGCCACCCGGCCCCGGGGCGCCCTGACCAAGCTGCACCTCGCCGCGACCGTGCAGGCCGCCGCCCCGCACCAGCGGGCGCGCGGCCGGTCGGGGCCGGGGCTCGTGGTGCGCCGCGACGACCTGCGGCAGGCGACCCGGGAGGGGCGCGAGGGCAACCTCGTCCTGTTCGTGGTCGACGCGTCGGGGTCGATGGCGGCGCGGCAGCGGATGGGCGCCGTCAAGGGCGCCGTCATGTCGCTGCTGCTCGACGCCTATCAGCGGCGCGACAAGGTGGGGCTCGTGACGTTCCGGGGCACGGGCGCCGAGGTCGCGCTGCCGCCCACGTCCAGCGTGGACGCGGCCGCCTCCCGCCTGGAGTCGCTGCCGACCGGCGGGCGCACGCCGCTGGCGGCCGGGCTGCTCAAGGCGCACGACGTGCTGCGCGTGGAGCGGCTGCGGGACCCGGCGCGCAGGCCGCTGATGGTCGTCGTGACGGACGGGCGCGCCACCGGCGGCCCGGAGCCGGTCAAGCTGGCCGGGCGGGCGGCCGGGCTGCACGCGGCCGAGGGCATCGCCTCCGTGGTCGTCGACTGCGAGGGCGGCATGGTGCGGCTCGGGCTCGCCGGGCAGCTCGCTGCTCAACTCGGGGGCACAGCAGTGACGTTGGACGAGCTGCGGGCGGATTCGATCGCCGGTCTCGTCAAGGACGTACAGGGAAGTCAGCAGAGCATCAGGAGGGCCGCTTAATGCCGCAGGGACAGCCGAGTGTCGTACCGGACGACGGTCTGACGACTCGTCAGCGCCGCAACCGTCCGCTGGTGTTCGTGCACACGGGCATCGGCAAGGGCAAGTCGACGGCGGCCTTCGGGCTCGCCCTTCGCGCGTGGAACCAGGGGTGGCCCATCGGGGTGTTCCAGTTCGTCAAGTCGGCGAAGTGGAAGGTCGGCGAGGAGAACGCCCTCAAGGTCCTCGGGGCCTCCGGCGAGGGCGGCACCGTCGCCTGGCACAAGATGGGCGAGGGCTGGTCGTGGGTGCAGCGCGACGATCAGGTCGACAATGAGGAGAAGGCGCGCGAGGGGTGGGAGCAGGTCAAGCGGGACCTGGCCGCCGAGACGTACAAGCTGTACGTGCTCGACGAGTTCGCCTACCCGATGCACTGGGGCTGGATCGACGTCGACGAGGTCGTGCAGGTGCTGCGTGACCGTCCCGGCACGCAGCACGTTGTCATCACCGGGCGCAACGCCCCTGAGAAACTGGTCGAGTTCGCGGATCTGGTGACCGACATGTCGAAGGTGAAGCACCCGATGGACGCGGGCCAGAAGGGCCAGCGGGGCATCGAGTGGTGACGTCCGAAGTGCCTCGCCTGGTCGTCGCCGCGCCCGCGTCCGGGTCCGGCAAGACGACCGTGGCGACGGGCCTGATGGCCGCGTTCGCCGAGCGCGGCCTCGCCGTGTCGCCGCACAAGGTCGGGCCCGACTACATCGACCCGGGCTACCACGCCCTCGCGACCGGCCGCCCCGGGCGCAATCTGGACGCGTACATGTGCGGGCCCGAGCTGGTCGCGCCGCTGTTCGCGCACGGCTCGGCCGGGTGCGAACTCGCCGTCGTGGAAGGCGTGATGGGTCTGTTCGACGGCGCGTCGGGTGCGGGCGAACTGGCCTCGACCGCCCATGTGGCGAAGCTGCTGAAGGCGCCGGTCGTGCTCGTCGTGGACGCCTCGTCGCAGTCGCGTTCGGTGGCGGCGCTGGTGCACGGCTTCGCCTCCTTCGACCCACAGGTCCGGCTCGCGGGCGTCATCCTCAACAAGGTCGGCTCCGACCGCCACGAGCAGCTGCTCCGCGAGGCCTTGGAGGAGGTCGGCGTCCCGGTGTACGGCGCCCTGCGCCGCACCCCTCAAGTCGCCACGCCCGCACGCCATTTGGGCCTGGTCCCGGTGGCGGAACGCAGCACGGAGGCAGTCGACTCCGTACGGGCGGCGGCGGCGATGATCCGCGAGGGCTGCGATTTGGAGGGCCTGCTGGCATTGGCGAGAACAGCCCCGCCGCTGGCGACGGAGGCATGGAGTGCAGCCCTGCCAGGGGCGCGGGGAACTGCGCGACCAGCCACGATGGCGCCGCACACGCCGACGAACCCCACCGTGGCAGTGGCAGGAGGCGCAGCCTTCACCTTCTCCTACGCCGAACACACAGAGCTGCTCCGAGCGGCAGGCGCAGAAGTCGTCACCTTCGACCCCCTCCACGACGAACAGCTCCCCGAGAACACGTCGGCCCTCGTCATCGGCGGCGGCTTCCCCGAGGTCTACGCCCCGGAACTGTCGGAGAACGAACAGCTCCGCAAGTCCATCGCCGCCCTGGCCGCGTCCGGCGCCCCCGTCCTCGCCGAATGCGCGGGCCTGCTCTACCTGGCCCGCTCCCTCGACGGCAAGGAGATGTGCGGGGTCCTGGACGCCGACGCCGCCATGTCCGGCCGCCTCACCCTGGGCTACCGGGACGCCGTCGCCCTGACGGACAGCGCGCTCGCCCCGGCCGGGACCCGGCTGCGCGGCCACGAGTTCCACCGCACCGTGATGGAGCCGGGCGCAGGTCCGACGCCCGCGTGGGGCATGCGTCTTCCGGCCCCGCGCGTCGAGGGCTTCGTGCAGCAGGGCGTGCACGCCAGCTATCTGCACACGCACTGGGCGGCGACGCCGGACATCGCCCGGCGCCTCGTGGACCGGTGCGGCGGCGGCACCCCGTGAGCTCAGCCGGCCAGGCCCACCACGAGCCAGATGAACGCCGCGCCCGCGACCGTGCACGCCAGGGTCGAGCGGGCGGGGTGCTCGTGGTGGGCCTCCGGCAGGATCTCGGCGGCGGCCAGGTACAGGAGCACGCCGCCGAAGAAGCCCAGATAGCCGCCGAGCAATTGCTCCGGAATGGTGAACAGGAGCGTCGATGCCGCGCCGACGACGGGTGCCGCCGCGTCGGCGAAGAGCATCATCATCGCCTTGCGGCGGGCGTTCCCGTACAGCCGTGTGATCGTGTACGTGTTGAAGCCGTCGGCGAAGTCGTGCGCGATCACCGCCAGCGCCACCGCGAGGCCCATCCCGCCGCCGACCTGGAACGCTGCGCCGATCGCCATGCCGTCCATCAGGCTGTGCCCGACCATCGCCGACGCCGCCGTGAGCCCCACCTCGGGGGCCCGGCCGTTCTCGTGCTCGTCGCCGCCGTGGGCCGCCTGGCGCTGGGCGAGAAGGTGTTCGAGGACGTGCGCGGCGAGGAACCCGGCGACGAACAGGAGCAGCGCGGCCGGCACCCCGAAGACCGGGCCGCCGGCCGCGTCGAGCGCCTCCGGCAGCAGGTCGAGGCCGACGACGCCGAGCATCAGCCCACCCGCGAGCCCGAGCACCAGATGGCGCCGGTCGGTGACCCGCCTCGCGGTCCAGCCGCCGACCAGGGTCATCACAAAGGCGCCGAGCGCCACGAACACCGCCATGGGCCCTTGCTAACGCATCGGACGGGCGCGGCGCACATCCGACACCACCCGGACGCCGTGGTCGTCGGCGTCGGCGCCCGCGCGGGGGTGAGCCCGGACGAGGTCCTGGGGCTCGTCCGGGCGGTGCTCGACGAGGCCGGGGCAGGGCCGCGGGACGTCGTGGCGCTCGTGACGGTCGACGCGAAGCGGCACGAGCCCGGGATCGTCCGGGCGGCGGAGCTGCTCGGTGCGCCGCTGGTGACGTTCGACGCGGCGCGGCTCGCCGCCGTGCCGGTGCCCCACCCGTCGGACGCGGCCCGCGCGGCCGTCGGCACCCCGTCCGTCGCCGAGGCCGCGGCGCTCGCCTGCGGGGGTGAACTGCTCGTCCCCAAGCGCACGTCGACGGGGGTGGACGGCGCCCCCGGGCGCGTGACGTGCGCGGTCGCGCGGAGCGGATAGCGCCCCTCCCCCGCTCAAGCTCTTTCTCTTTCCGATCCGTCTCCCGAGGAGAAACGTCCGTGCACACACCCGCCCCGGCTCTGCTCGCCGCCCTTGAGCAGCGGCTCGACGACGTCCTGGGCGGCGGTGGCCGTACGCCGTCCGACCGGGCCGATGTGACGGTGCTGCTCGTGGGACGGGGCGGCTTCGACCCCGTCGCGAACGCCGAACTCGTCGCCGCAGCACGGCTGTTGTGGGAGGGCAGCGGCTTCGCGGGCGTGGAGGCCGCGTTCGTGTCGGGCGCCGCGCCGGACGTGCCGTCGGGGCTCGACCGGTGTGCGGCGCTCGGGGCGCGGCGGATCGTCGTCCTGCCGTACGAGGCCCAGGTCGCGCGGCGGGCCGCGGCGCAGGCGGAGGGGTGGAGCGCGGCGCACGCCGGGGTGGCGGTGCTCCACGCGAACTCCGCCGCCGCGCCGGCACCGGCCGGCGGGCCCGATCTGCGGCACCACGGAGACGCCGAAGTACGCGACGACGGCGAGAAGTTGACGGATCTCGCGGTGAACGTGCGCACCGGCACGCCGCCCGCCTGGCTGCGCGAGCACATCGCCGCGGCGCTCGACGGGCTCCCCGCCTATCCGGACGGCCGGGCGGCGCGGGCCGCGGTGGCGGCGCGGCACGGGGTGCCCGTGGAGCGGGTGCTGCTCACGGCCGGGGCGGCGGAGGCGTTCGTGCTGCTCGCGCGGGCGCTCAGGGTGCGGCGGCCGGTGGTCGTGCACCCTCAATTCACGGAGCCCGAGGCGGCGTTGGCGGACGCCGGGCACGCGGTGGGGCGGGTGCTGCTGCGCGAGGAGGACGGATTCGCGCTCGATCCGGAGCTCGTGCCGTACGACGCGGATCTGGTGGTCGTGGGCAACCCGACCAATCCGACGTCCGTGCTGCATCCGGCCGACACGGTGGCGCGGCTCGCCCGCCCGGGGCGGGTGCTCGTGGTCGACGAGGCGTTCATGGACGCGGTGCCGGGCGAGCGGGAGTCGCTGGCCGGGCGCACCGACGTGCCGGGCCTCGTGGTGCTGCGCAGCCTGACGAAGACCTGGGGCCTGGCCGGTCTTCGCATCGGGTACGTACTGGCCGAGCCGGAGATCATCTCGGCCTTGGAGCAGGCGCAGCCGCTGTGGCCGGTGTCGTCGCCCGCTCTGGTGGCGGCGCAGGCGTGCGTGTCGGCGCGGGGCGTCGCGGAGGCGGCGGACGCGGCGGACGCCGTGGCCGACGACCGGGCGTATCTCGTGGGCCTGCTACGGGAGTTGGCGCCGTACGGGGTGGAGGCGGCCGGGCCCGCGGAGGGCCCCTTCCTGCTGGTGCGGGTGCCGGACGCGCACGCCGTGCGGGAGCGGCTGCGGGGCGCGGGGTTCGCGGTGCGGCGCGGTGACACGTTCCCGGGGCTCGGGACGGACTGGGTGCGGATCGCCGTGCGGGACCGGGCGACGAGCGAGCGGTTCGTCGGCGCGCTCACGGCCGTTCTACGGGGATGACGGGCGCCGGGAGACTGGGATTTCGGGTGCGGAACGTGCGGCGGTAGGTGTCCGGGGGGACGCCGAGGGTGCGGTTGAAGTGGCGGCGCAGGGTCGTGGCGGTGCCCATGCCGGTGGCGGTGGCGACGGCGTCGATGCTGTCGTCGGTCGTCTCCAGGAGCTCCTGGGCGTGCCGGATGCGCTGGGCCAGGAGCCATTGCAGCGGGGTCGTGCCGGTCGCGGCGCGGAAGTGGCGGCCCAGGTGGCGGGAGCTCATCCGCGCCTGCCGGGCCAGGTCCTCCACGGTCAGCGGCTCGTCGAGCCGCTCGATGACCCAGGGCAGCAGGGCGGTGAGGGGGTGGTCGTCCTGCTCGGGCACGGGCGCGCTGACGAACTGGGCCTGTCCGCCCGAGCGGTGCGGCGGGACGACCAGGCGGCGCGCGGCGGTGTTGGCGACGGCGGAGCCGTGGTCGAGGCGGACCAGGTGCAGGCACAGGTCGAGCGCGGCGGCCTTGCCCGCGGAGGTGAGCACCCGGCCGTTGTCCACGTAGAGCACGTCGGGGTCGACCTCGACCTCGGGATGGCGGGCGGCCAGCGCGTCGGTGTGCGCCCAGTGGGTCGTCGCGCGCTTCCCGTCGAGGATGCCCGCTGCGGCCAGGACGAACGCGCCGGTGCACAGGGAGACCATCCGGGCGCCCGCGTCGTGGGCGTCCCGCACCGCGTCGACGAGGTCGGCGGGAGGAGCCGTGTCGGTGTCGGCCCAGCCGGGGACGATCACGGTGCCGGCGTCCTTGAGGCGGTCGAGTCCGCGCTCGGGTTCCAGCCGGAAGGGGCCGAAGGGCACGGGGGCGGGCCCGCAGAGGGTGAGGTCGTACCAGGGGCCGGTCACGGCGGCCGGGGCGGAGCCGAACACCTCATAGGCGATGGACAGTTCGAAGTGCAGCATCCCGTCGGTGACGGCCAGCGCGACGGACGTCACGTCCGGGGCGATGTCCGGTCTCATCTCCGGTCTCATGTCCGGAAGTGTACGGGGCATGTCGTTCCGGACACTCACGGTTGATGGTTCAACCAGGCCAGAGTGAGACCTGTTGAACGGCGGATCGCTCCACATGCGGATCGCGTCACATGCGAATCGCTCCACATGCGGGCTTCACACACGGGAGAGAGTCATGGCAGCGGGACAGAGGGTCACGGTGTACGGCGCCTACGGGCACACCGGCAGGTTCGTGGTGGCGCACCTCCGGGAGCGCAGGTTCGTCCCCGTCCTGTCCGGGCGCGACGCTCACCAACTCAAGGCGCTCGCCGAGGAGTTCCCCGGCCTCGACGTCCGCGCGGCGTCGGTGGACGACCCGGCGGCGCTCGACGACGCGCTGACCGGAGTGGCGGCCGTCATCAACACCGCGGGCCCCTTCGCCACGACATCCGCCCCGGTGATCGAGGCGGCGCTGCGGGCCGGCATCCCGTACGTCGACGTGGCCGCCGAGATCGAGGCCAACGCCGACACCTTCGCGCACTTCACGGACCGGGCCCGCGCGGCCGGCACGGTGGTCGTGCCCGCGATGGCCTTCTACGGCGGCCTCGGCGACCTGCTCGCCTCCGCCGCGATGGGCGACTGGACCGGCGCCGACGAAGCCCACATCGCCTACGGGCTCAACAACTGGGAGCCCACGGAGGGGACGCGGATCGCGGGACGGGTCTCGGTCGAGCGGCGCGGCGGGCAGCGAGTCCGGTTCAGGAACGGGGAGTTGGAGTACCACGCCGACGAACTGCCCGTCGTGCGGTGGCCGTTCCCCGAGCCGATGGGGGCGCGGGACGTCGTCGGTGAGTTCACGATGGCCGACGTCGTCACCCTCCCCAGCCACCTGTCCGTCCCGGAGGTCCGCACCTACATGACGACGGAGGCGGCCACCGGCGTCGCGGCCCCGGCCGCCGGCCCACGCACCGCCGTCGACGAGCACGGTCGCTCGGCGCAGACCTTCCTCGTCGACGTCGTCGTACGCTCCGGCGGCGCCGAGCGGCGGGCCGTGGCCACCGGCCGGGACATCTACGCCGTCACCGCACCCCTCGCGGTCGAGGCGGTGGACCGCATCCTGACGGGGCGGACCCGCACGGTCGGCGTCGCCTCGGCGGGAGCGCTCTTCGACGCGGCCGACTTCCTGCGCGCGCTCGCCCCGCACATCACGGTGGAGCTGCCCGCGGGCCTCTAGGCCGCGCCCGTCACCTCGGGCTTCAGCGGCAGGAGGTGGCCGGCGATCTCGGTGATCGTCGCGTCCGGCACGCCCGCCTGCGCAAGGGACTCGGCGAGATGGGTCACCACGCGGTCGAAGTCCTCCCCCTTGAGGGAGAGTTGGGCGTGCGCCTCGCGCAGCGGGCGGCCCTTGTACGCGGCGGGGCCGCCCAGGGCCACCGTGATGAACGTGCGCTGGTGCGCCTTGAGGGCCGCGAGGTCCGTCTTCTGGAAGTGCGGGGCCAGGGTGTCGTCCGCGAGGACCTTGGCGTAGAAGAGGTCGACCACCGTCGACACCGCGGGGGCTCCGCCGATGGACTCGTACAGGGACGCCGTCGTGTCACGCGTGTTATCCATGAGAATCGAACGTATCTGCGGAACCAGGCATTCAGAAGCGGGCCGGTACGCGATGATCCCCGCGCACCGGCCCACCCCCTACCCCCCTGTCCCCCTATCCCCCCTGTCGCCCCCCGTCAGTGCGTCAGGCGCGCGAACGGCCCCGGCGGGCCATCGCCACCCCGCCGCCGCCCGCCACGAGCAGGACGATCGCGCCCCCGGCGATGTACGGGGTGAGCGAGTTGCCGCCCGTCTCCGCCAAGTCCCCCTTCGCAGGGGCCTGTTCGGCGGCGACCGGCTTGTCGGCCTTGGCGCCCTGCGGCTTCACGTCGTCTGCGGGCTTCGCGGACGCCGGGGGCGTCGACGCCGGGGCCTTCGGGGCCTCGCAGGTGGCGCCCGCCAGGGTGACCTCGCCGTTGACCTCCGCCACGTTCAGCTTCAACGGGTTGACGGAGACCTTCAGTTGGAGCGCGGAGGCGGCGGCCGTCGTCGACGTCGTCGACGTGTTGGACAGGCCGAGCGAGACATCGCCGACGCCCGGGACCTTGACCTCGGTCGTGCCGCCCGCGGTGAGCGTGACCTTCTTGCCGAGGACCGTGACGGAACCCAGCAGGTTCGACTCGGCGACCGGCTTCTTGCCGGCTTCGCACAGGGCCTTCGACGTGACCTGGTCGACCTCGATGAGCGAGAGCAGCGGCAGGCCGGGGACGTGGACCTTGGCGTGGACGAGCTGGGTGAAGCCCTCCGCCTTGTGGTCGTCGACGGTGGCCTGCGCCTTGGCCACCTCCGCCTGGAGCACGCTGACCGGGTGGCCGCCCTCCACGCCGTCCAGCTTCACGGTCAGTGCGGTCTTCTCGGCGCTCGCGGGGGCCTGCACCTCGTTCAGCGCGACCTTGAGCGGGACGTTCACGGTCTTGTTCAGGAGGGAGACGTCCAGGCCGGTGCGGAGCACGACCGCGCTGGACGTGCCGCCGTGGTCGCCGGTGGCCGCCGCGGGGACCGCGGCGGCGAGGGCGACCGGGCCCGCGGCGAGCGCGGTCGCCACGGCCGTCGCGGCGAGGCGGCGGGCGGGCGTGCGCAGGACGGCGGCGGTGAAGGTGGAGCTGGGCATGCTGGTGGGACCCCCAGGAAGGGACGGGCCGGGACAGGGCCCGTCGGATGTCGGATGTCGGGTATCGCGTATCGGATATCGGGTGATCGGTGCCGTCGGACGGGCGCGCCATGGGGACATCGCGCGGCGCCGCCGACGGGCGCCGACCGGTCATCGATGAAGGAATCTTTACGCACTGAGAGTGAACAGGCGACAACCAGGCGTGAGTTCACCCCAAAGGGGGGTTTCCGCGCATCTCTTCGATTCTTTCGCTTCCTTTGGCTCGCGTGTTCCCTCTCGCCCCTCCTCTGACGCGTACGCCGGTTGACAGCGCGGGCGCAGGCAAGTTGTGTGCAACGAGCAGCGACGCCACCTGGTCACGCTGTGTCAACATCCGTACCGGAGCTGGGAGTTCGATGGCGCGCAACGTCGTCCTGATCACCGCCGACCAATGGCGCGGCGACTGCCTCTCCGGCGCCGGGCACCCGGTGGTCCGTACGCCCTATCTCGATCAACTCGCGGGCCGGGGCGCCCGGTTCGACCGCGCGTACTCGGCGGTGCCGTCCTGCATCCCGGCGCGCGCCGCGCTGCACACCGGCCTCGCGCAGACCTCGCACGGCCGCACCGGGTACGAGGACGGGGTGCCGTGGGAGTACCCGGTGACGCTGGCGGGCGAGTTCGGGCGGCAGGGGTACCAGACGCGGGCCATCGGCAAGCTGCACGCCTACCCGGAGCGCAACCGCATCGGCTTCGACGAAGTGACCCTGCACGACGGGTACTTGGGGTTCGCCCGGGACCGGCAGACCGATCCGCGCTTCCACGACGACTACGCGGCCTGGCTGGAGCGGCAGCCCGGCGGCGGCGACTACACGGACCACGGGCTCGACTGCAACAGCGTGGTGGCGCGGCCGTGGGACCGCCCGGAGCGGCTGCACCCCACCAACTGGGTGGTGAGCGAGGCCATCGACTTCCTCTACCGCAGGGACCCGACGGCCCCCTTCCTGCTCCATCTCTCCTTCCACCGGCCGCATCCGCCGTACGACCCGCCGGCCTGGGCCTTCGAGCAGTACCTGGACGCGCCCGCCTACGAACCGGCCGTCGGCGACTGGGCCGACGCGCTGGAGGGCTGGCGGGACGACACGCGCGCCGACGCCAACTACGCCTCGTACGACGCCCGTACGGTCCATCGCGCACGGGCCGGCTACTACGGGCACATGTCCCACATCGACCAGCAGATCAACCGGTTCGTGCAGGCACTCGGCGAGTTCCGCCTCGCCGACGACACGTGGATCTGCTTCACGTCGGACCACGGCGAGATGCTCGGCGAGCACCGGCTGTGGCGCAAGGCCTATCCGTACGAGGGGTCGGCGCGGGTTCCGCTGATCCTGTCGGGGCCGCCGGGGGCGCTGCCGGGCGGGACCGTGGTCGGGGCGGAGACGGTGGCCGAACTCCGGGATGTCATGCCGACGTTGCTGGAGTGTGCGGGGCTGGCGGTGCCGTCCGGGCTCGATGGGCAGAGCCTGTTGCCTGCGGCGCTCGGCGGGCGGCTCTCCTCGGCCCGGGCGTACTTGCACGGGGAGCACGCCTTGTTCGGGGAGTCGATGCACTGGCTGACCGACGGGCACGCCAAGTACGTGTGGTTCTCCGGGTCCGGGCGGGAGCAGCTCTTCGATCTGGACGCGGATCCCGGGGAGTTGTGTGATCTGGCCCGGGCGGATGTGGAGGGGGTCGCGTTGTGGCGGGGGCGGCTTGTGGGTGAGCTGGAGGGGCGGGCCGAGGGGTTTGTGGCGGGCGGGATGTTGGTCGCCGGGGCGTGACGGGGGGGGCTGGTTGTGGTGGGTTGGCCTCCGCGGGTGGGTGGGGGCTGGTCGCGCAGTTCCCCGCGCCCCTGAGATGCGCACCTTCGGTGCGGCATCTCCCCGATGACCTCAGCCTTGATCGGGGAAATGCGACGCGAAGCGTCTGCATTTCAGGGGCGCGGGGAACTGCGCGACCAGCCACGACGGCGCCGCACACGACAACCGAACCCCCTACCCCACCACCCTCCCCCGCAGCACGATCCGCCGAGGCGCCGCCAGGGTCGACACGTCCGCGCGGGGATCCGCCCCGTAGACGACCAGGTCCGCCGGCGCGCCCTCCTCCAGGCCCGGGCGGCCCAGCCAGGAGCGGGCCGACCACGCCGTCGCCGACACCGCGTCGACCCGCGGGATCCCGGCTTTCACCAGCTCAGCGACCTCCCCGGCGACCAGGCCGTGCGCCAGCGAACCGCCCGCGTCCGTGCCCACGTACACCGGGATCCCGGCGTCGTAGGCGTTGCGGACCGTCTCGTAGCGGCGGGCGTGCAGGCGGCGCATGTGGGCCGACCAGCGGGGGAACTTCTCGTCGCCGCCCGCCGCGAGCTGCGGGAACGTGGCGATGTTGACGAGTGTCGGGACGATCGCGACGCCGCGCTCCGCGAAGAGCGGGATCAGGTCGTCGGTGAGGCCCGTCGCGTGCTCGATGCAGTCGATGCCCGCCTCGACCAGGTCCCGGAGGGACTCCTCGGCGAAGCAGTGGGCCGTGACGCGGGCGCCGAGCCGGTGCGCCTCCGCGATCGCCGCCTCCACCGCGCCGCGCGGCCAGCAGGCGCCGAGGTCGCCGGTGGAGCGGTCGATCCAGTCGCCGACCAGCTTGACCCAGCCGTCGCCGCGCCGGGCCTCCTGGGCGACGTACGCGACGAGGTCCTCGGGTTCGATCTCGTGGGCGAAGTTGCGGATGTAGCGGCGCGTACGGGCGATGTGGCGGCCCGCGCGGATGATGCGCGGCAGGTCCTCGCGGTCGTCGACCCAGCGGGTGTCGGAGGGCGAGCCGGCGTCGCGCAGCAGCAGCGTGCCGTGGTCGCGGTCGGTCAGCGCCTGCTTCTCGGCCTCCTCGGCGGGGACGGGGCCGTGCGTGCCGAGGCCGACGTGGCAGTGGGCGTCGACCAGACCGGGCAGGGCCCAGCCGTCGACGGTCGTCACGTCGAGCGCGGCCGTCACCGGGCGGTCGTACGTGACACGGCCGTCGATCACCCACAGCTCGTCGCGTACGTCGTCGGGCCCGGCCAGGACCCGCCCCTTCACGTGCAGCACGCCGGACCGGCTCAGCTCAGTCATGTCCGAAGCCTATGAGAGCGGTGGGTACGCTCGTCAGCGGCATCCCCGACGAACCGGTTGACGTACCGGTTGACGAACCCATGAGCGAAGAGAGCACCGCCGTGACACATCCGTTTCTCGATCTGGCCCCGTTGAGCGCCGAGCACTTCGCCTCCATCGAGGACCGTGTGGCCCGGCTCATGGACACCTCCCAGGACGTCGTGATCATGCAGGGCGAGGCGCTGCTGCCCCTGGAGGGCGCCATCCGCGCGACCGCGGGCCCGGGCACCGTCGCCCTGAACGTGATCACAGGACCGTACGGTCAGACCTTCGGCGACTGGCTGCGCGACTGCGGCGCCACGGTGTACGACCTGGCCGTCCCGTTCCACACGGCGGTCACCGCCGAGCAGGTGCGGGAGGCCTTCGCCGAGCACCCGGAGATCGACTTCGTGTCGCTGGTGCACGCGGAGGCCGCGACCGGCAACACGAACCCGGTCGCGGAGATCGGTGAGGTGGTGCGCGAGCAGGGCGCGCTGTTCTACCTGGACGCCGTGGCCTCGATCGCCGCAGAGCCGGTGCTGCCGGACGCCTGGGGTGTGGACCTGTGCGTGATCGGCGCGCAGAAGGCGATGGGCGGCCCGGCCGGTGTCTCGGCCGTGTCGGTGAGCGCCCGGGCGTGGGAGCGGATGGCCGCCAACCCGCAGGCGCCGCGCCACTCGTACCTGTCGCTGCTCGACTGGAAGCAGCGCTGGATCGACGGCGGCAGGAAGGCCCTGCTGCACGCGCCCGCCCAGCTGGAGATGCTGGCCCTCGAGGCCTGCGTGGAGCGCATCGAGAGCGAGGGGCTCGACGCGCTGATGGCCCGTCACGCGAGCGCCGCCGCCGCGACCCGTGCCGGAACGCTCGCCCTCGGCGGGGGACTTGAGCCGTACGTCCACGAGGCCCGGGACGCCGCGCCGGTCGCCACGACGCTGCGCGCGCCCGCCGGGACCGACGCCCGTGACCTGGTCGCGAAGGCGCTCGCCGTCGACCCCGTGCTGCCGCTCGTCGCGGGTGGTGGCGCGCTGGCCGCGGAGATGATCCGGGTCAACCACTACGGCCCGCAGGCCACGCGCGGTGTCGTGCAGTCCTCGCTGGCCGCGCTCGGCGGCGCGCTCGCGGAGGCCGGGTTCGAGGTCGACCTGGAGGGCGCCCGCAAGGCCGTCGCGGCGGCCTGGGCGTAATCGCCTCCACGTCGCTTTCACTTTCGCGCACCACACCGGGGCGCCGTCCTTTTCGAGGACGGCGCCTTTCTTATTTCCCGAGCTATTTCGCGATTGTTTATCGGGCAGCTTCCCGTAATGCTTCTGCCCGCTTTCCCCGGGCGTAAACACTAAGATTTCAACAACGGGAAACGGCGTAATTCGGACGCGTACCGGTCGGGTTACACGCTTGTGACGTACTCCACAAGCGGAGGGATTTGCCCGTTATGCGGTGGACAAATCGGCACATAGCGTCGGCTTCTCGCGCACACGCTCCCGCCCGCGCGATAACACAGACCACCCCCGGTGCGTAACCCCTCCCCCAGATGCAATTCCAAAAATTGCTCGGTAAATTGAATTCGCATGACCGCCGCACAAGCGCAATTCCAGCTCGACCATCCCGGCGTGGCCGACGGCGCCGCGATCTGGCGTATCGCACGTGACTCCAAGGTGCTCGACCTCAACTCGTCGTACAGCTATCTGCTGTGGTGCCGCGACTTCGCGGGCACCTCGGTGGTGGCGCGCGACGAGACGGGCGAGGTCGCCGGCTTCGTCACCGGGTACATCCGGCCGGAGCGGCCGCACACCCTGGTCGTGTGGCAGGTCGCCGTCGACGCCGCACACCGCGGGCGCGGACTGGCCGGGGAACTCCTGGACGGTCTGACCGCCAAGCTGCTCGGCGCCGGGCGGCCGGTCAGCACGGTCGAGACCACCATCACCCCGGACAACGCGGCTTCCCAGGCGCTGTTCCTGTCGTACGCCCGCCGGCACGGGGCCGGCGTGGAGCGCACGGTCCTGTTCGACGCGGGCCTGTTCCCCGACGACGGGCACCTGCCCGAGGAGCTGTACACGATCGGGCCGATCGCGCCCTAGCGCGCCCGGCCCTCTCCCCCACCCCCTCCAACCCCCCTCAACTCCCCTCCCTAGAGGAGCATTTGCTGTGACCATCACCCAGCCGGACCTGAGCGTCTTCGAGACCCTTGAGTCGGAGGTGCGCAGCTACTGCCGCGGCTGGCCCACCGTCTTCGACCGGGCCCAGGGCAGCCGCATGTACGACGAGGACGGCCACGAGTACCTGGACTTCTTCGCGGGCGCCGGGTCGCTCAACTACGGCCACAACAACCCGGTGCTCAAACGCGCCCTGATCGACTACCTGGAGCGCGACGGCGTCACGCACGGGCTCGACATGTCGACCTCGGCGAAGCGCAACTTCCTGGAGTCGTTCCAGAACATCATCCTGCGCCCGCGCGACCTGCCGTACAAGGTCATGTTCCCGGGCCCGACGGGCACCAACGCCGTCGAGTCCGCGCTGAAGCTGGCCCGCAAGGTCAAGGGCCGCGAGTCGATCGTGTCCTTCACCAACGCCTTCCACGGCATGTCGCTCGGCTCGCTCGCCGTGACCGGCAACGCGTTCAAGCGGGCCGGCGCCGGCATCCCGCTGGTGCACGGCACGCCGATGCCGTTCGACAACTACCTGGACGGGCAGACCCCGGACTTCATCTGGTTCGAGCGTCTGCTCGAGGACTCCGGGTCGGGTCTGAACACCCCGGCCGCCGTGATCGTCGAGACGGTGCAGGGCGAGGGCGGCATCAACGTCGCCCGCGCCGAGTGGCTGCGCAAGCTCGCCGACGTGTGCGAGCGCTGGGACATGCTGCTCATCGTCGACGACATCCAGATGGGCTGCGGCCGCACCGGTGCCTTCTTCTCCTTCGAGGAGGCGGGCATCACACCGGACATCGTGACCGTTTCGAAGTCCATCAGCGGGTATGGGCTTCCCATGTCCCTCTGCCTGTTCAAGCCGGAGCTCGACATCTGGGAGCCGGGCGAGCACAACGGCACGTTCCGCGGCAACAACCCCGCGTTCGTGACGGCCGCCGCCGCCCTGGAGACGTACTGGACCGACGGCCCGGCCATGGAGAAGCAGACCATGGCCCGCGGCGAGCAGATCGAGGAGACCCTCGCCGCGCTGCGCGCCGAGTACTCCGAGGAGATCGTCGAGTACCGCGGCCGCGGCCTGGTCTGGGGCTTCGAGTTCCGCGACAAGGAGCGGGCGAACAAGGTCGCCAAGCGCGCCTTCGAGCTCGGCCTGCTCATCGAGACCTCCGGCCCCGAGAGCGAGGTCGTCAAGCTGCTTCCCGCGCTGACGATCACGCCCGAGGAGCTGGAAGAGGGGCTGCGCACGCTCACCCGAGCCGTGCGCGAGACCGTCTGACCCCCCTCACCCCGTAGAAGAGAAAGGCAGCAACCCACCGTGATCGTCCGTTCGTTCAAGGAGATCGAGAACACCGACCGGCACGTGAAATCGGCGACCGGCACCTGGGAGAGCAAGCGCATCGTCCTCGCCAAGGAGAAGGTCGGCTTCTCCCTGCACGAGACGATCCTCTACGCCGGCACGGAGACCGACATGTGGTACGCCAACCACATCGAGGCCGTGCTGTGCGTCGAGGGCGAGGCCGAGCTCGAGAACCGGGAGACCGGGGAGAAGCACTGGATCGAGCCGGGCACGATGTACCTCCTGAACGGCCACGAGCGCCACACCCTGCGCCCGAAGACCGACTTCCGCTGCGTGTGCGTGTTCAACCCTCCCGTGACCGGACGGGAGGACCACGACGAGAACGGCGTCTACCCGCTGCTGACCGAACCCGAGGAGGTCTGATCCGTATGAGCACCGACGACCTGTATCCCACCCGCGGCACCTCCGAGGTGGCGACCCCGCGCATCGACCCGGTCGTCTGGTCGGAGCCGGGAGCGCGCGGTCCCATCCGCCAGTCGGACCTCGCGAACTTCGAGCGGGACGGCTTCCTCGCCATCGACGAGCTGATCGGTCCCGACGAGATCGGCACGTACCAGGCCGAGTTGGACCGCCTGGTCAACGATCCGGAGATCAAGGCGGACGAACGCTCCATCGTCGAGCCGAAGTCGAAGGACGTCCGTTCGGTCTTCGAGGTGCACAAGATCAGCGACGTGTTCGCCAGCCTGGTGCGCGACGAGCGTGTCGTGGGCCGCGCGCGGCAGATCCTCGGTTCGGACGTCTACGTCCACCAGTCGCGGATCAACGTCAAGCCCGGCTTCGGGGCGAGTGGCTTCTACTGGCACTCGGACTTCGAGACCTGGCACGCCGAGGACGGGCTGCCGAACATGCGGACCGTGTCGGTGTCGATCGCGCTCACCGAGAACTACGACACCAACGGCGGGCTGATGATCATGCCCGGCTCGCACAAGACGTTCCTCGGCTGCGCGGGCGAGACGCCGAAGGACAACTACAAGAAGTCGTTGCAGATGCAGGACGCGGGCACGCCCTCGGACGAGGCGCTGACCAAGTTCGCCGACCGGCACGGCATCCGGCTGTTCACCGGCAAGGCCGGGTCGGCGACCTGGTTCGACTGCAACGCGATGCACGGCTCGGGCGACAACATCACGCCGTACCCGCGCTCGAACGTCTTCATCGTGTTCAACAGCGTGGAGAACGCCGCCGTGGAGCCGTTCGCGGCGCCGGTGCGGCGGCCGGAGTTCATCGGGGCGCGGGACTTCACGCCCGTGAAGTGATGTTCCTCCGTGTGTTCCTACGGGGATGAGTTGGGGCGGGGCCTTGATCGGCCCCGCCCCTGCTTGTTCTTTGGTGGGGGCTGACTACAGGGACGGGTGGTCCGGGTAGCCCTTCGTCCCTGCTTGTTCTGCGGTGGGGGCCGGCTACAGGGACGGGTAGTCCGTGTAGCCCTTCGCGTCGCCGCCGAAGAACGACGACGGGTCCGGCGTGTTGTACGGGCCCTCGGTCCGCAGCCGCGCGGGCAGGTCCGGGTTGGCGAGGTACAGCGCGCCGAAGCTGATGATGTCGGCGAGACCGTTCTCGATCTCCTTGAGGGTCCTGTGGTCGGTGGGGCCCTCGGTGAAAGCGTTGAGGACGAAGGTGCCGCCGAACCGCTTGCGCAGGTCGGCGGTGACCTCGCGGACCTCCGCGGACGCCTCAAGGACGTGCAGATAGGCGAGACCCAGCGGCTCCAGGGCGTCGACGAGCGCCGTGTACGTGTCGGCCGGGTCGTTCGCCCCCATCGAGTTGTACGGGTTCCCGGGCGAGACCCGGATCGCGGTGCGCTCGGCACCGATGGCCTCGGCGACCGCCTTGGTCGTCTCGACCGCGAACCGGATGCGGTTCTCGACGGCGCCGCCCCACTCGTCGGTGCGGCGGTTCGTGCTCGGCTCCAGGAACTGGTGGATCAAGTAGCCGTTGGCGCCGTGGAGTTCGACGCCGTCGAAGCCCGCCTCGATCGCGTTCCTGGCCGCGGCGGCGAAGTCCGCGACCGTGGCGCGGATCTCGTCGGCGGTCAGCTCGCGCGGCTCGACGAAGTCCTGGAAGCCCTCGTTCGTGAACGCCTGGCCCTCGGGCGCCACGGCCGACGGGGCGACCGGCCGGCCGCCGCCGGGCTGGAGCGACGGGTGGCTGATCCGTCCCGCGTGCATGAGCTGCGCGAAGATCGTGCCGCCCTTGGCGTGCACGGCGTCGGTGACCCGGCGCCAGGAGGCGACCTGCTCGGCGCTGTGCAGTCCCGGCGTCCAGGCGTAGCCCTGCCCCACGAGGGAGGGCTGGATGCCCTCGGTCACGAGCAGGCCGTCCGCGGCGCGCTGCGCGTAGTACTCGGCGGTCAGCTCGGTGGCGGTACCGCCGGCGCCGGCCCTGCTGCGGGTCATGGGGGCCAGGGCTATGCGGTGCGCGAGACGGGTGCCGGAGAGGTCGATCGGGTCGAATGCGGTGGTCAATGCGGTGGTCATGGCGGGCTCCGAGCTTTAAGTTGGTCGGCCAAGTAAGAGCGCTGTCGCCACTGTAACGCATTCATTGGTCGGCCAACTTAATTCTCCTCATGGCGGTAACCTCGGGGTGTACGCCATGAAGGAGCCGCCATGTCCCGCCCCGACGCCCCCGCCGCCGCGGACCCCGCCTGTACGGATCTCGCGCCGGCCGCCGCCCGCAGCGGCCCGGTCAGCCTCGCGCTCGCCCGCGTCGCCCGCCTGCACCGCAACGCGGCGGGCCGCCGGCTGCGCGCCCTCGGCCTCTTCCCCGGTCAGGAGTTCGTCCTGATGCACCTGTGGGACCGCGGGCCAGTGCGGCAGTCGGACCTGATCAAGGCCGTCGACCTGGACCCCTCGACGGTGACGAAGATGTTGCAGCGCCTGGAGCAGTCCGGGCACGTGACGCGCTCCCCCGACCCGCGCGACCGGCGTGCGGTGCTCGTCGAGGCGACCGAGGCGAGCTGCGAGCTCCTCCGGGACGTCGCCGGGGTGTGGGGCTCCCTGGAGGAGCTGACCCTGACGGGGCTCTCCGAGGGGGAACGGGCCGAGTTCGTGCGGCTGTTGGGTGTGGTGGAGGGGAATCTGTGCGGGGAGAGCTTGGCTTCGGATGCGGGGGCGGGATCGGGGGCGGGTTCGGGGTCGGGGCCGGGTGGGTGTGCTGCTGAGTGAGTGACGTCCGGGGGTACGTGCGGCGCGTTCCTCAGTGCGACAGGGCTGCCAGGAGGCGGTCGACGTCGTGGGGCGTGTTGTAGAGGTGGAAGGACGCCCGCAAGTTGCCTGCCCTGTTGGAGAGTTCGATGCCTTTGCGGTGCAGGTCGTGTTGGTTCGGGCCCAGTTCGGGTACCGAGACGATCGGTGAACCGGGGGACTCGATCGGCTCGTGGCCGAGGTTCTTCAGGCCCTCGCGGAAGCGGTCCGCCAGTGCCAGGTCATGGGCGCGGATCCGGTCCGGGCCCAACTCCTCGATCACGGCGAGGGATTGGCGTGCCCCCGCGTACGCGATGAGGCCCGGCGTCTCGTCGAAGCGGCGGGCCGAACGGGCCGGTTCCGTGACCGGGCCGTAGCAGCTGTCCCAGGGCTTCTCCCCCGCCACCCAGCCGGCGAAGACCGGGGTCAGCGCCTCGAACCCTTCGGGGTCCCCCGGGCCGATGAAGAAGACCGCTCCCCGCGGGCACGTCAGCCACTTGAAGGCTACGGAGGCCACGTAGTCCGCGGCCGCCGCGTGGTCCGCCAGCGGGAACCAGCCCGCCGCCTGCGACGCGTCCACGTAGAGGCGGGCGCCGTGGGTGCGGGTCGCCTCCCGCAGTTCCGTGAGGTCGGCGAGCCTGCCGTCCGCCGACTGGGCCGCGCTGACCGCCACGAGCGCCGTGCCCGGGCGGACCTCCTCGGCGAGCGCCGCCAGGGGGGCGGTGCGGATCTTGAGGTCGCGGCGTACGTGGAACGGGTTGATCGTGGAGCTGAACTCCCCTTCCGGGACCAGGACTTCGGCGCCCTGGGGGAGGGAAGCGGCGATCAGGCCCGAGTAGACGGCGACGGAGGCGCCGGTCGCCACTCGCGCCGTCGGGACCCCCGCGATACGGGCGAAGGCCGCCCTCGACTCCTCCACGTCCGTGAAGAGGGAGTCGACCGGGCGGCCCTCGGTCATGCCGGTGATCGCTTCGCGCATCGCGTGCGCGGCCCTCGCCGGGAGGAGGCCTGAGCTCGCGGTGTTGAGGTAGGTGGTGGCCGGGGTGTATTCGGCTCGGACTAGGTCCGTGTCCAGGTCCATGGCTCCACTGTGACCCCGCACCAAGTGTTCGTCTATTGCGGATTGTTGAGCGGTACCTCTAAGGAACGCTTATGCCTGCGGGACCGCGCAGCCGTCCGGGCCGCAGGTGTCGCCGGCCTCGCTCGTGGACGTGTCGATGACGGTCAGCGGGGAGCGGGCGTCCCAGGCCTGGGTGAGCGCCTGGGTGAAGACCTCGGCGGGCTGGGCGCCGGAGACGCCGAACTTGCGGTCGAGGACGAAGAACGGGACGCCGGTCGCGCCGAGCTCGGCGGCCTCGCGCTCGTCGGTGCGGACCGCGTCCGCGTAGGCGTCGGGGTCGGCGAGGACGGCTCGGACCTCGGCCTCGTCGAGGCCGGCCTCGACGGCGAGCTGGACGACGTGCTCGTCGTCGGCGAAGACCGAGCCCTCGTCGGCGAAGTTGCCTCGGTACAGGGCGTCGATCATGGCGTCCTGGAGGCCCTTCTCGTGGGCGAGGTGGAGGAGGCGGTGCAGGTCGAAGCTGTTGCCGTAGTCGCGGCCCTCGGTGAGGTAGGGCAGGCCGAGCTCGGCGGCCTGGCGGCCGAGGCCCTGCTCGTTGGCTGCCGCCTGGGACTCGCTGATGCCGTACTTCTTGGCGATCTTGGCGATGACCGGGCCGGTGTCGCCCTTCTTGATCGTGGGGTCGAGCTCGAAGGAGCGGTGCACGACCTCGACGGCGTCCTTGTGCGGGAAGGCGTCGAGTGCCTGCTCGAACCGGGACTTGCCGATGTAGCAGAACGGGCAGTTGATGTCGGTCCAGATCTCGACGCGCATGGGGTTTCTCGCTCCGGGGTGAAGGGGTCGTTCGGTTGCTCGGTTGCTCGTTTGTTCAGCCTTGTACAACCGGATGGACCCTCCGGACATTCCCGGGGTTGGAGGCGCCGCCGCTGTGGGGGTGGGGCGGGGCCGCGTCGGGGTGCCTCCTCGGCCGGATTGGTGTCGTCGTCTCCGGACGACCAAAGTCGCGCATCCGGCGCGGAGTGCCTGCGGTGTCCTGCGGGGGCACCCCGACGCGTCCCCTCCCGTCTCGTACGCAACTGCGAACCGTCCCAGCCCCCCCATTCCAGTCATCGTCCCGGGCCCCGGGATCCATCACCCTGGCCCCGCCATTCATCATCCGGCCCCACGGTCCATCGTCCTGGCCGTGGGTCATCCCGGCAGTGGGTTGTCCTGGCCGTGGATCGTCCCCGCCGCGGGTCCCGGCAGTGGATCATCCGCGCCGCGGATCGACCCCGCCGCGGCTCACCCCGGCCAGGGGTCGTCGCTGCCTCGCCTTGGGCAGGCTGCCGCCTGGGGCGGCAGGGTGGGCAAGGCGGCCCCCCAGCGCCGGGTGCGCGTTGGTGAGGGCGGTTCGGGCAGCCGGAGGGATCGGTTCAGGAGCCGTCTCGTAGGGCCTCGGGCCAGGTCGGGCGGAACTCGATGTGGTCGTACGTGACCACGCAGCCCTCCCCCACCGGGGACTGCGCCAGGAAGCCCACCATCGCGGCCGCCGCCGACTTCTCGTCCCCGAGGGAGAAGATGCGGACGAAGGTCCAGGTCCGGCCGTCGGTCGACGCGTGGAAGGCGAAGGCCGTGCCTGTGCGGCTGATGCGGAGCCAGGCCGAGGAGCCGGGGACGACGAACGCGTTCGCGTCGTCCGAGTGGCCCCTCGTCACCACCGTGCAGATCGTGGGTTCGTCCGGAGAGCGCTCGAAGCAGAGCTTCGCCCATTCACGGTCGCCCACGTGCAGGTAGAGCACGCCCGCGTCGAACGCCGCCGCGAAACCGACCGTCACCCGCGCGATCAGCTGGAAGTCGCCCTCGGGCGCTCCGAGCAGCCGGGGCGCGTCCGAGGCCGGTTCGAGCGCGTCGCCGGTCGGCGGGACGAAGCGGTCCTGCCGCGGCCCCGCCCACCCGGTGAGCGTCCCCTCCTCGTACGACCAGTGCCCGTCCGGGCCGTAGGAGCGCAACGGGAAGGGGAGCTCGGGGAGTTGGATGTCCATCAGCCTTCTCGGAGTTCCAGGCGGCCGTTGAAGCGGCGGGGCAGGCCGAGGGGGTTGTCGTCGCGCAGCTCCGGCGGGAGCAGCGCTTCGGGGGTCGTCTGGTACGAGACCGGGCGCAGCCAGCGCTCGATGGCCGTGCCGCCGACGGAGGTGGACGTGGAGGTCGTCGCCGGGTACGGGCCGCCGTGGTGCTGGGCCGGGGCGACGGCCACGCCGGTCGGCCAGCCGTTGACCAGGACGCGGCCCGCGAGCGGCGTGAGCTCCGCGAGGATCTCGGTGCCGCGGCCTTCGCCTGCGGCCTCGGCCGAGGACAGCTGGACCGTCGCCGTGAGGTTGCCGGGCAGGCGGGAGAGGACCGCCGTGATCTCGTCCGCGGATTCGTACCGGGCCACCACCGTGACCGGGCCGAAGCACTCTTCGAGGAGCAGGTCGTGCTCGGTGCCCTCGGTGGCCAGGCGCGCGGCCGGGACCGTGAGGAAGCCGGGGCTGACCGTGTGCTCGCCGCCCGCGCCCGGCGTGACCGGCGCCTCGACGTCGGGGAGCTGTGCGCGCTCGGCGACGCCCGCGACGAAGTTGTCGCGCATGCGGTGGTCGAGCAGGACGCCGGCCGCGGTGTCGCTGACCGCGGCGGTGAGGGACTTGAGGAGGCTGTCGCCCGCCTCGCCCTGCGGTGCGAAGACCAGGCCCGGCTTGACGCAGAACTGGCCGACGCCGAGCGTCATGGAGCCTGCCAGGCCCGTACCGATCTGGTCGGGGCGTTCGGCGGCAGCCTGCTCCGTGATCACCACGGGGTTCAGGGAACCCAGCTCGCCGTGGAACGGGATCGGGGTCGGGCGGGACGACGCCGCGTCGAACAGCGCGCGGCCGCCGCGGACCGAGCCGGTGAAGCCCGCCGCCGCGATGAGGGGGTGCTTGACCAGTTCGACGCCCGCCTCGAAGCCGTGGACCAGGCCGAGGACCGCCTCCGGGATGCCGTGCTGGACGGCCGCGCGGCGGATGACGGATGCGACCAGCTCGGACGTCGCCGGGTGGTCCGGGTGGGCCTTGACGACGACGGGGCAGCCGGCCGCGAGGGCGCTCGCCGTGTCGCCGCCGGGGACGGAGAAGGCGAAGGGGAAGTTGGAGGCCGAGTAGACCGCCACCACGCCGAGGGGGATCTTGTAGCGGCGCAGGTCCGGGATCGGGGGCGTCGCCGTGTCGTCGGGGTGGTCGATGACGACGCCGAGGAAGGCACCCTCGTCGACGATGTCCGCGAAGGCCCGCAACTGGAAGCAGGTGCGCGCCAGTTCGCCGGTGAGCCGGACCGGGCCGAGGGCGGTCTCCGCGTCCGCCGCCTCGACCAGGTGGTCCTTGGCCTCGTCGAGCAGGTCGGCGGCCGTGCGCAGGAAGGCGGCGCGGACGGTGCGGTCGGCGAGCGCGCCGCGCGCTTCGTGCGCGGCGCGGACCGCCTGGTCGACCTCCTGGGCGGTGGCCTCGGTCGCAACCTGCTCCCGCTGCTTCCCGGTTCGGGGGTCCACACTCCAGACTGGTGCTGCTGCCACGGCGAATTCCTCCAGCTTTTCTCGTGACTCGCCGGACGAGCCACGAGGGTCGTTCGATATACTGAACGCTGTCTCTGTTGATGAACACTATGGAGACTATTTCTCGTCGAACGAAGGGGTCAAGGGCGATGTCGGCTGGCGAGACGGGGGCCGCTGCGGGCGGTGCGCAGGTGAAGTCCGCGGTACGGACGGTGGAGCTGCTCGAGTACTTCGCAGGCCGCCCCGGGATGCACTCCCTCGCCGCGGTGCAGGAGGCCGTCGGATACCCGAAGTCCAGCCTGTACATGCTCCTTCGGACGCTCGTCGAGCTCGGCTGGGTGGAGACCGACGCGACCGGGACGCGGTACGGGATCGGGGTGCGGGCCCTGCTCGTCGGCACCTCGTACATCGACGGCGACGAGGTCGTGGCCGCCGCCCGGCCCACCCTCGACCGGCTCTCGGACGACACCACCGAGACCATCCACCTCGCCCGGCTCGACGGGACGAACGTCGTCTATCTGGCCACCCGGCAGTCGCAGCACTACCTGCGGCCCTTCACACGGGTGGGACGGCGGCTGCCCGCCCATTCGACGTCGCTGGGCAAGGCGCTGCTCGCCACGCACACCGATGAGCAGGTGCGCAAGATGCTGCCCGAGACGCTCCCCGCATTGACCGAACACACCATCACCGACCGCGAGAAGCTCATCGAGGAGCTGCACACGGTCCGGGAGCAGGGGTTCGCCGTGGACCGCGAGGAGAACACGCTGGGGCTGCGCTGCTTCGGCGTCGCCGTCCCGTACCGGACGCCGGCCAGGGATGCCATCTCGTGTTCCGTTCCGGTGGCCCGGCTGACGCCCGCGCATGAGCAGATGGTCAAGGACGCGCTGTTCGACGCGCGGGACCGGCTGACGCTGGCCACGCGTCGGCTCTGACGGCTCCGTCGCCTCCGCCGTGCGGCGGAGGCGGATCGGCGGTGAGCAGGACGTGCGGCGCCGTTCCCGGCGCCAGCCTGGACGTATGACCTCCCGTACGCAGCAGATCCTGCGCTCCGTCGCCGTTCTGGCCTGCCTTCCCTACCTCACCCTCAAAGTCGTCTGGATCGCCGGCGGCCGGGTCGGGATTCCGGACGGCAGCTCGCTGCTCGACCACCGCACCGCCATGGCGGTCGGCAACGCCTTCACCGTGCTGCTCGACAGCGCCGTCATCGTTCTCGCCCTGCTGCTGACCCGGCCCTGGGGGCGGCGCGTGCCGGCGGTGCTGCTCGTCGTGCCGATGTGGGTGGCGACCGGGCTGCTCGTGCCGATCATGATCGGGTATCCCGCACAGCTCGTCGTGCGCGCCTTCGGCGGGTCGACCGGGGCCGCGAAGGCGAGCGAACCGTTCCTGGACGACTGGGTGTTCATGGTGGTGTACCCGGGGTTCATCGTGCAGGGGCTGTGCCTGGGCGCCCTGTTCGTCGGCTACGCACGGGAGCGGTGGGGGCACCTGTGGCGGGGGCGGGTGCCGGAGTCGGCCGGGGCCCTGTCGCGGTGGGCCGCCGTGGGCGCGGCCGGGCTCGCGCTGTTCCCCGCCGCCATGCATCTGCTGTGGGCGCTCGGCTCTCGGGCCGGGCTCGCCGTGGGGCGGGCCGATGGGCGCGCCAGTGATTTCTACGTCCTTGAGGCCCTGAACGTCGGCTATCTCGCGGCCGCCGTCGCCGGTGCCCTGCTCCTCGCGTACGGCGGCGGCCGGGCGGTGCGGGCGCCGCTGGCGCTGACCTGGTTCGGCTCCGCGTCCGCGGCCTGCTGGGGCGGCTGGCTCGGGCTGGCCGCGCTGCTCGATGTCGCCGACAGCGCGAACCGGCCGACGGCCCTGATGAACCTCACCTACGCTGGCCAGATGACCGTCGGCCTGCTCGTCGCGTCCGTCGGGGTCCGGTACGCCGCCCGGCGGCAGGCGGCGCGTGTCAGCGTCCCGGCGCCGGTGTGAGAGGCGCGGCCCGCGCCCTGTTCGGGCGTACCGCGCGCCGCCGCTGGGTCCATCTGATCCTCGGCGGCGCCGTCGCGATGCCGTACGTCCTCGTGGGGTCCGTGGTCGTGGGGCCGCTCGTCGGGGCGGACGACGTGTTCACCGATCTGCCGCTCCAACTCCTGTCGTTCCTGGTCGGGTTGCCTCTCGCGGCCGTCACCGCGCTGTTCCCGCTGACCCGGCCGATGTCGGTGGCCGCGGTGCGCGCGCTGTGCTCGGTGGAGCCGGGTGCGCTCGCCGACGGGCCGCCGCGCGGGTGGGGCGCTCGCGGGCGCACCGTCGCCTGGTTCACGCTGCATCTGGGGTGGGGCGGAGTGCTGAGCGGGATGACGCTCGCGCTGCCGCCGTTCGCGGTCGTGGTGATGCTGCTGCCGGTCTCGCCCGGGCTGCGCGACGGGCTGCGGGACGCGCGGGTCGCACCTCCTCACGTACTGGAATCGGGTTGGGTGTCGGGGCTTGCTCCGGTGGCCGGTGCGCTGATGCTGGTGGCGCTCGCGGCGTGTGCGGCCGCGGCGTCGGGGCTGCTCGCCCGGTGGGCTCCCCTGCTGCTCGGGCCCGCGCCGGCGGACCGGCTCGCCGCCGCCGAGGCGCGCGCCGCCGACCTCGCCGTGCGCAACCGCCTCGCCCGCGAGCTGCACGACTCGGTGGGGCACGCGCTCAGCGCGGTCACCCTCCAGGCGAGCGCCGCGCGCCGGGTCCTCGACTCCGACCCCGACTTCGTACGGGAGGCGCTCGCGGCGATCGAGGACACCACGCGGCGTACGGTCGGTGAACTCGACGCCGTGCTCGGGGTGTTGAGGGAGGCCGGGGATGCCGCGGACACCGCTCCCGCGCCGACCCTCGCCGACGACCTCGACGGGCTGCTGCGCCGCACCCGGGCCGGTGGCATCGAGGTGCGTGCCGCGGTCGGCGTCGATCCGGCCGATGTGCCGCCGCTCGTCTCGCGCGAGGCCTACCGCATCGTGCAGGAGGCGCTGAGCAACGCGGTGCGGCACGCGGGGACCGGGGTCGCGCTGCGTCTCGTACGGGACGGGGACGCGCTGCGGATCACCGCCGAGAACCCGCTCGCCGACGGGTCGCCCACCCGGCCGGGCGGCGGGCACGGGCTGCGCGGGGTCGCCGACCGGGCCCGGCTGCTCGGCGGTTCGGCCGAGGCGGGGCCGGCGGCCGGGGAGCCCGGGGTGTGGCGTGTCGACGTACGACTTCCGATGAAGGGACCCCTCGTATGAAGCCCGTGAGCGTCGTGCTCGCCGACGACGAGCGGATGGTGCGCACCGCGCTGCGCGCCATCCTGTCCGCCGAGGACGACATCGAGGTCGTCGGCGAGGCGGCGACCGGCGCGGAGGCCGTGTCCGTGGTGCGCGAGCTGCGGCCGGACGTGGTCCTCATGGACGTACGGATGCCGGAGGGGGACGGGATCCGGGCGACCGAGCGGATTCTGGGCGGCCTTGGCGAGGGCGCGCCGCGGATCGTCGTCGTCACCACCTTCGAGAACGACGCGTACGTGTACGAGGCGCTGCGCGCGGGGGCCGCCGGAGTTCTGCTGAAGCGGGCCGAGGCCGAGGCCCTGGTGGGGGCGGTGCGGCTGGTGGCGCGCAGCGACAGCCTGCTCTTTCCGGCCGCCGTGCGCGCGCTCGCCGCCGAGCACGCCGTGCGGCGGGCCGTCGCGCCGTGGGTGGCGCGGCTCACCGGGCGGGAGAGCGACGTGCTGCGGCTGATGGCGGCCGGGCTGACGAACGCGGAGATCGCCGGGCGGATCGGGGTGGGGCCCGCGACCGTCAAGACGCATGTGGCGGCGGTTCTCGCGAAGACCGGGGCGCGGGACCGGACGCAGGCCGTGATCGCCGCCTACGAGGGCGGGTTCATGCGGGCCGGCTGATGGGGGCCGGCTGATGGGGCCGGTTCGTGAGAGGTTTCTGAGAAAAGCAGGACTATCGGAACGAATCGATCCGCTCCGCTCGTCTTCTGGGCGGGATGAACAAGACGATCAGGCGTGCCTCCGTCTTCACGCTGCTGCTCATACTCGCCCTGCTGATCAGGGCGACATGGGTGCAGTTCTACGACGGCCAGGCTCTCGCAGACGACGACAAGAACCGGCGCAAGACCATCGAGCAGTACGGGTATCCGCTGGGCGACATCATCGTGGGCGGAAAGGCGGTGACGGGTTCGGCGAAGACCGGCGGGTCGAGCGACCTCAAGTACAAGCGCACCTATACGGACGGCTCGCTGTACGCGGCGGTGACCGGCTACACGTCGCAGGTGTACGGCTCGACACAGCTGGAGTCGATCTACCAGGGCGTGCTCGACGGCACGGACACCCGGCTCAAGAACCCGCTGGACACGCTCACCGGCAAGCACTCCGACCCCGGCGACGTGGTCACGACCATCGACCCGGATGTGCAGAAGGCCGCGTACAGGGCGCTCGGCGACAAGAAGGGCGCGGCCGTCGCGATCGACCCGCAGACCGGGAAGGTGCTCGGCATGGTGTCGACCCCGTCGTACGACCCGTCGAAGATCAGCGGTTCCGGCTCGTCGGACGCGGCGGCGTGGAAGGCGCTGGCCGGTGACGAGGACTCGCCGACGACGAACCGGGCACTGAAGCAGGCGCTGCCGCCCGGGTCGACGTTCAAGCTGGTGGTCGCCGCGGCCGCCCTGGAGGACGGCCTGTACTCGTCGGTCGACGAGAGGACGACGTCGCCGAACCCCTATCTGCTGCCGGGCACGAGCACGTACCTGAAGAACGAGAACGCGGCGGCGCCCTGCGAGAACGCCACGATCCGCACGGCGTTGCAGTACTCCTGCAACAACGTCTTCGGGAAGATGGCCGTCGACCTGGGCCAGGACAAGGTCAAGGCGATGGCCGAGAAGTTCGGCTTCGACGACGAGAAGCTGGACATCCCGGTGCGGGCCGGCGAAAGCGTGTACCCCTCCGACATGGACAAGGCGCAGACCGCCCTGTCCGGTATCGGCCAGTTCGATGTGACGGCGACGCCGCTTCAGATGGCGATGGTCTCCGCGACGATCGCCAACGGCGGCGAGCAGGCGTCCCCGCACATGGTGTCCGAGGTGACGGACGCGGACGGCGACGCGATCAAGAGCTACGCGGACGGCGACGACACCCGCGTGGTGAGCTCCTCGACCGCCTCGCAGCTCCAGTCCGCGATGGAGACGGTGGTGTCGAAGGGCACGGGTACGAACGCGCAGATCTCCGGCGCGACGGTCGGCGGCAAGACGGGCACGGCGCAGCACGGCGAGAACAACAGCCAGACGCCGTACGCCTGGTTCACGTCGTACGCGAAGGACGACTCGACCGGCAAGGAGGTCGCCGTGGCGGTCCTCGTGGAGCAGTCCGACACCGCGCGCGCCGAGGTCGGCGGCAACAGCCTCGCGGCGCCGGTCGCGAAGGCCATGATGCAGGCCGCGCTGGACGACTGAACCTGGGCGGCTGAACGGCGTCCTCCGATATGTCCGGTATCACGGACGCCCTTCGAATCACTGTACGAAACGCTGGTACGCTCTCGCACTCCGCCGGGCCGCACAGAGTGAGGGAGGTTCCGCGTGAGCACGGTCGTGGACGATGCCGCCTCCGCCGAGTTCCATGCCTTCTTCGAACGGCATCACGCCGAACTCGCCCGTCTCGCCCACCTCCTGACGGGTGAGCCGGACGCCGCCGACGACCTCGCGGCCGACGCGCTGCTCGCGCTCTGGCACCGCTGGGACCGGGTGCGCGCGGCCGAGCATCCGGTCGCGTACGCGCGCGGTGTCGTCGCCAATCTCGCCCGGACGCGCATCCGCAGCGCGATCCGTGAGCGGCGGCGCGTGGCCCTGTTCTGGTCGGGCCGTCAGGACCGTACCGACGGGCCCGATGTGCCCGCCGTCGTCGATGTCCAGGACGCGCTGCGGGAACTGCCGTTCCGCAAGCGCGCGTGTGTGGTGCTGCGGCACGCCTTCGATCTGTCGGAGAAGGACACCGCGCTCGCCCTGGGGATCTCGGTCGGTACGGTGAAGAGCCAGACGTCGAAGGGGATGGCCGAGCTGGAGCGCAGGCTCGGCCACGAGAAGGTGAACGGGCAGGCGCCGCAGCGCGTACGGGCGGTCGGTGCGGCACTCGATGCCACGGAAGGAGGCCGGCGATGAGCGACGACCTGCGCCAGCGGCTGCGCGAGGCCGCCGACGCGCACCGGCCCGACCGGGAGCGGATGCTGGCCCGCATCGAGCGCGGCATGCACGAACAGCCCGCGGCGCGGCCCGAGCGCGGCCGGCCCGCGGTCGGCTGGGTGCGGATCGCCGGGGTGACCGCCGGGGTCGCCGGGGTGCTCGCCGTCGGCGGGTTCGCGGTCGGCGCCGCGCTGCGCCAGGACGACACCCCGCAGCAGCAGGTGGCCGTCTCGCCGACGCCCACGACCGCGCCGTCACCGGACGCCACGTCGCGCGAGCCGCGGCCCTCCGCGCCCGCGACGTCCTCCGGGAAGGCGGCCGATCCGTCGCGGACGCCGGAGCGTGCCGCCTCGTCCGGGCCCGCGGAGACGAAGCCGTCGGACGGTGCGAGTGGCGGCGCGGACCGGAAGCCGCCGGTGAGCGACACCTCCGACGGGCCGCTGTGGTCGGACGGTTCGGTCGACCCGGGGTCGAACGACTTCTGGAGCCAGAGCAACGTCACGTTCAAGACGAAGGACCCGCTGTCCGAGCTGACCGTGGAGCTGCGGATCGCGCAGACCGGGAAGGTCGCCGACACGGGCAACTGGCGCTCCCTGCCCGCCGACGACTTCACCCAGTCCGTCACCGAGAAGGACGGCTTCCTGGTGTACCGGTGGGTGCTGAAGGCCGGGCGGACGGTGCCGGCCGGGGAGAGCGTGTTCGCCGGGCAGTACGACCATGCCTCCGGCGGGCGGGACGCCTCGGACGACCGGTACTCGGTGACGGCGCGGACGACGGAGGGCCAGGAGGCTTCCGTGGGCGGGGACTTCGAGTAGGCCGCTCGCCTTCTGCGGCGTGGGTGACATTCGCGGCAACCTTTCCCTGCCGGGCGGCGACCAACGGGCATGACCAGAAGCCAACCCCCCCGTTCCCACCGCCGCCGGGTCACCCGGCGGCGGGCCGTACTCGGCGGGCTCGCCGCCTTCACGCTCACCGGGGCCGCAGTCGCCACCAGCGGGATGCTCAGCTCCGCGGGCGCCGCGTCCGCCTGGCCCGAGGCGAAGGGCACGAAGGCCGTCTCCTCGACCATCTCCGTCTCGGGCACCCTCGACGGCGGCTACAAGCGGTACTACGGCTCCGGCGACCTGGGCGGCGACGGACAGGACGAGGGCCAGGACCCGATCTTCGACCTGAAGGACGGGGCCGTCCTCAAGAACGTCATCATCGGCTCCCCCGCCGCCGACGGCGTGCACTGCGAGGGCAGTTGCACCCTCCAGAACGTCTGGTGGGAGGACGTCGGCGAGGACGCCGCCACCTTCAAGGGCAAGTCCGCCTCGTCCGTGTACACCGTGTACGGCGGCGGCGCCAAGTCGGCGTCCGACAAGGTGTTCCAGTTCAACGGCGCCGGCAAGCTCGTCGTCACCAAGTTCCAGGTGTCCAACTTCGGCAAGCTGGTGCGCAGTTGCGGCAACTGCTCGACCCAGTACAAGAACCGCACCGTCATCGTGAACGACGTCGACATCACCGCCCCCGGCAAGTCGATCGTCGGGATCAACTCGAACTACGGTGACACCGCCGCGCTGCGCAACGTCCGGATCCACGGCGACAGCAGCAAGAAGATCAAGCCGTGCGTCCGGTACCAGGGCAACAACACCGGTGCCGAGCCCAAGGAGTTGGGCAGCGGCCCCGACGGCACGTACTGCCGTTACACGGCCGCCGACCTGACGTACAACTGAGCGACCCGACCGCTGCCTGAGCCATGACCGCACAGAGTGGCGCCCCCGCCGGTGGGACCCGGCGGGGGCGCTCCGCGTTCACAACTCGCCTGTGGACGGCGTCAGTTCATGGTCGAGCCGAGCGTGGTGGAGCCGGTCGTCAGGAACGTCGTCGAGGGGAGCGAGCCGTTCGGCCGGCGGGCGCCGTACGCCGTGGTGGCGTCGGTCGACGTGAAGGCCGGGGTCGCGATGCCGCTGTCCCAGTTGTTGCCGGCGGAGACGGCCTGCGAGCCGATCTCGGCGAGTCCCGCGCCGTTCTTCGCCGCGAGGTTCTTGCCGAGGCGGGCGGCGCCGGTGGCGAAGTAGTAGCCGGACTCGGTGTTCGCGTACGCCGTGTTGCGGTTCAGCTGGATGGCGCCGGTGTTGGAGTTCTCGGTGAAGCCGTGGAGGCTGTTGTTCCAGGCCGCGTTGTCGTTGACGACGTGGGCGACGGTCGCGCCGCCGCCGCCGAGCTTGAACCCGTTGCCGTTGCCCTCGAAGGCGGAGTCGGACCAGCGGTTCTTGCCGTTGCCGTACGCCCAGGAGTGCTCGATGGTGACCGGCGACGAGAACTGCCACAGGTCCATGCCGTCGTCGGAGTTGTTCCACAGGCGGGCGCCGGTGACCTTGTTGCCGGTGCCGGAGCCGAACTTCACGGCGAGGCCGTCGGCGTTCTGGCCGTGGCCCGCCGGGTCGTAGTTGCCGTAGCTGTCCAGGTTCTGGATGAGGTTGTTCGTGGTGCCGTCGCCGCGCAGGGTGAAGCCCGAGTCTCCGTTGTTCGCGGTGACGAGGTTCTTGAAGATGCCGCCGGCCGACGACGTGGCGACGAAGCCCTGGGCGGGCGAGTTCTGCCAGGTGATGTTCCGGACGGTCCAGTAGTCGCCGTAGACGCCGGCGAGCCAGGAGCCGTCGGGCAGTTTCGAGCCGTCGATCCGTACCCTTTCGCTGCCGTACGCGGCGAGCGTGATCCGGGCCGAACTCGTGCCGTTCGCCGTGGACTTGAGGGTGGCGGCCGGGTAGTAGGTGCCGCCGCGGACCTGGATGGTGGTGCCGGCCGAGGCGTTCTTCACGGCCGTCTCCAGCTGGGCCGTGGACGAGACCGTGACCGTGGTGGCCGCGTCCGCGTCGCCCGGCTGGAGGCCGAGATACACGCCGCCCGCGCCGGCCGCGACCGCGACGGCGATCGCGATCGGGACCGCGCGGGTGCGGCGGTGACGTGCAGTGGTGCGCACGGAAGGGGTCCTTTCCTGGGGGATCTTGCACCCGTAGGTGGTCGCCGCCCGGGGGAAAGGTTGCCGTGACCCGGGATCGCCCAGGTCAGCCCGGTCAGCTCACGTAGTACGTGGGGTTCGGGAGCTTGTACGTCCTGTCGGCGTAGCCGCCCTCGAGGTCGGAGTACTGGTCGCCGAAGTTGCCGACGATGTCGTAGCCCTGGTCCTCGATGTGCTTGCGGGTGCCCGACTTGTACTGAACCGTGGTGCAGTTCCAGGCGGCCGCGGTGGCGCACTCGCTCAGGTACGCGGGCGGGTTCGCGGTGTCCTTCAGGAAGACGTGGTCGGCGTCGAGGTTGACGTCGACGCCGACCTTCTTCAGGTTCTCCACGGCGGAGGCGCGCTGCGTCTCCTTGAGCCCGGAGTTGTAGAAGACCTCGACGCCCTTGCTCGTGGCGTACTTGATGAGGTCGGGCGTGCCGGGCACGGCCGGGCGGTTGGCCTGGGCGACGTAGGCAGCCCAACTGGCGCTGTTGTAGACGTAGTTGGTCTTGATCTCGTAGTCGAGGCTGAGCAGCAGCGTGTCGTCGATGTCGAAGACGACGGCGGGCTTCTCGCCGTGCGCCTTCGCCTTCTTGACCGCCTTGTCGATGTCCTTCCTGGCGCCGGCCTCGATCCGGGCCAGGTCGTCGGCGTAGGCGCTGTCGGCCGAGGCCTGCCAGACGCCGTCGGCGTCCTGGGAGGCGCCGTAGTAGGACTTGATCTCGCTCACGAGCAGGCCGATGTTGTGCGGTTCGGCCGTCGTGTGCCCGGTGGTGCGGTCGGCGCTCGCGACGCCGGTGCCGTAGACGGCGGCGCCGGCCAGGGCGCAGGCGGCGGCTACGCCCACGACTCTGGTGGTCTTGCGGAGGGTCGGCATACGTACTCCCGTAGCTGGATGAGGGATCGGGGGGGTGGATCTCGTGCAGGTGGAGGCATGTCTACGCGCATCACACGCGGTCCCGCGACACCCTTTACCCGATCGATATCGGACCGGCGGGATTCATGGCCATTGCCCAGGTCTGAACCGGGCTTGACCAGGTGTTGAACCCGGGCCCATAGGCTCAGCAGGCACACCTGCGCACCTCCTGCGCACCTCTACGTTCAAGGACAGACCGCCGTGAGACCCTCCCCCGTGATCCTGGGCGCCTTCCTGGTCGGCGGGCTCGTCGCGCTCTGGACCGGGATGAACTGGGCCCTCGACATCCGCGGCATCGCCACCCGCCGCGGCAACCGGGCCACCGGCCTCGACGCGTCGGGCAACCTGCTGGCCAGGCCCGGGTATCTGCGGGTCCTGGGCGCGGTGATGGCGCTGGCCGGGGTGTTGCTGATCGTGGTGACGTACGTGCTGTGGCAGTTGGGCTGAGCGGCGGCGCGAACTGCCCGGCCCACCGAGGTCGGCGGGCCGGGCAGGCGGGGCGACGGGGCGGGGTCAGTTCATCGTCGCGCCGATCGTCGTCGATCCCGTCGTGAGGAACGTCGTCGCGGGCAGCGTGCCGGACGAGGAGCGGGCGTTGTACGTCGACGACGCGTCCGTGGAGATGAAGGCCGGGGTCGCGATGCCGGAGTCCCAGTTGTTGCCGGACGAGGTGACCGAGGAGCCCTTGGAGACGGCTGCCGAGCCGTTGCGCACGGCGAGGTTCTTGCCGAGCTTGGCCGAGCTGGTCGCGAAGTAGTAGCCGTACTTGCCGTTCGCGTAGGCCGTGGTGCGGTTGATGACGAGGGCGCCCTTGTTGGAGTTCTCGGTGAAGCCGTTGCCGGCGTCGTCCCAGGCGGCCGAGTTGTTGACGACGTGGGCGACGACCTCGCCGTCGCCGCCCAGCTTGTAGCCGTTGCCGTCGCCCGCGAAGGCCGAGTCGGACCAGCGGTTCCTGCCGTTGCCGAAGGACCAGGTGTGCTCGATGGTGACGGGCGAGGAGAAGGACCAGAGGTCGATGCCGTCGTCGGAGTTGTTGTAGAGGCGGGCGCCGGTGATCAGGTTGCCGCTGCCGGAGCCGAACTTCACGGCGACGCCGTCGGCGTTCTCGCCGTGGTTCGCGGCGTCGTAGTTGCCGTAGCTGTCGATGTTCTTGACGGTGTTGTTCACCGTGCCGTCGCCGGTGAGCGTGAAGCCGGAGTCGCCGCCGTTGACGGTCTTGATGTTGTTCCAGTAGGTGCCCGTGCAGGACTGGCAGACGACGGCGCTGTCCGGGGAGTTCTGGAAGGTGATGTTCGAGACGTTCCAGTAGTCGGCGGTCAGCTTGAGGATCCAGTCGCCGGAGGGCAGCGACGAGCCGTCGATCTTCACCGTCTCGCTGCCGTACGCGGTGAGCGTGACGGGCGACGAGGAGGTCCCGTTGGCCGTCGACTGGAGGGTCTCGGTCGGGTAGTAGGTGCCGCCGCGCACCTGGATGACGGTGCCGGCGGAGGCACTGGAGAGCGCCGCGTCGAGTTCGGCGGTGGTGTCGACGACGACCGTGGCCGCGTGTGCCTGCGCGGGCAGGACGATCACGGCGGCCGCGGCGGCGACGGCGGTGGACAGGGCGAGGCGAGCGGTACGACGAAGCATGACGTGCGGGGGCCTTTCGTCGGAAGGAGAGGGGGCTACGCGGCGGGGTGCGGGCCCGCGTGGTGGCGGACGTGGCTCTGTACGGCCGCGGCCGTGGGGAGCGGCCGGTAGGTGTAGCCGGGGGCCGTGGCCGGGTCCCAGCCGGTGTCGGAGGTGTAGGCGGTGCCGATCGACTCGGCTGCCTGGGCGTCGAGTCGGGCCGGGCTGCCGTCGATCCAGGAGCCCTTGTCGTGGAAGGCGGTGCCGCCCAGCGCGCCCACCACGGTCGGGCTGCCGGAGCCGGTCCCGTAGCCGCTGTGCTCGTACGCGAAGACGTTCTTCTCGCTGACGATCGCCGACTCCAGGCCGACGCCGAGCGCGTACAGGGGGCGGGCGCCGGTGTAGAGGTTGTTGTAGGCGTGGACCTGGCCGAAGCGGACGCGTGGGGCGCGCTGCACGATGTCGTGGAACCAGTTCCGGGCGAAGGTGATCTTCAGCTTGCCGTGGTCGCGGTCACCGCGGCCGTCGCCGGAGCCGATGAGCAGCGCCTTGTCGTGGTCGGTGAACCGGGAGTCGGCGACGGTGATGAAGTTCGAGCCGTCCTCGATGTCGAGGAGCCCGTCGTGCCGCTGGACGGGTTTGCCGTGGAAGCCGACGGGGGCCCGGGAGTCGGGGAAGCGGCCGTCGGTGAACGTGCAGTGCTCGATGAGGATGCGGCTGCCGGTGATGACGGTCATGGCGTCGAAGCGGGCGTTCCAGTTGCCGCTGTCGCCGTCGTCGGGGGACCAGGTGGTGAAGTGGTCGACGGGCGCCTCCAGTCGGAGGTCGCGGACGATGATGTTGCTGCCGGTGTTGACCGTCAGGAAGACGCCGAGGAGACGGGCGTGCTCGCCGGTGCCCTCCAGGGTGGTGTTGCTGGGGACGGTCAGCTGGATCTGGAGTTTCTGCCTGTTCGAGCCGGTCTGGCGCAGGGTGCGCTGCTGCTTGCAGTAGTCGTGGCGGGTGTCGGACCACGTGGTGCCGTCCGGGCCGAAGCAGGCCATGTACTTGGTGCGGTCGTAGCCGGGCGCGTAGTCCTGCTCGCCGAGGAGCCGGCCGCTGCCGTCGTCGGCCTCGGCGCCGTCGATGTCGACGGCGACCCTGATCACCTTGGGTGCGGTGGGGTCGCCGTGGTTGGCGAGGGCTTCCTTGAGTTCGGCGCGGGTGCGCACGGTCCAGACGGAGGCCGGGTCCGCGCCCGCGCCGCCGGTGACGGTGCCCCCGTCGGCGCCCGCCCAGCCTTCGACGCCCGGTGGGGGCGCGGAGGCCTGGGCGGGAACGGCGGCGGCACCGCAGCCGAGGAGAGCGGCCCAGGCGAGGGCGACGAGGGTGGTGCCGGTCGTACGACGAAACATGACGTGCGGGTCCTTTCGTCGGTGGGGGGTTCGTGCGGCGTTACATCACGTCGTCCAGCCAGGCGAGAACCGCGTCCTGCATGTGGCCGGTGAAGACATGGCCGAGGCCGGGCCAGGTCTCGGTGCGCAGCCGGTCGCCGGCGTGCCGGGAGCGCCAGACGGTCCGCATCCGGCCGTACGCCGCCTCGACGCCCTCGGCGCTGAAGAGGGTGTCGTCGGCGCCGCCGAGGAAGTACATCGGGCGGGGTGCGGCGATGCTCGCGACGTCGGGGATGTCGAGGTGGCGGGCGAGTCCGGGGTGGAGCATGTAGTAGGCGGAGTGGCCGCGCAGGGCGTTGCTGCCGGGCACCATCATTTCTTTGAGGCCGGTCATCCAGCTGACGCTGACGGCGGCGGCGACGTGGTCGCTCAGGGCCGCGGTCTGCCAGGCGCGGTAGCCGCCCATGGAGAAGCCGGCGGCGGCGATCCGTGCCGGGTCGACGCGGTCGAGTCCGGCGAGGAAGCCGGCGGCGCGGGCGTCCTCGCGGGCCATGAGCCCGGCGAGCGAGGAACCGAGGTGGTAGAAAGTGCCGGCCAGGGCCTGCTGTTGCTCGTAGGCGACGGGCCCGCGGTCGCCCCAGCCGAGCGCGTCGAGGCAGAGCACGACATAGCCGCGCCGGGCGAGTTCGTCGCCGACGAACCGTCCGCCGAGCAGGTCGTCCGCCCAGGCCTGCGCGGGGGCGAGACGCGTGTCGTCGTACCAGGGCCGGACGCACTTCTCCTTGCCGATGTCGAACATGCCGCCGTGGTCGTGCAGGAGGAGCACCGCGGGGAAGGGTCCCGGGCCTTCGGGGGTGAGCAGCGCGCCGCGCACCCGCTCGTACCGGGTGAGCGAGACGGTCACCAACTCCCGCCGGTAGCCGGGCCCTTGGGAGGTGGCGCGGTACGTCGGCGCGTACGGAACGTCGTCCTGGCCGTCGACGAGAAGGAGGTCCTCGACCTGGGCGCGGGCGGCGCGGCGCCACTGCGTGAAGTCACGGATCGGGGAGCTTCCCCAGGCGAGCGGGAAGTCCAGCTCCTTCTTGAGGAGTTGGTGGACGCCGCTCAGCTCACACATCGGGCCGCCAGTCGCCGAGGTAGGCCGCGCGGGTGTGCTCGGCGGCCTGCGCGGGGGTGAGCTGCGGCCGGTTCTCGGGAACGGGCATCACCGCGCCCGGACCGGAGTTGGCGTGTTCGGCGAACCGCATGGTCTGCCACGGATAGGCGTCGCGCATGTTCGTGTACGGGGCGACCGGGTCGATACCGGGGCCGAGCCAGGAGTCCCGTACGACGAGTGCGGGCCGGGCCGTCGTCTCGTACGAGGGGACCCAGGGGCGGGCCAGTTTGTACGCGCCGTCCTCGGCGCCGGAGGTGAACCGGCAGCGCACGGCGAGGAATCCGTGCGGGTTGGCGCGGGCGGTGGCCGGGGCGAAGACCATGCCCTTGGGGGTGAAGTCGACGTCGCGGGCGAGGGTGCGGAAGTGGCAGCGCTCGAAGACGGACGTGCCGCGCCCGAAGACGAAGTCGACGTCGCCTTCGACGTAGCAGTTGCGGAAGTACTGCCGGTCGAAGGCGGTGAGGGCGGTGGTGTCGGCGAACAGGGTGTCCTGGTGGCCGAGCAGGCGCACCCCGTCGAAGAGGGTCCGGTCCCCCGTCACGTACGCGGCGACGGCCTGGGTGCCGGTGATCTCGGGGTGGTCGGCGCGCAGCCAGTCGTTGGCGAGGGTGAGGCCGCGGACGGTGAGGCCGGGGGCGGCGGAGGTGAAGGTGGCGGACCCGGCGGTGCCGTAGGTGCCCGAACCGTCGGGCTTCCGCGTGCCGTTGGCGTTGTCGTACACGATGACGGCGGCACGCGGGTTCTGGCCCTCGACGCCGCGGATCGTCAAGTCGGCTGTGGTGGGCGCTACTTGGACGAGCTCACGGTAGACACCCGGGTGCACGACGATCGTCTGTCCGGGCCCGTCGACGGCGTCGACCGCGGCCTGCACCGAGTCGCCGGGGCGGACGTGGCGGGTGCGCGGGCGGGCCGGAGCCGCGGCGAGACTCGTGGCGGCCAGCACTCCCCCGGCGGCCGTCAGCAGCGTGCGGCGGCGCATCACGGCGTCACCTCGCCCGGCGTCCAGTCACCGAGGTACGCCGTACGGGTGGCCACCTTGGCTTCGGTGCGCGTCAGTTGGGGCCGGTTCGCGGGGTCGGTGAGCGCGGCGCCCGGTCCCGTGTTGCGATACTCGGCGAACCGCTGGTTCTGCCAGGGGAAGCTGTCCGACATGTTCGTGTAGGGCGCGACGGCGTCGATCCCGGCGCCGAGGTGCGTGTCGCGGACGACGAGCGAGGGCCGGGCCGTCGTGTCGGAGCTCGGCACCCACGGGCGGGCCAGCTTGTAGTACGCGTCGGGGGCGGCGCTGGTGACACGGGAGCGGGAGACGAGGTAGCCGCGCGGGTTGGCGCCGGCCGTCGACGGCGCGAACACGAAGCCGTACGGGGCCGCGGCCAGGTCGGTGCGGTCCAGGGTCCGGAAGTGGCAGTGCTCGAAGACGGCGGTGGCCCGGCCGAAGACGAAGTCGACGTCGCCCTCGACGTAACAGTCGCGGAAGTACTGGCGGGCGAAGGCGGTCAGCGCCATCGAGTCGGCGTACAGGGTGTCCTGGTGCCCGAGGAACCGGCACCGGAAGAACGCCGAACGGTCGCCCTGCACCTTGATCGCGACGGCCTGCGTGCCGCTGGTCCCCGGGTGGTCGGCGCGGAGCCAGTCGTTGGCGAACGTGATCGCGTGCGCGGTGAACCCGGCGGCCTGCACGGTGGTCGTGGCCGAGCCGGTGGTGCCGTAGGTGCCCGAACCGTCGGGCTTCGGGGTCCCGGCGGCGTTGTCGTACACGATGACGACGTCCTCGGGCCGGCCGGTCGCGCCGATCCAGGTCATGTCGGTGCGGGCGACGCTGACGGCGGTGGTCTCGCGGTAGACGCCGGGGGCGATGACGAGGGTGTGGCCGGGGCCGTTCGCGGCGGTGACGGCGGCCTGGACGGTGGTGTGGTCGCCGGCGCCGCTCGGGTCGACGTAGAGGGTGCGGTCGGTGAGGCGGGCTCGGGGTGACCCGTATCGGCCGAAGGGGCGGTTGCCTCCGGCGTGGGCGGGGATGGTGCCGAGGCCCAGGGCGAGTGCGGTGCCGGCGCTGGCCGCGAGGAACTGGCGTCTGGCTGGGGGCATGGGGGTGCGGCTCCTTCTTGTGCGGGTGGGCGGCTATGGGGGTGGGCGGTGCGTTTCGTTGCCGGGTGCGGGTTCGGTGGGGGCTGGTCGCGCCCCGCGGCGGAGCCGCTGATCGATACAGCCCCGCGCCCCTGAAATGCCTGCGCTTCGCGCGCATTTCGCCGAGAGATGCGGAGCATCTCTGGGGGCGCGGGGAACTGCGCGACCAGCCACGACGAGAGCCGCACCCGGCAACGAACCACCCCTCAGCGGAGCTGAGCCGCCCCGGCGCCCCGCGCCACGATCGGGCCCACCGCCTTGGCCGGGTCGACGCGGAGCCGAAGCTCGGGCGTCCACCCGGCATCGCTCCGCACCGGCGCACTCGCGTGGGCCGCGTTGTACGCCGCGATGATGTCGGTCGCGACGCCGTTGACGACGTTGCCCTTGGCCGTCATCGGGTAGTCGCTCCACCGGTGCAGGATCGCGCCCGCGCCGATGCCCTCCGGTAGCGTGAACGAGTTCTTCTCCGCGACGAGTCGGGACTTGAAGCCGATGCCGAAGGAGTAGGAGTAGTCGGCGTTCCCGACGTAGGAGTTGTTGTACGCGTCGACCTGTCCGAACCGCACGCGCGGCGCCCGCTCGACGAGGTTCTTGAACAGGTTGTGGTGCAGGGTGACGCGCAGCTTGCCCTCGTCCGTGGCGCCGGCGCTGTCACTGTTGCCGATCATGAGGGTCTTGTCGTGGTCCTCGAAGACGTTCCAGGACGCGGTGACGTAGTCGGCGCCCTTGACCACGTCCAGCTCGCCGTCGTGCTGCTGGTAGATCCGCCCGAAGTACGACGGCAGTGTCGAGTCCGGGTGCGCGCCGTCGGTGAACGTGTTGTGGTCGAGCCACACGTGCGTGGAGCCGTACACCACGGCCGCGTCGTACTCGGAGTTCCAGTTGCCGGTGTCGCCGTCGGTCGGGTCCCACTCCGGGAAGCAGTCGAGCGGGGACTCCATCGTGAGGCCGCGGACGATGACGTTGTCGACGCCGGTGATCTGGAGGCTGCCGCCGACGATCCCGGGGTTCTTGCCGACACCGATGAGGGTGGTGTTGGCGGGGACGGCGGCCTTGATGGCCTTGGCCTGGGCGCCGGCGGAGAGGTTGCGCAGGTACTCCTGGGTGCCGACGGTCTTCTTCTCGTCGTCCAGGTTCTTCTCGTAGCCCCAGACCGCCGGGTCGTACGCGGCGAGGTACTTGTCGAAGTCGTAGCCGTCGACGGCGAATTCGTCGCAGGTCGCGCCGTCCCCGTCGAGCGTGCCCTTCACCTTGATGATCTTCGGCGCGGAGCCGCCGTCGGCGAAGGCGGCCTTCAGTTCGGCCCAGGTGGTGACGGTGTAGACGTGCGCGGCGTCGGCGGCGGCGCCGCCCGTGGTGCCGGTGGTCGCCGACGCCCAGCCGTCGCCCGCGGCCAGCGTCTGCCGGGCGGTGTCCCGGACGTGCGCCTGCGCGGCGCCCGTGGTGGTGACGGCGAGGACGAGCGCGGTGCAGCCGACGAGCCCGGCTATGACGCGCCCATGACATTTCTGTGTCTTCACTGTACGGCTCCTCAAGCGGGTGAACTCGTAAGGGAGGAAAGAGGGTTCAGGCGGGGGTCGTGCCGGGGAGCCACGTCAGCCGGGACGTCCACACCTCGGCCAGCTCGTCGATCTCGTCGCCGAGCCGGCGTACGTCACGGGCCGGGAGCACGCGCGTACGGAGCAGCTCGGAGGCGACGAGCCGGGCCACGGCGATGGCGCCGGGCGGGTTCGCGTGGGTGTTGTCCTGCTCGGTGGCGGTCCAGTTGAAGTAGACCTTCGTCTCCTCGACGCCGAGCTTCTGCCACAGCGCGAGGGACAGCGCCTGGATGTCGAGCAGCGCGACGCCCTCCTCCTCGGCGAGGGCGCGCATCGCCGCCGGGTAGTCGCCGTGGGTCGGCAGGGCGTTGCCGCTCGCGTCGAACTTTCTGCGTTCGACGGGGGTGGCGAGGACCGGGCGGGCGCCCTTGGCGCGGGCCCCGTCGATGTAGAGCCGCAGACAGTCCTGGTACGTGGACCATGGCTCGGTGTAGCGGGTGGGGTCGGCGCTCTTCTCGTCGTTGTGCGCGAACTGGATGAGCAGCAGGTCGCCGGGGCGGATCGCGGCGAGGATCGCGTCGAGGCGGCCCTGGTCGACGAAGCTCTTCGAACTGCGGCCGTTGACCGCGTGGTTGGCGACGGCGGCGCGGTCGGCGAGGAAGAACGGCAGGGCCATGCCCCAGCCGGTCTCGGGCTTGGCGTCGACGTACTTCTGGGCGGCGGTGGAGTCGCCCGCGATGAACAGGGTGCGCCGGTCGGTGCGGCCGCCGGCCGCGGCGGCCGGGCTCACGCCCGCCGCTGCGAGCGGCACGGCGGCGAGCGCGGCGAGGCTTGCGAGGGTGGCTCTTCTGGTGGTCGACACGTCGGTGTGCCGTCCTTTCATGAACGGGAACGCGTGCAACGGGACGCGTGCGAGGGAACGCGTGCAACGGGAGCGCGTGAGGTGCACAGGGGGCGGGGCCCTCCCCTCGAAAGCCCCGCCCCGGTTCGAGGGGCCCTCGGGCCACTACTTCTTCTTCTGCTCGTCCCACTCGGCCTGCGCCTTGTTGAAGGCGTCGGCCGTCTTGTCGAGGAAGTCCTTGGCGCTGGTCTTGCCGAGGAGCACCTTCTGGAACTCCGGCTCGGCGTCGGTCTTCGTGATCGTGTTCCAGTCCGGCAGGTAGTACGGGAGCTGGACGATCGTGGTCGAGCCGTCGTTGAGGGCCGCGGCGGCGAGCTTGGTCGGCTCGGCCTTGGCGACCCAGGCGTCCTTGGCGGCCTCGGTGTTGGCGGGGATCGAGCCGGCCGACTCGTTCCACTTGGAGTTGGCCTCGTGCGAGGCGGCGTACTCGACGAACTTCCAGGCGGCGTCCTTGTTCTTGGAGGCCTTGAAGATGCCGACGCCGTCCACCGGGTTGGAGACCTGGACGCGCTTGCCGCCGGGGCCGGTCGGCTGCGGGATGCCGCGGAACTTGTCCGCGCCGAGCGCCTTCACGTGGTCCTGGTAGGAGCCCAGGTTGTGGTTGAGCATGCCGATGGTGCCCGAGTCCCACTGGGCGACCATCTTGGTGAAGTCGTTGTTGAGGTCGGCCGACGGCGTGACCTTCTTGTACAGGGCCGCGTACTTCTCCAGGGCGGCGACGTTCTTGGCGTCGTTGAGGGTCGTCTTCTTGCCCGACGCGTCCCAGAACGAGGTGATGCCCGACTGCCCGTACATCGCGTCGAGGGCCTGCGCGACCGAGCCCGCGCCGCCGCGGATCGTGTAGCCGAACTCGTTCTTCTTGGCGTTCGTCAGCTTGTCGGCGGCCTTGTAGAACGCGTCCCAGGTGATCGGCTCGGGCAGGTTCGCCTTCTTGAACAGGTCCGTGCGGTAGTACAGCGTGCCGTTGTTGGCGGAGGTCGGGATCGTGTACATCTCGTCGCCGCCGCCGGCCGCGGCCTTCACCGACTCGACGAAGCCCTCGTTGAGCTTGCCCTTGAGCGGGGACTTCTCGTAACGCGACGTCAGCGGCTCCAGGCCGTTCTGGAGGTTGAGCGCGGAGACCATGGTGGTGCCGACGCCGCCGACGTCCGGCAGGCCGCCGCCCTGGAGGGCGGTCTCGACCTTCGACTGGTACTCGGTGGCGGAGACGCCGACGTACTCGACGTCGATGTCCGGGTTCGCCTTCTCGAAGTCGGCGATGATCTCCTTCCAGACGGCGGTGCGGACACCGCCGTTGTTGTCCCAGAAGACGATCTTGCCCTTGCCGGAGCCCTCGCCGCCCTTCTCGCCACCCGACGAAGAGCCGTCGTCACCGCAGGCGGTCGCGGTCAGGGCCAGTGCGGACACCAGGGAGATCGCCGCGACGAGACGGCGGCTGCGCTGCTTGTTCATGATGGTCGGCTCTCTGTTGCTCGGTGTGATGGGGAGGTACGAGAAGACGTGGGGGTGTACGAGAAGCACTGGGTGCACGAGAAGAAATGGGGGGCGTGCGCGTGTCAGTGGCGCTGCGGGGCCCAGCCGTCGGTGCCGCGCAGGTAGTCGGCGACGGTGTGGCCGGCCGCGTCCGCGTCGCTCATCTGCGGCCGGTCGGCGGTGACGCCGGCCCCGGGGCCGAAGGTGCGGTACTCGGTGAAGCGGGCGTCGCGCCAGGAGAAGCCGCTCATGTCGGTCCACGGCGACGCCTTGATCGCGGCGGGCAGTTCGGTGTCGCGGATCAGGACCTGGGCGACGGCGTCGGGGTCACCGCCGGGGTGCCAGGGCCGGCCGAGGTGGAAGGATCCGGCGGGCGCGTCGCTGATGATGCGGGAGTCGGTGATCAGGAAGCCGTACGGGTTCTCCTTCCAGGTCGAAGCGGCCGTGATGTAGCCGTTGTTGGTGTCCGAGCCGCGGCTGAGCGCCTTGATGACGGAGTCCTCGATCACCGTGGTGGCGCGGCCGTAGATGAAGTCGACGTCGCCTTCGATGTACGAGTCCCGGACATAGACGCGCGCGATCTGGTTCAGCTTGGGGCTGTCGGTCATCAGGGTGTCCTGGTTGCCCAGGAAGGCCGTGTCCTCGAAGACGATGCGGTCGCCGGTCGTCTTCATGGCGAGGGCCTGCTCGCCGCTGAGCTCGTGCGCCGCCTCGTCGAAGTCGTTGCTGAAGGTGAGGTGGCGCGCCGTCACGTCGTTCGCGGCGATCCGGACCGTGGCGCTCCCCGTGGAGCCGCCGTACGCGGCCGGTGTGTCGAAGACGATGACGGTGTCGGAGCGGTCGTGTCCAGTCCCGCGCAGATCAATTTTCGGCTTCGACGCGGGAATGTGGACCTTCTCGCGGTACGTGCCCGGGGCGACGGCCACGGTGACCCGCCCGTCGTTGCCGTCCGGCACGGCGTCGACGGCCGCCTGCACGGTCGGGTAGTCGCCGGGCACGTGCAGCGTCGTGCTCGTACCGATCGTCCGCTGCGGCCCGGAGAACTTCTTGACCAGCGCGGGAACGGCGGCCGCCGGGTCCAGGCGGTACGCGTAGAAGTCCCGCGGGTCGAAGGCCGCACCCCAGGCGTCGGTACGTCCCGTGGTGTTCTTCAGGATGGAGCCGCGCTGCACCAACTCGGCCGTGGCGTCGGCCTGGTAGGGGTGCTGCACGCTGTCGTAGTAGCTGTTCTCGATGACCATTTTGGTCTTGCCGCGGGACCAGTTCCCGTACGTCCACACGGGGTCGCCGGGGTCCTGCTGGGCCGTCAGGTAGTTGTTGTAGAGGTGGGCGTTCGCGGCGTTGTCGACCGAGGGGTTGCGCTGTTTGGTGTTGCGGAACCAGTTGTGGTCGATGGTGATCTTCGTGACGACGTTCGTGGTCCAGCCGAGGCCGAACGTCTTGTTGTTGTTCTCGAAGCGGTTGTCGGAGACGGTGATGTAGTCGCTGTCCTTGCGGACGTCGAGCTGGCCGTCACAGATGTTCGAGAAGCGGTTGTGGTCGACCCACACGTGGTGGGACGTGTCCATCTGGATGCCGTCGAAGTCGGTGTCCTTGCAGTCCCAGTTGCCCGCGATCGCGGAGTCCCTGATCGTCAGGTTCCGGATGATCACGTTGTGCGTGCCGGGGTTGAGATGGAACTCGCCCTGGACGAGTTCGCCCTGCGTGCCGACGCCGACGATCGTCTTGTCCGAGGCGACGACGACGTTGGCGCCGAACGGCTCGGCCTTGATCGAGGCGGCGACGCGGATGATGTACGGCTCCGGCGCAGCCGCGTACTTCTCCAGGTCGGCCTGGGTGGTGACGGTGACGACCTTGCCGCCCGCCCCGCCGGTCGTGCCGCCCGCGAGGGAGGCGAAGCCGTGCGGGGTGTCGGAGAGGCGGTCGGGCCCGGCTGCGGCCGGCTGGGGTTCGGCGGCGTGCGCGGCCGGGACCGGCGCGGCGATCCCGAGCCCGACGGTGGCGGCGAGTGCGGCGAGTGCGGCGCGCTTTCTGTGGCGCTTGTTGCGGTGGAGGTGCATCGTTGCGGCTCCCAACAGGCGTGCGGTTGCGGTCAGTTGTCCGGGCTGATCCGGAAGTGCGTGAACAGGGCGGTGCCGGCCTGCGACTCGCCGGTCGGCGCGGCCGCGAACAGTCCGAGCAGGGCGCCGACCCAGCGCCACGGCAGCGCCGTGAACACCTGCCCCGAGGGCCGGAAGCCGCTGCCGTCGCCGGTGTCGACGAAGAACCGGCAGCGCGCTCCGTCGGCGATGTCGACGCGCAGCCGCGCCGTCCCGTGGGGCGCCTCGCGCGGGTGGGCCGCGTCGCGTTCCTGCTCTGCGGTGAGCTCGGCGAAGCGGTGCACCAGGTGGGCGCTGCCGTCCGTGCCGCGCTCCAGGCCGACCCAGGAGTACGCGTCGCCGAGGACGGCGAGCCCCGCCCTGGCGCCGGGGGTTGTGCTGGTGAGCCGGAGGCCGACCTCGACGCGGGAGGGCAGCAGCGGCAGCCGCTGGGTGAGCAGGTGCGGGACGCGGCGCAGGTCGCGGACCCCGTCGGCGGAGCGGACGCAGGCAAGCCGGAGCCCGTCCCCGCTGTGCGAACTCGCCCAGCCGTCACGGGGGTTGGCGGTCCACTGCCACTGCCTGCCGTACCGGCCGCCGGGGAAGTCGTCGTCGGTGGCGGGGGCGGTGACCGGCTGCGGCGGCAGCGCGGGCTTGGCGTGTACGTGCACCGGGGCACCGTCGTCGCCCATCACCGGCCAGCCCGCGGCGTCCCAGCGCATGGGTTGCAGGTGGACGACGCGCCCGTACGGGCCGCGCTGCTGGAAGTGCAGGAACCAGTCCTCACCGGCGGGCGTGCGCACCCAGCCGCCCTGGTGGGGGCCGTTGACGTCGGTGTCGCCCTGTTCGAGGACGACGCGTTCCTCGTACGGGCCGAAGAACGAGCGGGAGCGGAACGCGCCCTGCCAGCCGCTCTCCACGCTTCCGGCGGGGGCGAGGATCCAGAACCAGCCGTCGTGCCGGTACAGCTTGGGCCCTTCGAGGGTGAACCAGCCGGGGATGCGGTCCCCGTCGATCAACAGCCGTCCCTCGTCGAGGAGTTCACGGCCGTCGGCGCTCATCCGGTGTCCGGTGAGCCGGTTCTTGATGCCGGAGCGGGAACGGGCCCAGGCGTGCACGAGGTACGCCTCGCCGCTCTCCTCGTCCCACAGCGGGCAGGCGTCGATGAGGCCCTTGCCCGCCTTGATGAGGTGCGGCTGCGTCCAGGGGCCCCTGATCGAGGGCGAGTTGATCTGGTAGACGCCGTGGTCGGGGTCGCCCCAGAAGATCCAGAAGCGGCCGTCGTGGTGGCGGATCGACGGCGCCCACACGCCGCAGTCGTGGCGCGGGGTCGCGAACGCCTCGGCGGGTTCCAGGCGGTCCAGGGCGTGCCCGATCAGCGTCCAGTTGACGAGGTCGCGGGAGTGCAGCAGCGGCAGGCCCGGCACCCGGCCGAAGCTGGACGCGGTGAGGTAGTAGTCGTCGCCGACGCGGACCACGTCGGGGTCGGACCAGTCGGCGGCGAGGACGGGGTTGCGGTAGGTGCCGTTTCCCAGATCTCCGGTCGGTTCGTACGGGGTCATGCGGTCACCGCCTTGCGGACGAGGGTTGCGGCGCGGGCCCGGTCGAGCCGGCCGTCGGCGACGACTGTGACGAGCCGGCGCACGGCGGTGTCGCCGGGGCCGATCGCCAGCCGGTCCGCGCAGGCGAGGGAGGAGCCGACGCCCGGGTATTCGCCGGTGCGCACGAACCAGGGGTCGCGGCGGGTCTCGACGGTGGCGCCCGCGAAGACGAGGGTCCAGGTCTCCCCCGCCATCGCGAGCCAGTCCGCGGTGCGACCGTGCACCGCGGCCTCGCCCTCTCTGTCGGCCGTGAACACGTCGGGCGCGGCGGCTTCCTTGGGGGCGCGCCAGAAGAACCCGCCGTAGGCGGCGCCGGGGCGGCCGTTGGTGGCCGGGCTGCCGATGGTCAGCTCCTCGCCCGCCGGGTTGGTGAGCGTGAAGGTGAGGTCCAACGACCAGGCGTCGTCGGCCAGTTGGGTCGCGGCCACGGTGCGGCGCTCGCGCAGCAGGAGCCGTCCGTCGGCGATCCAGTCGAGGTCCTCGACGAACCCGTCCGGGTCGCACAGCTTGAACTCGCGGTGCCGCTGCTCGCCGTGGTTGTCGAGTTCGGTGGGCCCCCGGTCGCGGACGTAGGTGCGCCCGCCCCAGAAGTTGAACCCGGCGACGTCCGGCACGGCGACGCTCACGCCGAGGTGGTGCGGGTGGTCGGCGGGGGCGAACTCGGTGACCGGGGTGCCGGCCAGGGTCGCGACCGGGTGCAGATACGGGCGCGGCGACAGCCTGGTGTCGACGTCCGCGAGGATCTCGTAGCGGGCGACGGGGCGGCCCGCGCAGCTCAGGGTCAGGGGTGCGGTGGCGAGGCGGTTCACGTTGTGGCCTCCAGTCCTGGGGCTGCCTGTCGTCAAGCTCCGGCCGTCGCCCGGAGGGCGGCCTCGCGGCGTCTGGTGCGCGCTCTCGGCGTGCCGGGTGCAAGGCCTCGTACCGGATGCACTCGGCCTGACGCCCGGTGCGGCGAAAGCGCCTGCCAGCTGTCGTGAGGCAGCCGGGAGTTCGACGACAGGCGCCGGCCGGGCCCAGGACGCTCCGAGCTCGGTGTAGCCGGTGAGGGTGTCGGCGCTGGCGGCGACGAGTCCGTCGATGCCGTGCACGACGCGGCGCAGGGTGCCGTCGCCGCCGTCGGCGGGGACGGGCAGCGCGGTCCACGCCTCGGCGGGCAGCGGCCGCGGGTCGGGGGCGCGTCGAATCGCTTCGACGACCCGCATGAACGCGCCCGTCGCGGCCGGGGTGACCAGGAGCGGGGTCGCTCCGTCGGTGGCGAGGTGGTCGAGAAGGTTCTCCAGGAGGTCCGTGCGTCCGTGCACGGTCTCCTCCGGGCCGTGTCCGGCGCGCTGCACGAGGACGCGGTCCTGCTTGTACCAGAAGGTGATCCGCCCGCGGCTGCCGTGCACGATGACGTACGGCTCGTCGGGGCGCTCGGCGCACAGCGTCGCGGCGACGGTGATCCGGGAGCCGCGGCGCGTGGTGAGTGCGACGTACGAGGTGTCGTCGGCCTCGATGGCGTTGGCGCGGAAGAGTTCGGTGCGGATGTCGGCGAGGTCGTCGGCGCCGGTCGCCCCGTCGAGGGCGAGGGCGGTGGCGACGGCGTGCGCGAGGGGGTTGGTGAGAACGCCGTCGAGGACGTCGCTGCCGTCGTCGTAGCGGCGGCGCCCGGCCCAGGGGGCGCGCCGGTAGTAGGACTCGTCGCGCGACCAGGCCCCGGCGGCGCCGATACCGAGCGGCTCCCCGATGAGGCCGTCCCGTACGAGATCACGTATATGGGGCACGGCATGCGAGCCGAGCGACTGGAAGCCGACCTGGCAGGCGATGCCGGCCGCGGCCACGCCGTCCGCCATCCGCCGGTACTCCGCGTACGACGGGGCGGGTGGCTTCTCCAGGAGCAGGTGCACACCGCGGGCCGCCGCGGTCAGGGCCAGGTCGGTGTGGGTGGGGATGGGGGTGCAGACGATCGCGACGCGGGCACCGGTCGCGTCGAGCAGCGCGCCGAAGTCGGCGGACTGGGCGACGCCGGTGAAGCCGTTCAGCTCCTCGTCCGTCAGCGGCTTCAGTTCGCACACGCCGGCGAGCGTGATGCGGCCCGTGCCGGCGAGGCGCCGCAGGTTGTCCAGGTGCCAGCGGCCGTGTCCGCGCGCGCCGGCGAGGACGACCGGGACGGGGGTGGTGCCGGATGCGCTCACCGGATCCTCCCCGCCCCCGCGCCGCGCGCCACGTCCTGGTCGGCCTGTGCCGCGCTGCTGATCGGGCCGTGCAGCTCCGGCGCCGGGGTCCAGCCGACGTCGCCGGTCAGGTCGCGCTCGCTGCCGGAGTTGTACGCGTTGTAGATCGGCAGCAGGTCGACGGGGAAGCCGTTGAAGCGGCTGCCCTCGTCGTGCAGCGCGGTGCCGTTCCAGCTCTTGACGAGGTCGGCGGCCTCCACGTAGCCGGGTGTGGTGAACGCGTTGTTCTGGGCGTAGATCTGCGACTCGGTGGAGACGCCGATGCTGTAGCGGTAGTCGGCCTGGTCCTTCGGCACGACGTACCGGTTGTTGTAGACGTGGACCTGGCCGAAGCGGACGCGCGGGGCGCGCTGGACGACGGACTCGAAGGAGTTGTGGTGCAGGGTGACGCGGAGCTTGTCGCGGTCGCCGGTGACCCCGTCGCCGTTGCCGATGAGCATCGCCTTGTCGTGGTCGGCGAACCGGCTCCAGGAGACGGTGACCAGGTCGGAGCCGCTCGTGATGTCGAGGAGGCCGTCATGGCGCAGGTAGTTGCGGCCGAAGTAGGTCGGCTCGTCCTCGTCGAGGTGGCCCCGGTCGGAGGCGGTGATGTGGTCGACCCAGACGTGGGTGGAGCCGTTCAGCCACAGGGTGTCGTAGGCGGTCTTCCAGTCGCCGAGGCCGCCGGTGTTGGGCGACCAGACGGGGAAGCAGTCGTAGGCGTCGCGCAGGTCGAGGTTGCGGACGATGACGTTGTCGGCGTTCTTCACCTGGAGGGAGGCGCCCTTGAGGACGGCGCCCGAACCCAGGCCGACGATCGTGGTGTTGGAGCCGACGGGCAGCACGACCCGCTCCGCCTGGCGGGCGGCGGACGCGGCGCGCGCGTCCTCCTGCGGTCCGGAGGGCTTGGCACCGCCCCAGGTGCGGGGGTCGTAGGCGGCCAGGTACTTCTTGAGGTCGTAGCCGTCGGTGGCGTAGTCGGCGCAGGACAGGTGGTCGCCGTCGTCGGTCTCGTTGCCGTCGATGGTCCCCGCGACCTTGATGATCTTCGGGGTCGGGGAGCCGCCGTCGAGGGCGCGGGCCAGTTCGGCGCGGGTGGTGACGGTGAAGACGTGGGCGTCGTCGGCCGCGGCGCCGCCGGTGGTGCCGCCGTCGGCCGCGGCCCAGCCGTCACCGGCGGCCAGGACGTCACGGCTGATGTCGCGGCCCTGCGCGCCCGCCGAGGTGGAGGCGCCGAGCCCGAGCGCCAACAGGCCGCAGGCGAGGGCGACATGGAGAGGTCGGTTGCGTACGAGGGTCATGGGTCTCATCCCTTCACCGCCCCGGCGCTGAAGCCCGTGACGAGGTACTTCTGGATGAACGCGAACACGATCACGACGGGCAGCGCGGCGATGACACCGCCGGCGGCGAGCGCCCCGAGGTCCACGGAGTCGGCGGACAGCAGGGTGTTCAGGCCGACCGGGATCGTCTGGAGGTCCTGCTTGGACAGGAACATCAGGGCGAACAGGAAGTGGTTCCAGCTGTGCACGAAGGCGAAGGAGCCGACGGCGACGAGGCCGGGGCGGAGCATCGGCAGGACGATCGCGCAGAAGGCGCGGAAGCGTCCGCAGCCGTCGACCCAGGCGGCCTCTTCGAGGGTGTACGGCACGTTCTTGATGAAGTTGCTGAGCAGGATCATCGACAGCGGCAGCTGGAAGACGGTCTCCGCGATGATCACGCTGCCGAGCGAGTTGATCATCTGGATGCCGGCGAACACCTTGAACAGCGGGACGAGCAGCAGCGCGCCGGGCACGAACTGGGAGCAGAGCAGGGCGAGCATGAAGCCCCGCTTGATCTTGAAGTTGAAGCGGGCGAGGGCGTAGCCGCCGGCCAGCGAGACGAGGGTCGTCATGAAGAGCGTGACGACGCCGACGATGAGGCTGTTCTGGAAGAAGACGCCGAAGCTTCGCTCGGTCCACACCTTCTCGAAGTGGTCGAAGGTGATCGGCCACGGCAGCATTCCGGTGGCGCCCGCGGGCCGCAGGGCGAACAGGACCATCCAGTAGAACGGGACGATCGTGAAGACGAGGTAGACGCCGAGCGGCAGGTAGATCTGCCAGCGGGGCGCCTCGTCCCAGGCGCGGCGGGTCCTGCGGTTCCCGGCGGGAGCGCCGCCGGAGCCTGTGGTGGTGCCGGCGTGCGCGGCCTGCGGCTTGTCGGTGACGGCCACGGGTGCCTCCTGGGCGGTGGTCACTTGTCGTCGCCCCCGAACTTGCTGAGCCGGAGGTAGATGATCGAGCAGAAGAGGAGGATCACGAAGGCCACGGTGGTCAGGGCCGACGCGTAGCCGAAGTCGTGTGCGTCGACGGAGATGTTGGCGATGTACAGCGGGAGTGTGGTGGTCTGCCCCGCGGGTCCGCCGCCGGTGAGGGTGTAGAGCAGGTCGACGTTGTTGAACTCCCACACCATGCGCAGCAGCGTGGCGAGGATGATCGCGTCCTTCAGGTGCGGCAGCGTGATGTGGAAGAACTGCTGGAGGCGCGAGGCGCCGTCGACCTCGGCGGCCTCGTACAGGTCCTTCGAGACGGTCTGCAAATCGGCGAGGATGAGGATCGCGAAGAAGGGGACGCCGCGCCACAGGTCCGCGACGACGGCCGCGGAGAAGACGGTGTTCGGGTCGGAGAGCCAGCTGGAGCCGTACTCGGCGAGGCCCATGTCCGCGAGGTAACGGGTGATGCCCGTCTGGGAGTTGTAGAGCAGCACCCAGATGGCGCTGGTGAGGACGCCGGAGACGGCCCACGGCGAGAAGACCATGGCGCGGGACAGGGCGCGGCCGACGAACGTCTGGTTGACGATGAGGGCGAGCGCGAGGCCGAAGAGGAGTTGGAGGCCGACCTCGACGACGACCCACTTGCCGCTGAAGACCAGCGCGGTCCAGAACTGGTCGTCCTCGGTGAAGATGCGGGTGAAGTTGTCCCAGCCGGCGAACCCCGCCCGCCAGGGCTTGGTCGGGTTCTCGTGCTGGAACGCCGTGTAGAAGACGTTCAGGACGGGGTACGCGATGAAGCCGAGCATGAGGAGCCCGGCCGGCGCGATGAGCAGGTAGGGCAGCTTCTTCGGTGTGGCCGAGCGGCGCTTGCGCGGCGTCGGCGGTCCCTCGGGCCTTGGTGCTGTGGCCACGGCGGTGGTCGTTGCCATGGTCGGCTCTCCGTTCGTACGGGGTGGGGCGGAGCCGGTACGCGCCGGCGCCCTGGTGGTCAGCTCGCGTACGGGTCGGCGGCCTTGCCCGGTCGTGCGAGGAACTCGAAGTCGCAGCCGGTGTCGGCCTGGGTGATCTGTTCGTTGTAGAGCGCCCCGTACCCGCGCTCGAACCGCTCGGGAGGCGCCGTCCACGCGCTCCGCCGCAGCTCCAACTCCGCGTCGTCCACGTTGAGTCGGAGGGTGCGGGCGGCGACGTCGAGCGTGATGGTGTCGCCGGTGCGCACCAGGGCGAGGGGCCCGCCGACGTGCGACTCGGGGGCCACGTGCAGCACGCACGCCCCGTAACTCGTGCCGCTCATCCGGGCGTCGGAGATCCTGACCATGTCGCGCACCCCCTGCTTGAGCAGGTGGTCGGGGATGGGCAGCATGCCGTACTCGGGCATGCCGGGCCCGCCCTTGGGTCCGGAGCCGCGCAGCACCAGGACGGTGTCGGCGGTGATGCCCAACTCCGGGTCGTTGATGGTGCGTTGCATCGTCTTGTAGTCGTCGAAGACGACGGCGGGGCCGGTGTGCTTGAGCAGGTGCTGCTCGGCGGCGATGTGCTTGATGACGGCGCCGTCGGGGCAGAGGTTGCCGCGCAGGACGGCGACGCCACCCTCGGCCGCGACCGGGTTCTCGCGCGGCCGGATCACGTCGTCGTCGTGGACGACGGCGGACCCGATCTGCTCGCCGAGGGTGCCGTTCACCGTGGGCCGCTCCAGGTGGAGCAGGTCGGTGATCCGGGAGAGGAAGGCGGGCAGCCCGCCGGCGAAGTAGAAGTCCTCCATCAGGTACGTCCGTCCGCCCGGCCGTACGTTCGCGAGCACGGGGACCGTGCGGGCGATGCGGTCGAAGTCGTCGAGGGACAGGGGCACTTGGGCCCGCCCGGCCATCGCGATCAGGTGGATGACGGCGTTGGTGGAGCCGCCGAGCCCGAGGACCGTGGTGACGGCGTCCTCGAAGGCGTCGGGGGTGAGGATCTCGGACGGCTTGAGCGCGGTCCAGGCGAGTTCGACGGCGCGGCGCCCGGAGGCGGCGGCCATCCGCTCGTGCGCCGAGTCGACGGCCGGGACGGAGGAGGCACCGGGCAGCGTCATGCCGAGGGCCTCGGCCGCCGCGGTCATCGTCGACGCGGTTCCCATGGTCATGCAGTGACCGGGTGAACGCGCCAACCCGCCCTGCAGCTCCCGCAGTTCACAGTCCGTCAGATTGCCCGCGCGGTGCTCGTCCCAGTACTTCCACATGTCGGTGCCGGAGCCCAGGGTCTCGCCGCGCCAGTGCCCGGGCAGCATCGGCCCCGCGGGCACGAAGAGCGACGGCACGTCGGCGGACGTGGCGCCCATGAGCAGCGCCGGCGTCGACTTGTCGCAGCCGCCGAGCAGCACCGCCGCGTCCACGGGGTAGGAGCGCAGCAGCTCCTCCGTCTCCATGGCGAGGAGGTTGCGGTAGAGCATCGGGGTCGGCTTCTGGTACGTCTCCGAGAGCGTGGAGACGGGGAACTCGAGCGGGAAGCCCCCCGCCTGCCACACGCCCCGCTTGACCGCCTCGGCGCGCTCGCGCAGGTGGACGTGGCAGGGGTTGATGTCGGACCAGGTGTTGAGGACGGCGATCACCGGGCGGCCCCGGTACTCCTCGTCCTCGTAGCCGAGTTGGCGCATCCGGGCGTTGTGCGACCAGGTGCGCAGGGCGCCCTCGACGCCGTACCAGAGGTGGGAGCGCAGCTCCTCGGGGGCGAGTCTGCGACGGGCCGTCATATCGACCACCCGGCGGCTATCTCCGCGACCTCGGCGCGCTCCGCCTGCGGCAACTCCTTGCTGGGCGGGCGGACTTCGCGGCGGCACAGGCCGAGGGAGGCGAGGGCCTCCTTGACGACGGTGACGTTGTTGGCGGAGGCGTCCGCGCCGCGCAGCTCCTCGAAGCGGCGGATCTGCTCCCAGACCTTCATGGCGGCCGGGTAGTCGCCGGATCGAAGCGCTTCGATCATGGACAGCGAGATACCCGGTTCGACGTTGACGAGCCCGGAGGTGAAGCCGGTGGCGCCGGCCGAGAAGTACGAGGGCGCGTACGGCTCGGCGAGCCCGGCGACCCAGACGAACCGGTCGAGGCCCGCGTCCCGGGCGAAGGCGGCGAAGCGCGCGGCGTCGGCGACGGCGTACTTCACGCCGATCACGTTCGGACAGGCGGCGCCGAGTTCGGCGAGCCGGGCGCCGGGCAGCGCCGCGTTCTTGATGTAGGGCACCACGCCCAGCTCCGGGACGGCGTCGGCGATCGCGCGGTGGTAGTCGACCCAGCCGTCCTCAGAGACGTACGGGTGCACGGGCTGGTGCACCATCACCATGTGCGCGCCGCTCTCGCGGGCGTGGCGCGCGGTGTCGATCGCGGTCGGCAGGTCGTGGCCGACGCCGACCAGGATCGCGGCCCGCTCCCCCGCCTCGTCGAGCGTGACCTCGGTGACGAGACGGCGCTCCTGGGGGCTGAGGGCGTAGAACTCGCCGGTGTTGCCGTTCGGTGTGAGAATGCGGACGCCGCCGTCGAGCATGCGGCGCAGCAGCGAGCGCAGTGTCGCCTCGTCGACGGAGCCGTCCTCGGCGAACGGGGTCACCGGGATCGCGACGACGTCGGCGAGCGCGGCCCGCTGCGACTCGAAGGAGACCGCCGCGGAGTGCGCTGCGGGTGTGGGGGGCGTGGGGGCTGTCATGAGTCCTGCTCACCCATTTCTTCCAGGGCCTCCGAGATCTCGGGAAAGGCCCGCTGTACGAACGACGCGATGTGGTTGCGCAGTGCGCGCGAGGCCCCCTGGGCGTCACCGGCGAGAGCGAGCTCCAGGATCTCCTGGTGCTCGGCGGCCTCCCGTTCCCAGGACGGGTCGGCGGCCCAGGCCACCGCGGAGACCAGGGCGGCCTGGTCGCGGACCTCGTCGAGCATCTTGCCGAGCAGCGGGTTGCCGCACGGCACGTAGAGGGCGCGGTGGAACTCCCGGTTGGCGAGGGAGCGTTGGGCGGTGTCGGTCGCGGTGGCGGCGCGTTGAAGCGCTTCGCTCGCGACGTCGAGGGAGGCGCTGCGGCGCACGGTGCGGCGCAGTGCCTCCGGCTCCAGGAGCAGGCGCACGTCGTAGACCTCGCGCGCCATGTCCGCGTCGACCATGCGCACCGTGACGCCCTTGTACTGGTTCATCACGACGAGTCCGGTCCCGGCCAGGGTCTTGAGCGCCTCGCGCACCGGTGTCTTGGAGACGCCGAACTGCGCGGCGAGGTCGGTCTCCACCAGGGCCTGTCCCGGCCTCAACTGGCCGGTCAGGATGCGGTGCTTGATCTCCTCCTGGACGTACTGGGTACGGGAGGGGATCGGCGTGGGCACAGAGGTCATGCGCGCCTCATATCTGGCGTCTGGTGTCTGGCGTCTGATGTCTTGTGTCTGGCGTATCTCGTATCGCGTCTCATATATGACGTACGAAGTACGACGCGTTGAAGCTAGAAGCACCGGCATGTTTCGTCAACGCTTCCGACAAAAGAAGTCCATGGAAGTCCGTTGATCCGCCCGCGAGTTGGCGGTTCATGTGCGACCGGTCGAACGAAAGCCCCCTCGTCCCGCACGGATGCGGGGCGAGGGGGCGTGGTGAGGCCGGCCTCGGGGAACGTCGGTACAGCGGTTATGGGCGAGAACGCTCATGGCCGGCCGGCACACCGGCTGGGCCGCTCGGTTCTTCTTCCTCGACGACGTCGACCGCGACCTGATCGGAGTCGAGTGCGAAGGCCACCTTGTCGTAGGGGTGGCCGTTGACCTGGAGCTGGATGGCGTGGGCGCCCGGGTAGTAGCGGCGTGTGCTGATGGGACGGAAGGAGTGGCCGCGCCGCAGCTCGGTCGTCTCGCCGGGGGACAGGGCGCGCTTGGCGAGTTTGAAGACCTTGGGGGCCTGCTTGCCGTTGGCCTTCAGATGGTGGACGACGTAGTCGATGGCCAGGGTGACCGGCTTGTCCGAGATGTTGGTGACGCGGGCGGTGAAGTCGAGGGTGCCACCCAGGAGGACGCCGGTTCGCTCCAGGAGGGGGCCCTCCACCGTGAGGTCGGCGCGGCCGCCGTGGAAGCCGACCAGGTCCAGCGCCGCGGGGTTGCCCTGTTTGACGAGGGTGCGCATGGCGTGGCGGATCAGCGCGGGGCTGGTCGGTGCGGCGCCGTTCGCCCAGCGGGCGGCCTGGGCGGTGGCGAGATCGGGGTCGAGGCGGGAGATGTCGTTGAGGTGGTTGGCGACCGAGCGACGCACGGTGTCGGAGGTGTCGGTGTGCAGCCGGTCCAGCAGGGGGAGGGTGGCGGCGGGGTTGCGGGTCAGCTCGGGAACCTGGCGGGCCCAGGGGAGTTTGGGGCGGGTGCCCTCGCTCGCCAGCCGGCGCACCGCGGGGTCGGGAGATGCGGTCCAGGCTGCTGCGGTGGCGAGCGTTCTGGGCAGGTCGGCGTCGAGGAAGGTGCGCAGCGCGAATTCCGCGGTGAGGCGGGGCGTGAGCCGGGCGAGGAGGTCGAGGCCGTCGTCGAAGTCCGCGTCGGTGGAGGACGTGGTGGCCGCGGCGGCGACGGCCTCGGTGAGCGGCCAGACCATCCAGCCGGTGAGGTCGTCGCTGGTGAGGGCCGCGCGCGTCGCATGGGCGAGCCGGGTGTAGTCGTGGCCGATGTCGGCCAGGAGGGCCTCGCCGACCGCACGGGCCCGCCGGCTGAGGGAGAGCGGGCCGAGGGTTGCCGCGCTGCCGGCCACGGTGCGCCAGCGGGAGGCGGTGGGGGACGTACGGCGCAGGACGGCCGTCAGACCGCGGATGCTGTCGGGGCTGATCAGTTCGTCGGCGGTGGGCACGGATCCTCCGGGGACGGGCGTGTCGAGCGGGTGCGGCTCGCGCGGCGGGGTGGCGTGTGCGTCAGCTGGTGCGGGCGGGTTCGTCGGCGGTGGTCTCACCGCTGCGGGGGTAGCGGGCCCGCATGGCGGGGCTGGCGGCAGGGCCGGCGGCGAACACGTAGGCACGGCTGTCGTCGAGGCGGCGGCCCGTCGTGGCATCGACGACCACGGGTTCCACCTCTTCGCCGCTCGTGGTGTCGATGAGGATCATGCTGCGCTGCTCGGGGGTGAGGCGGGAGTTGCCCCACGCCGCCAACGTGATGATCACGGGGCGCAGGGAGCGTCCCAGGTCGGTCAGGACGTACTCGTTGCGGACGGGATTGGTCTGGTAGGGACGGCGCTCCAGCAGGCCGTCCGCGACCAGCGTCTTGAGGCGTGCGGTGAGCATGCTGGTGGAGATGCCGAGGTTCTCCTGGAACTGGTCGAAGCGGGTGTACCCGTCGAAGGCGTCGTGGAGGAGCAGCAGCGTCCACCATTCGCCGACGTGCTGCACGGTCGTGGACAGCGGGCATTCGAAGTCTTCCGCCCTGATCCGGCTCGCCAAGTTGACCACCTCCGCAGAGTTACTGCTAATGTCGAAGTTACTCACTTCTATTCTAGCAGTAACGACAGGTGCGCCCCCTCTTCGGTCCGCACCCGGGAACGGAAGACATCATGGCCACCCCCCTCCGCGAAACCGGCGACTCCCTGAAGGGCCGCCGCGCCCTGGTCACCGGCGGCACGAAAGGCGTCGGCGCGGCCGTCGCCCGGCGCCTGTCCCAGGCCGGCGCCACCGTGCTGGTCACCGCGCGCAGCCGCCCGGACGACATGGCCGCCTCGGACATCATCACCGCGGACCTGGCGGCTCCCGAAGGGGCTGCCAGGGTGGTCGACGAGGCCCTCCGCCGCCTCGGCGGCGTCGACATCCTGGTCAACAACGTGGGCGGCTCCAACGCCCCCTCGGGCGGATACGCGGCCCTGACCGAGGACGACTGGGCCAACGAGCTCAACGTCAACCTCCTCGCCGCCGTCCGCCTCGACCGCGGCCTGCTGCCCGCCATGACCGAAGCCGGACGGGGCGCCATCGTGCACGTCTCCTCGATCCAGCGCCGCATGCCGCTCTGGGACGGCACCCTCGCCTACGCCGCCGCCAAGGCCGCACTGACCACCTACAGCAAGGGCCTGGCCAACGAGGTCGCTCCGCTCGGCATCCGGATCAACTCCGTCAGTCCCGGCTTCGTCCGGACCACCGCCGCCGACCAGCTCGTCGCCCGCATCGCGGAGAACGCCGGCACCACCCTCGAAGCGGCCCTGAAGCAGCTCATGGACTCCCTCGGCGGAATCCCGCTGGGCCGCCCCGCCCACCCCGAGGAAGTTGCCGAACTCGTCGCCTTCCTCGTGTCCGACCGCGCCTCCGCCATCGTCGGCGCCGAGCACGTCATCGACGGCGGCACCGTCCCCACCGTCTGATCCCCGAACCCCCCAGGAGACTCATGTCCCCCGACCAGCCCCAGATCATCGCTCCCGAGGCTCTGCCCGAGGCCGTCACCGGCTTTCTCAAGGCGCACCGCGCCCACGACGCCGCCACGGCACTCGGCTTCCTCCACCCCGACGCCACCGTGACCGACGAGGGCAAGACCCATCAGGGAGCCCCGGCGATCGAAGCCTGGATGACCCGCTCCGCCGGCGAGTACACGTACACGATCGACCTCATCGGTGCGCAGCAGGCCGATGCGGACCACTACGTCGCCGTCCAACACGTCGAGGGTGACTTCCCGGGCGGCGTGGTGGACCTGCACTTCCGCTTCAGCCTCCGCGACGGCCTCATCGAGGACCTGCGCATCGAGCCCTGAGCCAGGCGAAGCGAACCGGCGACCTCGCGGGGCTGGGCGGCGTCCATGGAGACGCCGCCCGGCCCCGTTCTCTACCGCTCGCTGTACGGATGTTCCCCGTGGCCGGCGACGGGTTCGGTGGCGGCTACGCCTTCCAGTGCGGGTCGCGGCCGCTCAGCCCGATGACGCGGTCGAGGAACGGCGCCTCGTCGGGCACCGGCACGACAGGGCCGAACAGCCCGGCGGGCCCCTCCTCCTCCGGAGCGAGCAGCGCGTGCGCGGCCCGCAGCGCGGCCTCGTCGGGCGCGTACTCCTGGCCGGTCGCGCGGGCCAGGTCCCAGCCGTGCACGACGAGTTCGTCGGCGGTGACGAGGCCGCCGACGGACCCGGGCAGGTCGATGCCGCCCGCCTGCGTCATGCCCTCCCACGCGGCGGGCTCGGCCCAGGCCTCGACGAGCGCGTCGAGCGCGCCGGGCAGGGCGGAGCGCCAGTCGGCCGGCAGTTCGGGCAGTGCGCTGCCGGGGTTCTGCCCGCTCTTCTCGGACTCCTTGCGGGCGGTGGCGCGCAACCCGGCGCAGAGTCCGACGATGTGCCCGAGGAGGTGGCGCACCGTGTAGTCGGGGCAAGGGGTGGGCAGGTCCAGCTGGTCCTCGCGCACGCCGTGGGCGAGGTGCGCCACGATGCGGGCCTGCGGGCCGATGTCCACTGTCGCGTCACTCATGGGTGAGCCTTCCGGTTCCTGGGTGTCCGTACGTCCCTGTCACCTGTGGACCGGCCCGCAGCCCGAAACTCATCGGTGCCGCGGGTCACAGCTGCGCGAGCGCCTCCCGCACCGTGTCGAGGTCCGTGTCCGAGGCGAGGCCCGCGTGGTAGAGCCGCAGCTCCGTGGCGCCCAGGTCGCGCGCGGCCCGCGCGTCGGCGGCGAGGGTGTGCGGGCTGCCGCCCATCCCCCGTACGACGGTGAAGTTCGCGGCGACGACCTTCGCGGCTTTCCCGGCCCGGGCGAAGGGCCCGACGAGAGCGGCCCCTCCCGTGCAGGGCACGACCACGCCGTCGGCGACGGAGAGGATGTGCGCGGGGTCGACACCGGCGTTGGCGCCACAGTGATAGGAGACCGGGTCCGCGTGCAGCAGCACCTGGAAGCCGTCGGGGGCCGCTTCCCGCACCGCCGCGACGGCCGCCTCCTGGAGGGAGCGGGCGGTGGCGTCGCGGTGGGCGCGGGTGGCGGCGGCCGGTTCCGCGCCGAGCAGCTTCTCGACCGTGGGCCAGCCGTCGTCCGTGGCCTCCCCGCGCCACACGGGTTCCAGGGCGGCCCGCACGGCACGCGCCAACTCGTCCGCGTCCAGGCCGTGTTGTCCGTACCCGGTGCGGCAGTCGGCGCAGAAGCACAGGGACATCAGGTACTGCCCGGCCTCGCCGAGTCCGACGCCGGCCGTCTTGTCGTGGGCGTGCAGATGCGCGAGGCCGTACCAGCCGAGGGATTCGAGTTCGGTGCCGCGCGCGCCGGGCCGGGTGGCCGCTTCGGCGGCGAGGCCGACGAGGTAGGCGCGGGTGGCGGGCTGGGCGATGCAGGGGGCCCACGGGTAGCGGTCGCCGTACGCGTTGACGACGGAGGTGTCCGGATGTTCGGCGCCGAGGCGGGAGTTGTGGGCGAGCACGACCCAGGTGTGCACGTCGAGTCCGGCGGCGGCGAGCGCGGCGGCGGCCTCGCCGTAGGCGTCTGCGGGGGCCCAGTCACCGGCGGCGTACGGCCTCAGCTCCCGCCCCTCCCAGCGCTGTTCGTCGACCGGATAGAGCACGGAGGCGTGCTCGGCGGTGACGACGCGGTGGCGCGGGTGGCGGGGCGTGAGGGCCCGGGTGGAGTGGTAGGCGGCGGCCAGGGTGACCTGCCGAACGCCGAGGTCGGCGATGCGGCGGGCGGCGTCCGGGTCGCCGTTGACGTCCCACGGGTAGACGAAGGCGGAGGTCTTCATGCGGCGCCATCCTCGTTGTCGGTGGGGTCTTCGAGCAACGCCCGGCCGCGCTCGACGAGTTCGGCGAGCTGCTTGACGTGCTCCTCGGACGGTTCGTGCAGCGGCGGCCGCACCTCGCCGACGTCGAGCCCGCGCAGCCGTACACCGGCCTTGACCAGGGACACCGCGTAGCCGCGGCCCTGGTTGCGCAGTTCGACGAGCGGCCGGTAGAAGCCGTCGACGAGCCGGTTCACCATCGCGTCGTCGCCCGTGCCCAGCGCCTTGTGGAAGGCCTGCGCGATGTCGGGGGCGAAGCAGAAGACGGCGGAGGAGTAGAGGGTGATGCCGATGCCGCGGTAGGCGAGGCCGGTGAGTTCGGCGGTCGGCAGGCCGTTGAAGTAGAGGAAGTCGTCCCCGACGTCGGTGCGTACGGCGCTGACGATGCGCTGCATCAGGTCGAGGTCGCCGAGGCCGTCCTTGAGGCCGATGACCTTGGGGTGGCGGGCGAGCGCGACGACGGACTCCGGGGTGAACACGGCGTTGTCGCGCTGGTAGACGATGACGTCGAGGGAGGTCGCGTCGGCCAGCTCGCTGTAGTGCCGCAGGAGGCCTTCCTGCCCGGCGACCACGAGGTAGGGCGGCATCGCCAACAGGCCGTCGGCGCCCGCCCGTTCGGCCGCGCGCGCGTAGCGGACGGCGAGGGCGGTGCCGTAGCCGGCGCCCGCGACGACGGGAACCCGCCCTTCGGTCGCCTCGACGGCGGCGGCGACGCACTCCTCGAACTCCTCGGGCGTGAGCGCGTGGAACTCACCAGTGCCGCAGCAGGCGAACACGGCGGCGGCCCCGGCTTCGACGCCGCGCCGCACATGGGTGCGGTAGGTGTCCAGGTCGACGGCGCCGTCGGGCCCGTACGCGGTGACGGGGAAGAACAGCGGCCCGCTGGGGATGCCGAGCCGGGCGGCGAGGGGGCCAAGAGGGGGCATCGTCACGGACTCTCCCTGGAACACTGCGGACAGGCGCACGCCCGCGGACCTCTACGCCGCCCGCAGGCATGTGCACGTCTATGATTAGCGTCTATATTTCTGAACGCGCTCACCGTAAGCCGCCCCAAAGGGGACGGTCAAGCGCCCGAACTCCCCGCATCGGCGGGACTCTTGACGGCTCGGACGCCTCCTCCTTAGCGTGGCCCCGCGCATCCACGCATGTGAATGCAGCTCACGGACACGGAGACGACGCACATGTCAGCAGCCCCCTCTGGGCCCCGCACGATCCTGCTCACCGGCGCGGCCGGCGGCCTCGGCACCCTGATGCGCGAGCTGCTCCCGCAGCACGGCTACACGCTCCGGCTGCTCGACGTGCGCCCGGTCGAGGACGCGCCCGACGCGATCGTCGCCGACCTGAACGACACGGAGGCGCTGCGCGAGGCGGTGCGCGGCGTCGACGGCGTGCTGCACCTGGCCGGGATCTCCCTGGAGTCCACGTTCGACAAGATCCTCGAAGCGAACATCAAGGGCACCTACCACCTCTACGAAGCGGTCCGCGAGGAGGCGGCCTCCCGCGCGGACGGCACGGCGCCCCGGATCGTCTTCGCCTCCTCCAACCACGCGATCGGCTACACGCCGCGCCCGCGCGTGGAGGACGGCGCCCCGCTCGTCCCCGTCGAGACCCTGCGCCGCCCCGACACCTTCTACGGCCTGTCGAAGTCGTTCGGCGAGGACCTCGCCCAGTTCTACTGGGACGAGCACGGCCTGGAGACGGTCTCGGTCCGCATCGGCTCCTGCTTCAAGGAGCCCACGGACGTCCGCATGATGTCGGTGTGGATGAGCCCGGCCGACGGCGCCCGCCTCTTCCACGCGGCGCTGAGCGCACCCGGCGTCGGCCACACCGTCGTCTACGGATCGTCCGCCAACACCCGTCTGTGGTGGGACCTTTCGAGCGCCCGTGCCCTCGGCTACGAGCCGCAGGACGACTCGGAGGAGTACGCGGACAAGCTCCTCGCCGAGTTCGGCCCGCTCAGCGACGACAACCCGGCGCACGTCCACATGGGCGGCCGCTTCGTGAACGACCCGCCGATCTGGCCGTACTGAGCCGTCGACGCCCACCTGACCCGTCGGGGAGACCGCCGGCCGGCCCTCCCCGGCTGGCCGGCCGGGCCCATCGCGGTGATCATGTTCGGCACTGCCGTACATTCCGCGTACTGGAGGCCCGATCCGCATGGTGGACCCCTCCGCGGCGCGCGACACCCGCTCCCGCCTGGACATGCAGGCGATCCATGAGCTCCTCACCGCCCAGCGCCGCCGCGTACGCAAGTACGCCGATCTGCACAGCGCCCCCGCGCCGACCACCCGTCCGGCCCAGTACCCGGCTCCCCCGCCGCCGTCCACGCAGCAGCTCCTCGACGCCATGCCGACGCCGGCGCTCCTGCTGGCACCCGTGCTCGACGCCGACGGGCGGATCCAGGACCTCCTCTACGTGTCCCAGAACGCGGCGGCCCGCGCCTACGCCGCCGAGCGTTTCGCCCGTACCACCATGCCGACCTGGACGGACCCGGTGTCGGCGTACGACCGCTTCCCCGGGATGGCGGCGACGGCGGTCCCCGGCATGATCGCCCGCGCCTTGCGCGAGGGCACCGTCCAGGGGCCCGAGACCGTCGAGTGGATCGCACGGACCCCGGCGGGGCCGGTGCGGATCAACGACCAGGTGCAGGTCGCTCCCTGCGGCGACCACGTCCTCGCCGTCTGGGAGCGCGGGCACCGGCTGCACATGGCCGCCGCCGCACAGCAGCTGGTGCGGGTCTGCTGGGCGGAGTGGAACCTCGGCGATCACGGGGTCGCGCCCTCCGGCAGCTTCCGCCAGGTCCTCGGCCTCGACACGGACGCACCGCTGCCCGGCCTGTACGACCTCGCGGAGGCCACCGCGCCGGAGAGCCTCCCCGGCCTCTACCAGACCCTGTACGACGTCATCCTGCGCAAGCGGACGACGGAGTGCGAGCTGCGGCTGCGCGGCCCCGGCGCGCGGGTGATCCGGCTGACGGCCGAGCCCCTGCGGATCGCTCCCGGCAGCCTGGTGTGGGCGGTGCGCGGGGTCCTCGTCGACGTGACGGCGGAGCGGCGCCGCCGGGACGCCGCCGAGCGCGCCGAGCGCGAGGCCCGTCTCCAGCGCAAGCACGCCGAGGCGGTCGCCGAGGTCGCGGGCGCACTGCGCGAGGCCGTACTGCCGCACTTCCAGGACGAGTTGGCCGCGTACGGTCTCGAAGCCGCCGTCGTCTACCGGCCCGACGCCCGCGAGGCCGGGGTCGGCGGCGACTGGTACAAGGCCCGCAGGCTGCCCGGCGACCGGCTGCTCGTCGCGCTGGGGGACGCGCGGGGCCACGGCCTCGAAGCGGTCACCCTCATGGCGAAGCTGCGGTACGCCCTGGCCGGCCTCGCCTACACGGAGCAGCGGGTCGAGCAACTGACGCAGTGGCTCAACGAGTTGGCCTGCGCGGACGGCATGGAGTCCACCGCGACGGCCGTCATCGCCCGCTACCACCCCGAGATCGGCCTGTTGCGCTGGACCTGCGCCGGACACCCGAGCCCCGTCCTGCTGCGCGCGGGCCGGGCGACGCAGCTGCCCCTGCCGCCGGGCGGTCCCGGGCTGCCGGTCGGGGTGCTGCCCGGTGCCACGTACAGTGCGGCGACGGTCTCCCTCCAGCTCGGCGACATCGTGCTCCTGTACACGGACGGTCTGACCGAACGGCGCGGCCACGACCCGGACGAGGACACCGCCCGCTTCCTGGCCGCCGCCCGGGACTGCTACCGCCAGGCGGCCCCCAGCGCCGGGCACGACGACCTCCTCGACTACGCCCAGCGCCTGGTCGCCCGGCTCGACGGTCCGCACCGCACCGACGACGCCACGCTCCTCGCCCTGCGCCGCATCCCGCCCACGCCCGGCCGGACGTAGCGCCTGTCCGACCATTCCCGTCCGCCTCGCGACACCTGGCAAGCTCCCCCAGAGCACGCACTAGGGTCGACGCGCTCCGTCGAGACGGCTCAGCCAGGTGTGGGCGGCCACCACCAGCGCCTCCACACCGGTGCTGAGCGTGGGCTCGACGACCGGCGCGAAGAACGGCGAGTGGTTGCCGGGGAGTTCGTCGATCCGGCCCTCCAGGAAGGCGGCGACCGTCGGCTCGGTGTCGAGGCCTCCCCAGAACCAGAAGACGGTGGGCACCTTCAGGACGGCGCCGAACAGGCCGACGTCCTCGCTGGCGGTGATCAGGGGCAGCTTCTGGAGGCGCTGCTCACCGAAGTGCCCGGCGAACGCGGCGACCGTCGCCTCGGTCGCCTCGGGGTCGCTGACCAGCGCGGGCGCGGCGCCGGACCAGCGCAGGTCGGGCTCGGCGACGGCGCCGCCGGCCGCGGACTCGGCGCGCACGACCCGCTCGACGGCGGCGCGCACCAGGTCGCGGATCTGCGGCGTGTACGTACGGATGTTGATCCCGAGCTCGGCGGTGTCGGGAATGATGTTGTCCTTGGTGCCCGCCTGGAGCCGGCCGACGGTGACGACGGCGGGCTCGGACGGCGGGACCTCGCGGGCGACGATGCCCTGGAGCCGGGTCACGACGTGCGCGGCCATGACGACCGGGTCGACGGTCGACTCGGGGCGCGAGCCGTGCCCGCCGCGGCCGTGCAGGGTGACGTGCAGGGAGTCCGCGGCCGCCATGACCGGGCCCGATCCGTGTCCGATGAACCCGGCGGGCAGCGGGCCGACGTGCTGGCCGAGGACGATGCCGGGCACGGGGAACCGCTCGAAGAGGCCGTCGTCGATCATCCCCTGGGCGCCGACGACGAGTTCCTCGGCGGGCTGGAAGACGATCAGGAGGGTGCCCGACCAGGCGTCACGGGCCCGCGCGAAGAGCGTGGCGGCGCCGACGAGGCAGGCGGCGTGCATGTCGTGGCCGCAGGCGTGCATGACAGGGACGTCGCGCCCGTCGTGGTCGACGCCGCGGTCCGTGGAGGCGTACGGCAGACCGGTCTTCTCCTCGACGGGCAGCGCGTCGAAGTCGGCGCGGAGCATGACCACGGGCCCCTCGCCGTTGCGCAGGACGCCGACGACGCCGGTGGTGCCGATGCCCTCGGCGACCTCGTCGCACCCGGCGTCCCGCAGCCGCCGCGCGAGGAGGCCGGCGGTGCGGGTCTCCTGGAGGGACAGCTCCGGGTGCCGGTGCAGGTCCCGGTAGAACGCGGCGAGGTCCTCCCGGATCCCCGCGAGCCCGTCGAGCACCGACTGCACCTGCGCCTTTGCCATGGCCCGGCCTCCTCGTGTCCCGTCCTGTCACGAGCACGCTACCGCCGGGCCCGGCGTCCGGCCCGGCCACGAGGGCCGGACCGGATCAGCGGCTACAGGGCCTGCGCCGCCGGCTTGACCATGCCGCGCGCGGTGCGGGACTTCACGAAGTCGCCCATCGCGGTCATCTCCCACTCGCCGGAGAACTGCTTGATGAGCTTGGCCATCATGACGCCGGTCTGCGCCTCCGCGTTCGTGAGGTCGAAGCGGACCAGCTCCTCGCCGGTGGCCGCGTCGAGCAGCCGGCAGTACGCCTTGGCGACCTCCGTGAACTTCTGGCCGGAGAACGAGTTCACCGTGAAGACGAGGCCCGTGACGTCCTGCGGCAGCCGGCCCAGGTCGACGACGATCACCTCGTCGTCGCCGCCGCCCTCGCCCGTGAGGTTGTCGCCGGAGTGCTTGATCGCGCCGTTCACGATCGACAGCTTGCCGAAGTAGCAGGTGTCGATGTGGTTGCGCTGCGGCCCGTACGCGATGACGGACGCGTCCAGGTCGATGTCCTTGCCGCGGAACGCGGGCTCCCAGCCGAGGCCCATCTTGACCTGGCTGAGCAGCGGCTTTCCGCCCTTGACCAGGGACACCGTCTGGTTCTTCTGGAGGGAGACGCGCCCCTTGTCCAGGTTGATCTTGCCGGAGCCGGGGGCCGGGGCGGCGGGCGCGGGCGCGGCGGGGGCCGCGGCCGGCGGCGGGGGCGGGGCGATGCGCGGGTCGACCGGGGGCGTGGTCGGCGCGGGCATGGCGGCGGGCGGGGCGACCGGCGCCGCGGCGGGGGCGGGAGCCGGGGCGGGCGCGGCCGGCGCGGCCGGCTCCTCGACGCTCACGCCGAAGTCGGTGGCGATGCCCGCGAGCCCGTTCGCATACCCCTGGCCCACGGCGCGCGCCTTCCACGCGCCGTTGCGGAGATACACCTCCATGACCACCAGCGCCGTCTCGGCGCCGAGCTGCGGCGGCGTGAACGTGGCGAGGACCGAGCCGTCGTCCGCGTTGCGGATCGTGGCCGTGGGCTCGATGCCCTGGAACGTCTGCCCCGCCGCGTCCGGGCTCGCGGTGACGACGATCTTCTCGATGCCGGGCGGCACGGCGGCCGTGTCCACGGTGATCGAGTCGGGGCTCGTGCCACCGCCCGACGTATAGCTCACGCCGGGGCCCGCGGGCTGGTTGTAGAAGATGAAGTCGTCGTCCGAGCGCACCTTGCCGTCGGCGGTGAGCAGCAGGCCCGATACGTCGAGCCGCACGGGGCCCGTGACGTCCACCGCCACACGCTGCGCCGTGAGCGGGATGTTCGAGCCGGGGGTCATAGCTGTCATGCCTGGGGTAACGAGCGGCTCCGCTTTACCGTTCCCTTACCGAAGACTTTTCTTCCGGGACCCCCGGGGCGCCGTCACGGCTTCGCCCGGACCCCTTCGAGCAGAAGCTGCTGGTAGCGGCCGATGTCCTTGGGTCCGTCGCCCGCGAGCTCGGCCGCGGCGACCATGGCGTGATTGAGCCGCAGCAGCTCCAGATGGGTGAGGTCGGCCCGCACCTCGCCGGCTTCCTGGGCCGCCGCGAGCAGCTCGGCCGCGGCCGCCTTGAGGACGTCACCGCACTGGACGACGAGGGCCGCGCCGCCTTCGGCGACGGCCGCCCCGAGCAGCGTCTTGAGGGCACGCACCCGCACGATCTGATCGCCCAGGGCGGCCAGCCAGGCGAAGAGGGCCTCGGCGGGGGGCAGCTCGGCGGCCAGCCGCCGCGCCTGCTCGGCCAGTTCGTCGAACTGGCCGACGTACACCGCCTCCATGAGCGCCTCCCGCGTGGGGAAGTGCCGGTAGAGCGTGCCCGAGCCGACGCCGGCCCGCTTCGCGATGTCGTCGAGGGAGGCCTGCGCGCCCTTCTCGGCGAACGCCAACCCGGCTTCGTGGACGAGGCGTTCGTAGTTGCGCCGCGCGTCGGCTCGCTTCGGCTTGGCCGGGCGGCCCGCTCCCACCTGGGACATCTCCACGCCTCCTCAAAGCACCTTGCACAACCGGGGACGGTCTCCGTATCTTAGCCGGAGCTAAACGGAGACAGTCCCCGCTTTCGGTGCGGGCAGTCCGGGCTGCCCGCACACCTTCGCTCACCGTCCTCAACCCACCGTCCCCGTACGGGAGTCGAGCATGTCCTCCGCACCGCCCGTCACACCGCCCCTGTCCGCAGAGCGCACGGTAACGCGTCCCGGCGCCGTCCTTCTCCTCGTCGTCACGGCCTACCTCATGGTCGGCGTCGACTCGACCGTCGTGAACGTCGCCCTGCCCGACATCCAGCGCACCTTCGACTACGCCCCGACGGGCCTGTCGTGGGTCCTGAACGCCTACACCCTCACCTTCGGCGGCCTGCTCCTCCTTGGCGGCCGCGCGGGCGACCTTATCGGTCGCCGCAAGGCGCTGACCTGCGGAGTCCTCATCTTCGCGACCGCGTCCCTGCTCGGCGGCCTGGCCTCCGACGGCGGGCTGCTGCTCGCCGCGCGCGCCGTCCAGGGCGTCGGCGCGGCCCTCATCGCGCCCAGCACCCTCGCCCTGATCACCACGCACTTCACCGACGGCCCCGCCCGCCATCGCGCGCTGGCCGTCTACTCCTCCATGGCCGGCATCGGCGCCTCGATCGGGCTCGTCGTGGGCGGCGCGTTCACCGACCTGGCGTCCTGGCGCTGGGCCCTGCTGATCAACGTACCGATCGGTGCCGCACTGGCGCTCGCCCTGCCACGGGCCGTGCGCGAAACCCCGCGCCGCACCGGGCGGTTCGACGCGGCGGGGGCCGTCACCGGCACCACCGGCATGTTCACCCTCGTCTACGCCTTCCTCCGCGTCTCGGACCGCGGCTGGTCCGACACCCGCGCCCTGACCTGCTTCTTCATCGCGGCCGTGCTGCTCGCCGGATTCCTCTGCGTCGAGTCGCGCGCCCGGCAGCCCATCGCGCCGCTCACCCTGCTGCGCGACCGCACCAGGGCGGCCGCGTACGCCGTGATCCTGCTGCTGCCCGCAGGGAACTTCGGCGCCTTCTACTTCCTCACCCTCTACATCCAACAGGTCCTGGACTACAGCCCGTTGAAGGCGGGGTTCGCCTTCCTTCCGCTGACGGCCGGGGCGTTCGCGACGGTGCGGGCCGCGCCGCGGCTGCTCGCCCGGCTCGGCCCGAAGCCGCTGCTCCTGACCGGCTCGCTGCTGACGGTGGCGGCCGCCGGATGGCTGTCACGGCTGCGCGTCGACGACTCGTACGCGGCCGGGCTGCTCGGCCCGATGGTGCTGCTCGGCGTGGGCGTCGGCCTGAGCTTCATGCCGCTCAACGCGACGATCCTGGCACGCGTCACACCGCACGAGGCGGGCGCGGCCTCGGGCCTGCTCCAGACCTTCCAGTGGCTGGGCGGCACGCTCGGCCTCGCGGTCCTCGTCACCGTGTACGGCACGGCGGCCCGGCACACCCGGGGCACGGCGGACGCGGTCCTCGTGCACGGCGCGGGCCGGGCGTTCGAGGTGGGCGCGCTGATCGGCCTTGCGGCCCTGCTGGTGGTCGCCTTCGTCCTGCGGGGAACACCCCGCGGGACGAAGGCGACCTGACGGCTCAACTCCGCTGCATCCAGGGCCAGTTGGCATCGCGACCGGACTCGAGCAGCGTCACCGTCCGGAACGCCGCGTCCGTGAGGCCGCCGAAGACGTGCCGGTTGCCCGACCCGGAGGGGCCGTGGCCCGCCCGGTACCCGGCCAGGTTCCATGTGTAGACCGGAACCTGCGCCGGGATCCGCGCGGTCGGGTCGCCGTGGTGGCTGTACGCCGCCTGCTCGTCGGTCACGATCAGCACCCGGTCGTGGCCGCGGTAGTGACGGCGTACCGCCTCGGTCGTGTCCGTGCCGCCGAGGCTGCCGAACCGCTCCAGGATCTTAAGGACCGACTCGCCCTTGCGGTACATCACGTCGGCGCTGCCGGTGCCGAACTGCACCAGGTCGGCCCGCTCGGCCCGCAGCGCGAGCGCGGTGCCGAACACCGCCGCCGCGTCGGCCCGGTTGAGCTGCGAGCGGTCGGAGAGGCGGCCCCACATGGAGCCCGAGCGGTCCACCAGGATCAGCGAACGGCCGCTCAGGGACGGCACGTTGGACAGGGAGTGGGCGAGCGCCTGCTCCAGCGGGTACGCCCAGCGCAGCGACGGCGCGTGCTGGTACGCGGCGAGGTAGCGGAACGGGAACTGCCGCGAGCGCGCCACCTCGGCCGGGTCCGAGATCTTCGCGGCCACCCGCGCCGCGACCTCGTCCGAGACCCCTGCCTCGTCGAAGTTGCGCAGGTTACGGACGAGCGCCATCGAGCCCATCGACGGGATGACGGCCTCCCACGCCGCCCGGTCCATCGGCCCCTGGAGCCAGCCGGCCAGCGCCTCCCACGTCATGCCCGCCGCGGCGAGCCGCTCGGCGCCGTCCGCGGAGGTCAGCACGGAGCGCCGCGCGTCGACCGGCACCGCCATCAACTCTCGGTGTGCGCACAGGACGTGACTCGACGCCGGGGGCACCGCCGTGTCCGGGTGGTGCCGGCGGTCGAGCGCGTACCGGAACAGCTCGCCCTGCCAGGCCTTCGCCGGGTCGGGCGCCGCGTGCACCAGGTTCAGGACGTCGCCGAACCGGAAGCCCTTGGACGCGGTGTCGTACTTCAGGAGCGCCCTGTCGTGGTACAGCCGGCGCACCGCGTCGGCGATGCCGCGCTTGACCGGCTTGGGCACGGCCCGCCCGTACGTCTGCGTCCAGTAGCCGAGCAGCTCGCCCGGCTCGTCGGGGCGGCGCAGCACGGAGGCGACGACCTCGCGGTTCGCGGGCCCGTCGGTGGCGCCCGCGTCGAGGCGCGCCTTCACGTACTCGGCGGCTCCGACGAGCGAGGCGGTGCGCAGGTTGCCCTCGCCGCGCAGCCAGCCCAGCAGGCCCGCGGTCCACTCCGGGTCGGACACGGCGAGCTCGCGCACCAGCGCGGCGAAGCGGTCGTCGCGGGCGGCGCCGTCCTCGTAGAAGGTCTGCTGGGACACGAAGTTGGCGACGGCGAGCAGGAAGAGCTCGGAGCGTGCGTCGCGCTGGAATCCACGGCCGCCCTCGTGGGTGGCCAGGGTGCGCCCCGTGGTGCGCACGGCGGAAAGGACGGCCGCCTTCGCGGACTTACGGTTGAAACGCGCCATGAGAATTCCCCCGAATTCATGAGTAGTGCTCTGTGAGCTTCGGAGGGAGGCGCAGCGAATGGAGCGTGCCCGAGATCGGAAGTCGGCGGCGGTCCATTCTGGTGCTCTGCCGATTGAGCTACGACGACCTGAAGTCGCCGACGGGACTCGAACCCGCAACCGCCGGATCAAAGAAGTATCCGCTGCCTGCGCACCGGGCACACACCATCTGCTGCGCCTCCCGAGATCAAGCCGGCCGCGGTATTCGTTCTGGAAAGGAAGTAACCGCCGCCTCGCGCACCGGGAGGTGCTGCTCTCGACGGGAACGACTGTATGGCGGCGCGCATCAGCCACGCCAGGCATTTATTTTGCGAGAGTTCCCCGCGTGAACCCGGAAAAAGATGCGCACCTCGACGACCCGCTCACCGCGGAAGGCGTCACTGACGCCGGTGACCTCGGCTATGCCAAGTCCCTGAAACCACGGCACATCAGCATGATCGCGATCGGTGGCGCGATCGGCACCGGCCTCTTCCTCGGCGCGGGCGGCAACCTCGCCAAGGCGGGCCCGGCCCTCGCGTTCGCGTACGCCATCTGCGGGATGTTCGCGTTCTTCGTGGTGCGGGCCCTGGGCGAACTCGTCGTGCACCGGCCGTCGTCCGGTTCGTTCGTGTCGTACGCCCGTGAGTTCCTCGGCGAGCGGGGCGCGTTCGTCGCCGGGTGGATGTACGTCCTGAACTGGTCGACCGCGGGCATGGCCGACATCACGGCGGTCGCCCTGTACGTGCACTACTGGTCGATGTTCACGTCGGTCCCGCAGTGGGTGCTCGCCGCGATCGCGCTGGCGATCGTGCTGACCGTGAACCTGATCTCCGTGAAGAGCTTCGGTGAGATGGAGTTCTGGTTCGCCATCGTCAAGGTGGCCGCGCTGGTGCTGTTCCTGCTGATCGGCATCTTCTTCCTGGTCACCGGCCACGAGGTGGACGGCAACGACCCGGGCTTCTCGCTGATCAGCGACAACGGCGGGTTCTTCCCGCTCGGTGTGCTCCCCGTCGTCCTCATCACGCAGACCGTCGTGTTCGCGTACGCGGCCGTGGAGATGGTCGGTGTGACGGCGGGCGAGACGGAGAACCCGGAGGAGCTCGTCCCGAAGGCCGTGAACTCGATCATGTGGCGGGTCGGCATCTTCTACGTCGGCTCGGTCGTGATGCTGACGCTGCTGCTGCCGTGGACGGCGTACTCGGCGGACCAGAGCCCGTTCGTGACGGTCCTGTCGAAGATCGGGGTGCCGTCGGCCGGCGGCATCATGAACCTGGTCGTGCTGACGGCCGCGATGTCCTCGCTCAACTCCGGTCTCTACACGACAGGGCGCATCCTGCGCTCGATGTCGATGGCGGGCTCGGCGCCGTCGTTCACGGCCCGGATGAGCGGCAGCCATGTCCCGTACGGGGGCATCCTGCTGACGGCGACGGCGGCGCTGTTCGGCGTCGCGCTGAACGCGTGGCTGCCCGAGGACGCGTTCGCGATCGTCACGAACATCTCCTCGCTCGGCGTCATCTCCACCTGGTGCATGATCATGCTCTGCCACCTGGTGTTCGTGCGCCGCTCGAAGGAGGGCGTGGTGCACCGTCCTTCGTTCCGGCTGTGGTGGTCGCCGTGGATCGAGCTGATCACGATCGCCTTCCTGCTCGGCGTGATCGTGATGATGTGGTTCGACAAGGACGGCGCGGGCCGCGACACCGTCCTGATGCTCATTCCCATCGCGCTGTGTCTGACGGCGGGCTGGTACGCGGTGCGCGGGCGGGTCCACCGCATCGCCGACGAGCAGGAGGCTCCGCCGGTGGACCCGCTGCAATAGCCCGGGACGAACGGGCCGCTACTTCTGGCGCTTCCAGGGGCCGGTGATCGCGAGCATGATGCCCGGCGACTGGATGTTGGCGAACAGGGTGCGGCCGTCGGGCGAGAACGTCACGCCCGTGAACTCGCTGTACTCCGGCTCCTGCGCGGTGCCGATGTTCAGCTCGTTGCGGGCGATCGGGTACGTGCGCCCGCCGTCGGTCGCGCCGAACAGGTGCTGGACGCCCTCGCCGTCCTCGGCGATGACCAGACCGCCGTACGGCGAGACGGTGATGTTGTCCGGGCCGTCGAAGGCGCCGTCGACCGACGGGTCCGGGTTCACCCCGAACAGCACCTTCAGGGTGAGGGTGCGGCGCTTGGGGTCGTAGAACCAGACCTGGCCGTCGTGCGCGACCGGGCTCTCGGCGCGGGCGAACGACGAGACGACGTACACGCCGCCGTCACCCCACCACATGCCCTCCAGCTTGCGGGCGCGGGTGATCTCGCCCTCCGCGAACTGCTTGCGCACGGAGACCGCCTTGGCGTCGCGGTCCGGGACCTCGACCCAGTCGACGCCGTACACAGTGCCGATCTTCGTGGCGCGCGAGAGGTCGTCGACGAACCGGCCGCCGGAGTCGAAGCACTTGAACGCCTCGTACGTGCCCGCGTCGTCGGCGAGCGTGCGCAGCTTGCCTCGGCCGTGCGTGAAGCCATGCGGCGGGGTCCAGCGGTAGAAGAGGCCGTTGGGGCCCGACGCGTCCTCGGTCAGGTACAGGTGGCCGCGCTTGGGGTCGACGACGACGGCCTCGTGGGCGTAGCGGCCGAGTGCCTTGATGGGCTTGGGCGACCGGTTGGCCCGGCGGTCGTACGGGTCGACCTCGAAGACGTAGCCGTGGTCCTTGGTGAAGCCGTTCTTGCCGGCCTTGTCCTCGGTCTCCTCGCAGGTCAGCCAGGTGCCCCACGGGGTGTTGCCGCCCGCGCAGTTGGTGGCGGTGCCGGCGATGCCGACCCACTCGGCGACCTCGCCGCCGCGGCGCACCTCGACGACGGTGCAGCCGCCGGCCGCCATCGGGTCGTAGACGAGACCCTCGGTCAGCGGGACCGGGTGCGGCCAGTCGGCACGGGCGCCGGCCAGCTCGTGGTTGTTGACGAGGAGGGTGGTGCCGCGCGGGCCCTCGAAGGTGGATGTGCCGTCGTGGTTGGACGGCGTGAACTCGCCCGACTCCAGCTTGGTCTTCCCGCAGTACGTGATGACCTTGTACGAGAACCCTTCCGGCAGCGCGAGGATGCCGTCGGGGTCGGGCACCAGCGGGCCGTAGCCGACGCCGTGGTGGTGGCCGCCCTTGCGCGCGGACTCGGCGTCGGCACCGGCGGCCGCGGTGTCATCGGTGGCCGCGAGGGCGCCCGGAGCGGTGGCGAGGGCGCCGACGGAGCCGGCCAGGGCGACACCCGCGCCGGTGGCGGCGGAGCGTCTGGCGAAGTCCCTGCGAGTGAGCGGCATGGTGGCTGTCTCCCGGTTGAGGTGAAGGCGGTGCGGGGGGGCGGACCTGTTTTCGGCCATACGTTCTCGCCCGTTCCTGAACGGCGGTTGAACGCCGCCCTACGTCCGGGGGCCCGGTTCCATGACGTCCGGGAATCTTCGCGAAGAAGGTCAACAGGCGCATCTCGTACGGAATCTCGAGATGTCACGCAGAACGCCTTGACCGCCCCGGCGCGCGGCAGGGGTTCCCGCGGTAACGGGTGCGGGGGAACTGCGCGACCCGCCCCCACCGCACCCGCAGACGCCCGGCCACGCGCACCCGGCAACCGCTACTGCGCCGCCGACCGAGCCTTGAACGCCGCCTTGCGGGCCTCCTTGGCCACCTTCTTGTCCGGGTGGAGGCGGCCCATCGCCTCCAGCACATCCGCCGTCGCCGGGTGCTCAACCCGCCACGCCGTCGCGAAGAACCCGCTGTGCTGCGCGGCAAGCCCTTCCACCAGCGCCTGGAGTTCGTCCGAGTTGCCCTCCAGGGAGAGCTGCGCCGCGATCGTGTCGACGGTGAGCCAGAAGACGAGGTCCTGCGAGGGCGCGGGCACGTCCGCCGCACCGTGTTCGGCGAGCCAGACCCGGGCGAGACCGCCGAGTTCGGGGTCGTCGAGGACTTCGCGCAGCGCGGGCTCGGCCTCGGCGCCGACCAGCGACAGGGCCTGCTGGCAGCGCAGCCGCCGCAGCGGCGCCCCGGCGTCGGCGCCCCGGGCGGCGCCGAGCAACTCCCGTGCCGCGCCCAGCGGTTCACGCCGCGCGAGCCACTGCTCGATCTCGGCCTGGGCGGCCGCCTGCGGGAAGCCGGAGGTGCTGTCGAGGAGCACGTCGGCCCCCTTGTCGGCGAGGTCGCCGACGGCCGGCGCCTCGACGCCCGCGTCCAGCATCCGCGCGCGGATCCCGTACAGGCCGAGCGGGGTGAGCCGCACCATGCCGTACCGGGAGACGTCGGACTCGTCGACCGGCTCGGCGACCGGCTCGGCCGGGTCGTCGATGTCCGCCATCAGCGCCTCGTCGACCGGCTGGAACTCCACGAGCCCGATGGGGTCGAGCAGCCGGAACTGGTCGTCGAGGCGCATCATCGCGTCCGACACCTGCTCCAGGACGTCGTCGGTCGGCTCGCCCATGTCGTCGGGCACGATCATCGACGCGGCGAGCGCGGGCAGCGGCACCGGGCCCTCGCCGGCGCCGCCCTCGCTGACGGTCAGCAGGTACAGGTTGCCGAGCACGCCCTCCAGGAACTCGGCCTCCGCCTCCGGGTCCCAGTCGAGCTGCGAGAAGTCGATCTCGCCGCCGTCCTCGCCCATGGCGCCTACCAGGTCGTCGAGGTCGGGCACGGTCGCGTCGGCGAGGACCGTGTCGAGCGCGCCGAGCCACAGGTCGAGCACGTCCGCGGGGGCGCCGGAGGTGAGGGTGCCGAGCTCCGCGCCGACGGTGACGGTGCCCTCCTCCTCGTCGACGACGTCGACCAGACCGGTGTCGACGGCGACGCGCCAGGCCTCGCTCGCGTACGCGGCGCCGTCCTCGTCGTCGGTGAGCCCCAGCTCGGCGGCGGCGCCGGGCAGTTGCTCGTCGACGAGTTCGCCGCCCGCGCCGACCCGGGTGTCGGGCCCGGCCCAGCGGGCGAGCCGCACCGCTCGCGACAGGAGAGGGGTGGCAAGGGCGTCCCGCGCCAGCTCCGCTTCGGCGGGCAGCCGCACCGGCGGCAGGGGGGAGCTGTCTGACATCGGCTGGTTCTCCTCAGGGGCTGAAAGCCTGGTTCTGCGACCGCTCAGCCTAGACGGATTTGACCCTTTGCTGCCCGGTTCATGTACCCGTCAGGTTCCGCTCGCCTCACGGACGCCCACGAAACCTTGACAACTCCCGTGCCCACACAAGAGATTTACGCGCGTAGAAGCCGATGTGCTCCACCCTCGTCCCGGCGCTCACGTACGTCCCCGGAGGGATCCCCTTGCCGAGCAAGTCCACGCACCGCCGCACCCGTCTCGCGGCGCTCGCCGTCGCCACCGCCAGTTGTGCCACGTACGCCGTGGCCCTGACCGGCACCGCGCACGCCGCCACGGTCGCCGTCCACGACATCCAGGGCACGACCCGGATATCCCCGTACAAGGGCCAGGCGGTCACCGATGTCGCGGGCATCGTCACCGCCGTCCGCACCACCGGCTCCAAGGGGTTCTGGATCCAGGACCCGAACCCGGACGACGATCCCGCCACCAGCGAGGGCGTGTTCGTCTACACCGGCTCCGCTCCGAAGGTCGCCGTCGGCGACGCGGTGACGGTCTCCGGCACCGTCACCGAGTACGTGGTGAGCACCGGCAACCAGTCGCTCACCGAGATCAGCAAGCCGACGGTCACGGTCGTCTCGTCCGGCAACGCGCTGCCCGCCGCCACGGCGATCACCGCCAAGTCGGTGCCGGACGCGTACGCCCCGGCCGGCGACAGCGCCGCGGGCAACTCCATCAACGGCCTCACGCTCGACCCGTCGGCGTACGCCCTCGACTACTACGAGTCCCTCGAGGGCATGAGCGTCGCGATCGGCTCCTCGCGGGTGGTCACCGCCTCGAACGCGTACGACGAGCTGTGGGTCACGGTGAAGCCGCACGAGAACCGCACCGCGCGCGGCGGCTCCCTCTACCGCTCGTACGACGACCAGAACACCGGCCGTCTCCAGGTGATGCCGCTGAACTCGGCGCAGGAGTTCCCGACCGTCGACGTCGGCGACCGCCTCACCGGCACGACCGAGGGCCCGCTCGACTTCAACTCGTACGGCGGCTACACGATCTCCGCGGCCACCATCGGCGCCGCCGAGCCGGGCGGCATCGAGCGCGAGACGACGAAGAAGCAGTCCTCGCGCGAGCTGGCCGTGGCGACGTACAACGTCGAGAACCTCGACCCGTCCGACGGCACGTTCGCCGCGCACGCGAGCGCCATCGTGAACAACCTCCAGGCACCCGACATCGTGTCCCTGGAGGAGATCCAGGACAACAACGGCGCGAAGGACGACGGCACGGTCGCCGCCGACCGGACCATGGGCAAGCTGATCGACGCGATCGTCGCGGCAGGCGGCCCGCGCTACGACTGGCGCTCCATCGACCCGGTCAACGACAAGGACGGCGGCGAGCCCGGCGGCAACATCCGCCAGGTGTTTCTCTTCAACCCCGAGCGGGTGTCGTTCACCGACCGCGCGGGCGGCGACGCGACGACGGCCGTCAGGGTCACCAGGGTCGGCGGAGCGGCGCAGCTGACCGCGTCGCCCGGCCGCGTCGACCCCGCGAACACGGCGTGGGACGCGAGCCGCAAGCCGCTGGCCGGCGAGTTCGTCTTCCGTGGGAAGACCGTCTTCGTGATCGCCAACCACCTGAACTCCAAGGGCGGCGACTACGCGCTGACCTCGCAGTTCCAGCCGGTGCCGCGCAGCTCGGAGACCCAGCGCCATGCGCAGGCGACGGCCGTCAACACCTTCGTGAAGAGCATTTACGCGGCCCAGAAGAACGCGGACGTCATCGCCCTCGGCGACATCAACGACTTCGAGTTCTCCGACACGGCGAAGATCCTGGAAGGCGACGGCGACCTGTACTCGGGCATCAAGTCGCTGCCGAAGAAGGAGCGTTACACGTACGACTACCAGGGCAACAGCCAGGTCCTCGACCAGATCCTGGTGAGCCCGTCGATCCGCAAGGGCGGGTTCGACTACGACAGCGTGCACATCAACAGCGAGTTCCACGACCAGATCAGCGACCACGACCCGCAGGTCCTGCGCTTCCGGCCGTGACACGGGGCTGCCGGGCGGGGGCCGCACTCCCCCGCCCGGCAGGCTCGTTCGGCCCGGTCAGCCGGGCCAGACCCCGGTCACCCGGCGCACACCGACCGCGCCGCCTCGGTCCACGGCGGCCTTCACCACGGCGAAGATCGCGCCCTGGACGACGGCCGCGCCGAGCACCTCGCCCCAGCCGCGGTCCTCGTCCATGGCGTCGGGGGCGTCGTCCTCGCCGACCAGCGCCTTCCAGGTCTTGTTGAAGACCGCGCGGGCGAGCAGTCCGCCCGCGAGGCCGGTGGCCATGCCGAGGGGGCGGTAGACGATCTTGACGGCGCGGCCCATCAGCGCCGCCCCGTGTGGCTGCGGTGGCGCACGACGGCGACGGCCACGGCGGCCCCGGCCGCGGCGACGAGCACCGGCTTACGGTAGTCGAGCCCGGCCCGTACGACGGTCGACGTGGCGTGGCGCACGGGCTGCGGGGTGCCGTCCTGGACGCGGTGGGCGAGCTGCACGGCCTTGTCCCGCGCCCGCCCCTTCACATCGGCGCGCTCCGCCAACTCCCCTACGATGTCCGCGAGTTCTCCCCTGCTGTGCGCGATGTCGCGGCGCAGCTCCTCGGGCCCCTTGGCTCCGGGCGTGCTGTCCGTACGGCTCATCGATGCGCCCTTCCCTTGATCTCGTCGACGTCGTGCTTGATCTCCGTCATGGCCTCGCTGGGCACCGGTGGGGTGGCCTGCTTCAGTTCGCTGCGGCCGAGCATGCCGAGCACCGCGGCCACGGCGAACAGCACGCCCGCCACGATCAGGGCGCTCGCCCACACGGGCAGCACCAGGGCCAGGGCGGCGGTCCCGGCTCCGGCCAGGACCATGAACGCCACGTACGCGACGGCCCCCGCGGCGCCGAGCAGTCCGCCGCCGCGTCCGGCCCGGCGGCCCTTCTCGGTCAACTCCCAGCGCGCGAGCGCCATTTCCTGCCGTACGAGCGTGGAGAGCTGCTCGGTCGCCTGCTCGACGAGCTCGCTGACGGAGCGCCGCTCCGTGTGCTGTCCGGCGTACTGGTCGGTGGTCCCGGTCACCGTCTCCCGCCTCCTTCGGTGCGTGGACGTGCCGGGTACCCGCCGTCGGGCGCGCTATCCGTCCGTGTCGCGCCCCGGCCCCCTCGCCCGGCCGATCCGCGCCAACTGCCCCTGGAACCAGTCGAGCCGCGCCTGGAGCAGCGCCGCCTCCGCGACCAGCTCGGGTATGCCGGGCGTCTCACCGAGGGGTACGTCGGTGCCGGGTGCGGCCACGACCCGCAGGCCGTCGCCGGCCAGGCGGGCGAACGTGGCGAGGGTCCAGCGGGGCCTGCCACCCGCGCAGCCGCCGCACGCGGCCTCCAGGACGCGCCGCCCCTCGCGGCCCCACCCGGCGTCGGCGAGCACGGAGGCCGGCGCCCCGCACGGGCAGGGCCCGACGGTCGCGCTCCGCACCCGTTGCCGGCCGTAGCGGAAACCGCGCTCGAAGCGGAGGTACGGGCCGAGCACGGAGACTTCGAGGAGCACGGCCTTGCGGTGCTCCTCGCTCGCCAACAGCCCCTCGGCGACCGCGCGTTCGTGCACGCAGTGGAATCCGCAGTCGCAGCGGCGGTGCGGTGCGCGGTGTCTGCGCCCGTAGACGCAGCGCGCGTCGTCGAGCACCCGGTACGGCGCGGCCGCACCCAGCGAGACACCCAGGAAACCGGCGCGCCCACCATCCGCGTCGAGCACGGGGTGGGCGATCTTGTATCCGGTGGGCGGCTCCGTGGGACGTTCCTCGGGGAGCCGCAGCCTCATCGTGCGGCCGGGACCTCGACGGGCTCCGCCGGCTCGACGCCCTCTGCGGGCTCCGTGAACTCCGGCTCCTGCACCGGGAGTTCAGGTGCCTCTTCGGCGATCCCGGTGGCGAGTGCTTTGCCGAGCCTCATGCTGCCTCCCCTGAACGGCCTTCGGCGACCCGGTCGTCGGCCACCGGCTTCTCATGGTGGCGCATCCCGGGCTTTTTCGCACCGGTGCCCGCACCGCCGCCTCTGCCGCCGGCCCCGTCGCAGACAAGGAGCGCGTAATGGTCGGCCACCATCGCCTCGGCCACGGCGACCGCCCGCTCGCCCGCGAGGCGCAGCCCCGCCTGCGAGTGCGGCGGGGCTGCCGGGCGCCTGCGCCGCCAGCACGCCGCACCCGCCGCGTAGATCCCGCTCGCGCACATCAGCACGGGCATGGCCAGGGCCATCACCACGTCTCGCACCACAAACCCCTCAAGACCCGTATGAAACGAACAACACACTCACGTGCTCTGTGCAGTTCATCGGGTTCCACGCGGGCCGACTGAAGGACATCCACCGGCCAAAACCGCCCGAGAACGCCCGGAAAAATGTCCTATCCCTCACACTCTTCAGCAGCGCTCCGCCTTACCTCGTAGCAGATTTAAGTGGAGCTTCACTGTCGGGCGGCCGACACTGCCCCCATGAACAGAACGCACTTCGGCCGCGCCCTGTGCGCCATGGTCACGCCGTTCGCCGAGGACGGCGCCCTCGACCTGGACGCCGCGCAGAAGCTGGCGGACCGGCTGATCACCGAGGGCTGCGAGGGCCTGGTGCTCTCCGGCACGACCGGGGAGTCCCCCGCCACGACCGACGCCGAGAAGGCGGACCTCGTGCGGGCGGTGCGCGCGGCGGCCGACGGACGGGCAGCGGTCATCGCCGGCATCGGCACGTCCGACACCCGGCACACGATCGCCCTCGCCGCACAGGCCCAACAGGCGGGCGCGGACGGCCTGTTGGCGGTCACCCCGTACTACAGCCGGCCGCCGCAGGACGCCGTCGAGGCGCACTTCCGCGACCTCGCCGACGCGACGGAGCTGCCCGTCATGCTCTACGACATCCCGGGCCGCACCGGCACGCGCATCGAGCCGGACACGATGATCCGGCTCGCGGAGCATCCCCATATCGTCGCGGTGAAGGACTGCGCGTACGACCTGCTCGGCACCCAAAGGGTCATGCGGGAAACGGACTTGGCGTACTACACGGGCTGCGACGAGTACGTCCTCGCCCTGTACGCGCTCGGCGGTGCGGGCTGTGTCTCGACCGTGGCGAACGTCGCGCCCGCCACGTTCCGCGCGATCGTCGACGCGTACGACGAGGGACGCGCGAAGGACGCCGCCCGTCTCCAGCAACTCACCGTCCCGCTCACGGAGTTGATGATGAACGCGGGCCTGCCGGGCACGGTGACGGCGAAGGCGCTCCTCACCGATCTCGGCCTGCCGGGCGGCGGCCCCGTCCGCGCACCGCTGCGGCCCGCCGACCGGGACGCGGTCGACGGGCTGCGGGCGGCGTACGACGAGCTGGTCAGCGCGTCGTGAACTCCGGGCTCCAGCGCCCCGGATAGTCGGCCGACGCCTTGCGGAAGTCGCTGAGCGGAACGACCTTGTGGCTGCCGAGGGTGATCAGGAGCAGCTGATTGTGGAACTCTCCCTTGCCGTTGCACTTGTGCGGGTCGCAGCCCCAGGCGATGACGCGCTTGTCGTCGGCCCAGGCGACGAGCTGCTGCGCGGGCAGCTTCTCGACGAGCTTGCCGGTGCGGGCGTCGTTCACGGCGACAGCGATCTGGTCGCCCTTGCCTGCGAAGTCGCCGGCGACCAGCTTGCCGTTGGGCGAGAGGCCCGCCTCGATGAACCAGTGGACGTGGCGCTCGTTGGCGGGCACGGCAGCCTTGCGTCCCTGGAGGTCGAAGTACTGCTCGGGGACGCCACCCGTCATGACACCGGCGTGCACGAGGGTGCCGTCGGCGTTGAACGCGAAGTCCTGCCGGGCGTTGATGTCGTCGTTCTCGTCGACCGCGTGCCAGTCGCTGTGTCCCGTCCTGACGTCGACGACGGCGAAGCCGTTCCTGGTCGACTGGAAGTCCGGGCCGGGCATGACCTTGCCGCTGCCGTCCTCGACCCTGTTCCGCTTGTAGAGCTTGTCCGGGTCCTTCGCGTACGTCGTGGCGACCAGTTTGCTCCCGTCAGGCGAGAACCCGACCCCGGCGACCCCCTCCTTCACCGGGATCCACCGCTTCACCTTGTTCGTGGCGAGGTCGAGCATCCCGATCCGGTCGACCGGCCACTTCTTCTCCAGCACGGCGGCGGTACGCAGCCCCGGAGCGACGGTCAGCCAGGACCACGCGGTGGTCTTGCGGTAGGTCTTGGTCGTCGGGTCGATCACGCCGTAGATGCGGTCCTGGTGACCGTCACCGTTCTTGTACACGACGCTCTTCCCCGTGACGAACGACGCCAGTGCCGTCCGCCCCGCCGCGATCACGTCCTTCGGCGGTGACTGGTCCGGGTGCGCGATGACGTCCTGCGTACCGGTCACCCCGGCGGGCCTGACGTCCTCGCCGCCCCCGATCTGCGGGACCACGACGGCTCCGGCGACCAGGGCGGTCACCGCCACGGCCGCGACGGCGATCCCGCGGCCGCGCCGCCTGCGCCGGGTCGCGAGCACCCGGTCGGCGAAGTCCGCGGGCGCGGGTTCGACGCGGGCGGCCTGCTCGCGCAGCGCGTCCTTCAGCATGTCGTCGACGTTCACGGGCGCACCTCCACGGGCGCGTAGTCACGGGACGGCGGCTGTTCGCCGTCGGCGAGGCCCAGCGCGCTCAGCTCGGGCGCGAGGCTGCGCAGCCTGGCCAGGGAGCGGTGGGTGGTGGAGCGCACGGTTCCGACCGTGCAGCCGAGGGCGCGGGCCACGTCGGCCTCGGGCAGGTCCTCGAAGTAGCGCAGGACGAGGACGGTGCGCTGGCGCGGGGTGAGCCGGGCCAGGGCCGCGCGCAGCACGACCCTCAGCTCCGCGGCGGAGGTACCCCCGTCACCTCCGGCCGCGTCGGGCACGTCCCCGTAACTCACCTCGCGCCGCGGCCACTTGAGCCGCCAGCGGTTGACCTGCTGCCGGTACAGGACCTGACGGACGTACGCCTCGGGGTCCTCGACCCTGTTCCAGCGCCCCGCGACCTTGATCAGCGCGCCCTGCAACAGGTCCTCACCGGCGTGCCGGTCGCCGCCGCACAGCAGCACGGCCGTCTTCAGGAGCGCCGACGACCGCCCCGCCACGAAATCCCGGAAGCTCTCGGCTCCTTCTCCGCTCTCGCCGAGCCCCTCGCGTACGGCATCCATCGCCACCTCTCTTCCCCCCGGGCTCCCCCGGCTGTACACGCTCTCTCCCCTGATGACGAGCGCACCCGGGCACCGCTATGCCTGCCCCCCGACATTTTTCTCCCGCACACGCGCGAGCGGCCCGCGCCAGGGAATTCCCGGACGCGGGCCGCTCGTACGACGTGCTGGGCCTGGGCTGCTCAGTTGTGGCTGTGCAGGATCTCGTTCAGGCCGCCCCACACCGCGTTGTTCGGGCGGGCCTCGACCGTGCCCGTCACCGAGTTGCGGCGGAAGAGGATGTTCGAGGCGCCGGAGAGGTCGCGGGCCTTGACGATCTCGCCGTCGGGCATCGTGACGCGGGTGCCCGCGGTGACGTACAGGCCCGCCTCGACGACGCACTCGTCGCCGAGCGCGATGCCGACGCCCGCCTCGGCGCCGACGAGGCAGCGCTCGCCGATGACGATGCGGACGTTGCCGCCGCCGGAGAGGGTGCCCATGGTGGAGGCGCCGCCGCCGATGTCCGAGCCGTCGCCGACGACGACGCCGGCGGAGATGCGGCCCTCGACCATCGACGTGCCGAGCGTGCCGGCGTTGAAGTTCACGAAGCCCTCGTGCATGACCGTGGTGCCCTCGGCGAGGTGCGCGCCCAGGCGGACCCGGTCGGCGTCGGCGATGCGCACGCCCTTCGGGGCGACGTAGTCCGTCATGCGCGGGAACTTGTCGATGGAGGTGACCTGGAGGTGCAGGCCCTCGGCGCGGGCGTTCAGGCGGACCTTCTCGACGTCGTCGACGGCGACCGGGCCGAGCGAGGTCCAGGCGACGTTGGCGAGGAAGCCGAACATGCCGTCCAGGTTCTGGCCGTGCGGCTTGACCAGGCGGTGCGAGAGCAGGTGCAGCCGCAGGTAGACGTCGTGCGCGTCGAGCGGCTTGTCGTCCAGGGACGCGATGACCGTGCGGACGGCGACGATCTCCACACCGCGGCGGGCGTCCGGACCGATCGCCTTCGCCGCGCCCTCGCCGAGCAGTTCGACGGCCTTCTCGGCGGAGAGCTTCTCGGTCCCGGCGGGGCCCGGCTCGGCGACGAGTTCGGGCGCGGGGAACCAGGTGTCGAGAACGGTGCCGTCGGCGGTGACGGTGGCAAGGCCTGCGGCGACGGCGCCGGTGGAACGCGGAGCAATGGTGTCGGTCATGGGGGCCAACTTAATCGGCGGGCCCCCGCGGATGCGAACCGGCGGGGAGCCCGTCTCAGCAGCCGGGCTCCCTTCCCCGGCCCCGGTTTCAGGGGCGCTGCCCCTTCTTGTCCACGACGGCGGCGGCGAGCCGCGCGTTTTGGAGCCGGATGTCGCCCGTCTTCCACGGCCGGTCGGGGGTGTCGTCGGCGCCGGGGTAGTCCTGCATGTGGTCCCGCACCGCGATCTGGCGCCCTCCGGCGTACGCGTACGTGCGCGGGTCGATGAGGACCTCGTCGCGCATGTCCGTCGTGGGCCCTGGCCTCACGCCGATGGCGATGGCCTCGCGGCCCGCGACGTCCCGTACGAGATGGTCGGTGATCTCCACGCCCGGCACGGTGGCCAGCGCCCGGTACACCTTGGCGAGCCCGTCGGGCGGTATCGGGTAGCTCGCGAGGAGCACGCGCAGGGACCCGAAGTCCTCCTCCGCCTGCGACTGCCTGCTGTGCTTGCCCGTCGGATAGAACTCCCGGGCCTTCCTCAGGACGCCCTTCGGGTCGTCGGGCAGCGCCTTCAGGAAGCGGTACCGCTCGCGCGGCGAGTGGTCGTCGCCCTCGCGGCCGTTCTCGAAGCGCGGGTCGGCGTACTTCTTCCACTCGTTCTGGATCTGCGGCTCGGGGGTCGCGGCGCCGTCGTTCGGCCAGAGCCCGGCGTCACCGCGCATCACCCGCTGGTACGTCCACTGCGTGGGCCCCGGCTCGGGCACCTCGGGCCCCTGCTCGACGGTGTCGGCGATGCGGCCGAGCACGTCCGCGGGCTCGCCGAGGACGAGCCTGCTCGCGGCGGGGGTCGCGGGACCCGCGGTTCCGTCGCCGCCGACGCCCGTCGCCAGCAGCGTGACCGCGGTGATCGCCGCGACCGCGCCGGCCGCGGCCCCCGCGGCGATGCGCCAGTCGGACCGGAGCCTGCGGGTCCGGGCGCGTCCGCGCAGCGCCTCCTCCAGCCGGGCCCGGCCCGGCGCGAGCCGCCCCCGGTCCGGCACGGGCGCGTCGGCCCGCAGCTGTCGTACCTCGTTCATCTCGTCGACGTTCACGGCCTGACCACCTCCGGGACCTCACTGCCGAACGCCGGGTCCGCGCCCAGCGCGGCCCGCACCTTGCGCCGGGCCCGGTTCAACCGGGACCTGACCGTTCCCACGGGTATGCCGAGCGCCTCGGCGACGTCCTGGTACGAGAGATCGGCCCAGGCCACGAGGAGCAGCACGTGCCGGTCCGCCGAGGACAGCGCGGCGAGCGCGTCCGCGAGCGGGGCCTGTGCGGCGACCCGGCTGTCGGTGTCCTCGACCCAGCTCGCGGCGACCGGGTCGTGGCCGGTCCGCGCGAGGGCGCGCAGGGCCCGCACCTCGGTGCGGCGCTGCTTGCCGATGAGGTGCGCGGCGATCCCGTAGAGCCAGGGGCGTGCGCTGGTCCGCGCCGTGTCGTAGCGGCCGCGTACGCGGAACGCCGTGAGGAACGTGTCGGCGGTGAGGTCGTCCGCCGCCTGGTCACCGAGCCGGCGGGCCGCGTACCGGTGGATGTCGGGCGCGTACCGGTCGTAGAGCCGGGCGAAGAGCTCGGGATGTTCCAGTGACCTGGCGATGACGAGTCCGTCGTCGGCGCCGGGATCGGGCACAGCTGGTGGTCCGGTCACGGGCCCTCCGTCCGCGGGATGGGTGCGAGCATGTCACCCCCCTGTTCCCCACAGGCCGCCCAAAGGTTCACGGACCGCGGACACGGGCCGGCTGAAGGACACGAGTCGGCTAGGGGATGAGTCGGCTAAGGGAGGAGCCGGGCCAGCATCTCCCGCGCGTACGCCGCGTCGTACTCCCCGCCGGTGAGCAGCACCTGGAGCGCGATCCCGTCCATGAGGGCGACCAGGGCGCGGGCGGTGCGCGGATCGGTGCGGCCCGCCACGGCCTCGGCCAGCTCCTCGCACCACTCGGCGGCGACGGGCCGCAGGGCGGGGCGCCGCAGCGCCGCCAGATACAGCTCGTACTCCAGCTCCACCCCGACCCGGTCCCCGGCGAGCCACTCGCCGAGCACCCCGGCCAGCTCGTCGGCGAGATCGCGGTCCGGGTCCCGGAAGGCGCCGCGCGCCGCGACGATCTTGGCGAACCCCTCGTTGGCCTGCCGCAGCGCGGCCACCATCAGCTCGTCGAGGGTCTTGAAGTGGTACGTGGTCGAGCCGAGCGGCACATCGGCCTCGGCGGCGACGGTGCGATGACTCAGCCCGCCGATGCCCTTCTCCCCCACCACCCGGATCGCGGCGTCGATGATCCGCCCGCGCCGCTCGGGGTCGTGGCGCCGGGCCATCAGTGGGCCCCGCCCAGGTTCAGCAGGACGACGCCGCCGATGACGAGGGCGATGCCCGCGACCTTCGCGGCGGTCAGTCCCTCACCGAGGAAGAGCATGCCGATGGCGGCGATGACGGCGGTGCCGGTGCCCGCCCAGATCGCGTACGCGGTGCCGATCTGGACGGTCTTCAGCGTCTGCGCGAGCAGGGCGAACGCGATCACGTATCCGACGACCGTGATGAGCGAGGGCCAGAGCCTGCTGAACCCCTCGCTGTACTTCATGGCCGTGGTGGCGCCCACTTCGGCGGCGATGGCGCCGGCCAGCAGTACATATCCCATGCGGACGAGTGTACGTATCGTTGCGTACGCCCGTACACAACGCGGCGCCGACCGCCGTCAGGCCGCTCCGGGCCGCGGCGCGTCCGCCACCTCGCCGCACTCGCGCAGTCGCACCGCCCGGTCCGCGCGGCGCCGCTTCCCGTACGCGGTGCGGCGCTGCCCGACGGCCTTCCGGTAGCGGGCGATCTCCGCCGGATCGGGGCGAACGGATCCGGCGGCCTCATAGCCGTAAGGGGCGTGCCGGACCCCAACACGGCGTCACAGAGCCGCACTTGATCAGATGTCAGACGCGTCACCCAGGTCTCGGCCCACGACACGTCCAGCGCGCCTCGGGCGTGCGCGTGCCAGGTCTTGCGGGCGAGCACGGCGACCCCGGCGAGCCGGTGGGGCAAGTGCCCGCAGACGCGCCGCAGTTCGGTCTCGGGCCGGCGACGAGGTCCTCGATCCACACCTCGCGCCCCCACGAACTCCCCAGCCGGGCCCGCCACTTGCCCGCCGCGCCCCTCACCTGCGCCCAGGTGGCGACAGCCTCGTGGAACCCGCTGTGCCACCACGACATCCGCAGCAGCGACCCGGCGCAGTCCCTCGCGCCCGGACAGGGCGGCGCTACGACACGGTGAACCAGCCCGCCCGCGACTTCTTCCATTCGGGGTGCGTGAGGTCCTTGGCCTGGACGCCGTCACCGTAAAGAACCGCGGAGCCGTTGTCGGTGATCAGCTGCGCCCGCTGCCCCGGCACACTCAGATCGGGCACGGCGACGACGGACTCCCAGCCGCCGGGATCGCTCGTCGGCAGATCCGCGCGCTTGACGGGCGCGTGCCCGGCGACGCCGTCCCACTGGTACAGCGCGTACGGGTCGGTGTTGTCGTCGGCGGCCCAGCTCCCCGCCAGGATCAGGTACTGGTCGGCGGAGTTCTTCCGGATGTCACGGATCGAAAGCCCGCCGAGATCCAGCTCGATGGCCGCGCCGAAAACGGGGGCCGCCCCACTCGCGAGCACCTTGTCGAAGTTCGTGACGGGCACGATGAGCGCCCTGCCGCCGTCCTTCGGGGGCACGAGCGGCGCCCGGAAGCCGATGTACGCGGTGGAGGTGGACCCGGGGGCGAACTCGAGGCCTTCGACGTTGAACCCGTCGACCTGCTTGGGCGCCTCACCGGCCGCGGTGCCGGCGGCGAACCCGTACCGGTCCCCGTTGGCCTCGTCCCAGGCGACGAGCTGATCGCGCAGCTTCTTGTAGGAGTGCGCGTACGACAACTGCGTGGCGGAGCCCGACCCGGTCACCGCCGTGGTGAAGACGGTGTTGCGCGGCGCCTTGTACTCGCCGTCCTTGTTGTTGCCGAGCGAACCGGTCCAGTAGATGAGGTCACCGACGCGCGCGGCCCCCTCGATGTCGACCTCCTTGCTGACCCCGAGCTGCGAGGAGAAGTCCCACGTCCGCACCGGCGCACCGGAGGCGGAGCGGTCGTACAGACGCAGCACGTTGGACTCGTCGTCGGCGACGACGACATAGCCGTCACCGACGTCGACGGCGGCGGAGGCGTCGCTGGACCCGGTGAAGTACCGCGCGTCGACGGCGTTCTGCACACCCCCGGACGCGGCATAGTGCAGCGTCGTCGTCGCCGAGACACCGCCCACCCCCGTGACCTTCAACGTCAGATCGGTGTACCCCTGCCCCCGCGCGGCGACGGAGACCGTACGGCTCGCGCCGGTGCCGCTGACGGTGACATCGACCGGCTGAGCGACCGACGTCCTGCTGCTGGCGCTCGCCGCGACGGTGAGCCGGGAGGCGTCGGCCCCGCTCTGCGCGACGTTCACGGTCACCGTCGGATCACTCACGCCACCGACGGCACTGCTCAGATATCCGGCCGACAGCGCGATCGTCGGCGTAGCCGAACCCGCCGCACCCGCCGGGAAGTTGCTGCCCATGCCGGCCAGCGTAAGAAGCCCACCCACGACGGCAACGGCCGTTCGGCGTGAACGCGGAATGTGATGCGGCACTGGGTCCCTTTCGTCGACACGGTGTCGACCGGAACCCTCTTCGCCCTGCGCCAATCCCCGGTGACGGCCCTACATACGACAGCTGAACAGCACCGGACGACGAACGGCCCCGCCTCCGAAGAGACGGGGCCGTACGGTCGTCGCACGCGGGCTGAACCCTCAGACGTTGAACCCGAGCGCCCGAAGCTGCTCGCGGCCGTCGTCCGTGATCTTGTCCGGGCCCCACGGCGGCATCCAGACCCAGTTGATCCGCAGCTCGTTGACGATGCCGTCGGTGGCGGACTTCGCCTGGTCCTCGATGACGTCGGTCAGCGGGCAGGCCGCGGACGTCAGCGTCATGTCGATCGTCGCGATGTTCGCGTCGTCGATGTGGATGCCGTAGATCAGGCCGAGGTTGACGACGTCGATGCCCAGCTCGGGGTCGACGACGTCGTACAGCGCCTCGCGGACCTCCTCCTCGGAGGCCGGCTTCATCTCGACAGCGTTCTCGGTCATGCGCTCTTCGCCTCCTCCGCGAAGGCCTGGGCCGTCGCGTCCTTCCACGCCATCCAGCTCAGGAGGGCGCACTTGACTCGGGCCGGGTACTTGGAGACACCGGCGAACGCGATCGCGTCCTCCAGGATCTCCTCCATCGAGTCGTCCGGCTCGATCTGCCCCTTGGACTGCATCAGCTCCAGGAACGTCTCCTGGATCTTCCGCGCGTCCGCGAGCTCCTTGCCGACGAGCAGGTCGTTCAGGACGGAGGCCGAGGCCTGGCTGATGGAGCAGCCCTGGCCCTCGTACGAGACGTCCGCGATCTTCTCGCCGTCGTACTTGACGCGCAGCGTGATCTCGTCACCGCACGTCGGGTTGACGTGGTGCACCTCGGCGTCGCCGTCCCGCAGACCGCGCCCGTGGGGGTGCTTGTAGTGGTCCAGGATGACTTCCTGGTACATGGAATCCAGCTTCACAGTCCCAGCCCTCTACCCGAAGAAGTTCCGTACGTGCTCCAGGCCGTCGACCAGCGCATCGATCTCGCCGGGCGTGGAGTACAGATAGAACGACGCTCGCGTGGTCGCAGGAATTCCGTACCGCAGGCAGACGGGCCGCGCGCAGTGGTGTCCGACGCGGACCGCGATGCCCTGCTCGTCGAGGACCTGGCCCACGTCGTGCGGGTGGATGTCGCCGAGCGTGAAGGAGATCGCGGCGCCGCGCTCCTCGGCCGTGGTCGGGCCGATGATGCGCAGATCGGGGACTTCCTGGAGCTTCTTCACCGCGTACTCGGTGAGCGCCTGCTCGTGGCGGAGGATGTTCTCCATGCCGATCGAGTTCAGGTAGTCGATCGCCGCCCCGAGGCCGATGGCCTGCGAGATCGGCGGCGTACCCGCCTCGAACTTGTGCGGCGCCGGAGCGTAGGTGGACGAGTGCATCGAGACGGTCTCGATCATCTCGCCGCCGCCGAGGAACGGCGGCAGGTCCTCCAGGAGCTCCTGCCGTCCCCACAGCACGCCGATGCCGGTCGGGCCGCACATCTTGTGACCGGTGAAGGCCACGAAGTCGGCCTGGAGCGCCTGCACGTCGAGCGGCATGTGCGGGGCGGCCTGCGAGGCGTCGATGAGGACGAGCGCGCCCACCTCCTGGGCGCGGCGCACGATGGCCTCGACCGGGTTGTGGGTGCCGAGGATGTTCGACACGAGCACGAAGGAGACGATCTTCGTCTTCTCCGTGATGACCTCGTTGATGTTGGAGAGGTCGAGGCGGCCGTCGTCGGTCAGGCCGAACCACTTCAGCTTCGCGCCGGTGCGCTGCGAGAGCAGCTGCCACGGAACGATGTTGGAGTGGTGCTCCATCTCCGTGATGACGATCTCGGTCTCGTGGTCGACCTTGTACGGCTCGTCGGCCCAGCCGAGCATGTTGGCGACGAGGTTGAGCGACTCCGAGGCGTTCTTCGTGAAGATGACCTCGTCGCGGCTCGGCGCGTTGATGAACGCGGCGACCTTGTCGCGCGCGCCCTCGTACAGCGCCGTGGCCTCCTCGGCCAGCACGTGCACGCCACGGTGGACGTTGGCGTTGTGCTGCTCGTAGTACTCGCTCAGGACGTCGAGTACCTGGCGCGGCGTCTGCGAGGTCGCCGCGTTGTCCAGGTACACGAGCTTCTTGCCGTCGTGGAGCACCCGGTCGAGGATCGGGAAGTCCTTGCGGATCGCCTCGGTGTCGAGGAGGCCCGGCAGCTGTGTCACGCGGATGCGCCACCCTTCACGTACTTGTCGTAGCCCTCGGCCTCGAGCTGGTCGGCGAGCTCGGCGCCACCGGACTCGACGATGCGGCCGCCCGCGAACACGTGCACGTGGTCGGGCTTGATGTAGCGCAGGATGCGCGTGTAGTGGGTCACCAGGAGGGTGCCGACCTCGCCGTTCTCACGGACGCGGTTGATGCCCTCGGAGACGATGCGCAGCGCGTCGACGTCCAGGCCGGAGTCGGTCTCGTCGAGGATCGCGATCTTCGGCTTGAGCAGTTCGAGCTGAAGGATCTCGTGACGCTTCTTCTCACCGCCGGAGAAGCCCTCGTTCACGTTGCGCTCGGCGAAGGCCGGGTCCATGGAGAGCTTCTCCATGGCTTCCTTGACCTCCTTGACCCAGGTGCGCAGCTTGGGGGCCTCGCCGCGCACGGCCGTGGCCGAGGTGCGCAGGAAGTTCGACACGGAGACGCCGGGGACCTCGACCGGGTACTGCATGGCGAGGAAGAGGCCGGCGCGGGCGCGCTCGTCGACGGACATCTCGAGGACGTCCTCGCCGTCGAGGGTGACGGTGCCCTGCGTGATCGTGTACTTGGGGTGACCCGCGAGGGAGTAGGCGAGGGTCGACTTGCCGGAGCCGTTCGGGCCCATGATGGCGTGCGTCTCGCCCTGCTTCACGGTGAGGTCGACGCCCTTGAGGATCTCCTTCGTGGCGTTGTCGGCCTCGACGGTGACGTGCAGGTCTCGGATTTCAAGCGTTGCCATGGGTGCCTCAGGACTCCTGGGTGAGGGAGACGAGCACGTCGTCCCCTTCGATCTTTACGGGGTATACGGGGACGGGGCGCGTCGCGGGAAGGCCGGACGGCTTGCCGGTGCGGAGGTCGAACGCGGAGCCGTGCAGCCAGCACTCGATCTGGCAGTCCTCCACCTCGCCCTCGGAGAGGGAGACGTTCGCGTGCGAGCAGATGTCGTTGATCGCGAACACCTCGCCCTCGGTGCGGACGACCGAGACCGGCGTGCCGTCGAGTTCCACCCGCTTCGGGGTGTCCTCCTCCAGCTCGCTCAGCCCACAGGCGCGTACGAAAGCCATCAGACCGTGGCCTCCAGCTCGGCCTCGATCTTCTCGAGCAGCCGCGACTCGATGTCGTCGACACCGATCTGCTGGACCAGCTCGGCGAAGAAGCCGCGCACGACGAGGCGGCGCGCCTCGTCGGCGGGGATGCCGCGGGCCATCAGGTAGAAGAGCTGCTCGTCGTCGAAGCGGCCGGTGGCGGAGGCGTGACCGGCGCCGACGATCTCGCCGGTCTCGATCTCCAGGTTCGGCACGGAGTCGACGCGGGCACCGTCGGTCAGAACCAGGTTCCGGTTCATCTCGTACGTGTCCGTGCCCTCGGCGGCGGCCTCGATGAGGACGTCACCGATCCACACGGCGTGGGCGTTCTCGCCCTGGAGCGCGCCCTTGTAGACGACGTTCGACTTGCAGTGCGGGGTGTTGTGGTCGACCAGGAGGCGGTGCTCCTGGTGCTGGCCGGCGTCGGTGAAGTAGAGGCCGAACAGCTCGGCCTCGCCGCCGGTGCCCGCGTAGTTGACGCGCGGGTTCAGGCGGACGACGTCACCGCCGAAGGTCACGACGACCGACTTGAACGACGCGTCGCGCCCGATGAGGGCGTTGTGCTGTGCGACGTGCACGGCCTTGTCGTCCCAGTCCTGCACGGAGACGACGGTCAGCTTCGCGCCGTCGCCGAGCAGGTAGTCGACGTTGGCGGCGAGCACGGCGTCACCGGTGTGGTCGATGACGACGACGGCCTCGGCGAAGGCGCCCAGCTCGATCACCTGGTGGGCGAAGGCGGTGCCGCCCTCGCCGTGCACGGCGATACGGATCGGCTCGGTGAGGACCGTCTCCTTGGGGACGGTGATCACGCCGGCCTTCTCGAACGCCGAGTACGCCTGCGCGGCGACGCGGTCGACGGGCTTGCCCGCCTTGCCGATGCGGGCGTCGTCCCGGCCGACGGTCTCGACGGTGACGCCGGCGGGCGCCTCCACGTCGACCTTGACGCCGGTGCCGGTGGCGACGGCGGTGCCGTCGTGCAGGCCGCGCAGCCGCTCCAGCGGCGTGAACCGCCACTCCTCCTCACGGCCGTGCGGGACCGGGAAGTCCTGCACGTCGTAGGACGGGGGCGCGCTCATGCGCGTGGCGACGGTCGACTCTGCGGCCACCGCGATGGTTCCGGCGGTCGTGGATCCGGCCGGGATGTTCTGAGCCTCAGCCATGGCTGTCGTAGCGCTCGCTTTCTTACGTAAGTGGGCTGATGGAGACGTCAGGCGACCGGGGTCAGCCGACCGACCCTTCCATCTGGAGCTCGATCAGCCGGTTGAGCTCGAGCGCGTACTCCATCGGCAGCTCCTTGGCGATCGGCTCGACGAAGCCGCGCACGATCATCGCCATGGCCTCGAACTCGCTCAGGCCGCGGCTCATCAGGTAGAAGAGCTGGTCCTCGGAGACCTTGGAGACGGTCGCCTCGTGGCCCATGGAGACGTCGTCCTCGCGGACGTCGACGTACGGGTAGGTGTCGGAGCGGGAGATGGTGTCGACGAGCAGCGCGTCGCACAGCACGTTCGACTTGGAGCCGTGGGCGCCCTCACCGATCTCGACGAGGCCGCGGTACGACGTACGACCGCCGCCGCGCGCCACGGACTTCGAGACGATGTTGGACGACGTGTTCGGCGCCATGTGGACCATCTTGGAGCCGGCGTCCTGGTGCTGGCCCTCGCCCGCGAAGGCGATGGAGAGCGTCTCGCCCTTGGCGTGCTCGCCCATCAGGTAGACGGCCGGGTACTTCATGGTGACCTTGGAACCGATGTTGCCGTCGATCCACTCCATGGTCGCGCCCTCGTACGCCACGGCGCGCTTGGTGACCAGGTTGTAGACGTTGTTCGACCAGTTCTGGATGGTCGTGTAACGGCAGCGGGCGCCCTTCTTGACGATGATCTCGACGACCGCGGAGTGCAGCGAGTCCGACTTGTAGATCGGCGCGGTGCAGCCCTCGACGTAGTGCACGTAGGCGTCTTCGTCGACGATGATCAGCGTCCGCTCGAACTGGCCCATGTTCTCCGTGTTGATACGGAAGTAGGCCTGGAGCGGGATCTCCACGTGCACGCCCTTCGGCACGTAGATGAAGGAGCCGCCCGACCACACGGCCGTGTTCAGCGCGGCGAACTTGTTGTCGCCGGCCGGGATGACCGTGCCGAAGTACTCCTTGAAGAGCTCCGGGTGCTCCTTGAGGGCGGTGTCGGTGTCGAGGAAGATGACGCCCTGCTCCTCCAGGTCCTCACGGATCTGGTGGTAGACGACCTCGGACTCGTACTGGGCCGCGACACCGGCGACGAGGCGCTGCTTCTCCGCCTCGGGGATGCCGAGCTTGTCGTACGTGTTCTTGATGTCCTCGGGCAGGTCCTCCCAGGACTCCGCCTGCTTCTCCGTGGAGCGCACGAAGTACTTGATGTTGTCGAAGTCGATGCCCGACAGGTCCGAGCCCCAGTTCGGCATGGGCTTCTTGCCGAACAGCTTCAGGCCCTTGAGGCGGAGCTTGGTCATCCACTCCGGCTCGGACTTCTTCGAGGAGATGTCCTTGACGACGTCCTCGTTGATACCGCGCTTGGCAGAGGCACCGGCCTCGTCGGAGTCCGCCCAGCCGTATTCGTACTTGCCCAGGCCCTCGAGCTCGGGGTGGGCCGTCTCCTCGATGGGGAGAGTCATGCGGGGTTCCTCCCGGCGGTGCTTGCAGATGCGTTGGTGATGGTCTTGGGGGTGGTGCTCTTGGGGATGAACGTCGTGCAGACGCCATCACCGTGGGCGATGGTGGCCAGCCGCTGCACATGCGTACCGAGCAGGTGGGAGAACATTTCCGTCTCCGCCTCGCAAAGCTGCGGGAACTGCTCCGCCACATGGGCGACCGGACAGTGGTGCTGGCAGAGCTGCTCGCCCTGTTGCGGGAGGGGCGCGCTGCGCGCCGTAGCAGCGTACCCGTCCGCGCTCAAGGCCCTGGCCAGGGCCTGCGTGCGCTCTTCGGGGGCCACGGACTCGACGGCCGCCTTGTACGGAGCGGCCTGCGCGGCGATCCGGGCGCGGGCGAACGCCACCAGCGCCTCGTCCCCGCCGGCCTGCTCCGCGATCCAGCGGAGCGCGTCCGCGGCGAGCTTGTCGTAGGACTGGTCGAAGGCGTCCCGGCCGCAGTCGGTCAGCGCGAAGACCTTGGCGGGGCGGCCCCGGGTACGGGCGCCGTAGACGCGCTGCTCCCTCGGCTCCACGACGTCGTCGGCGACCAGGGCGTCCAGGTGACGGCGGACGGCGGCCTGGGTGAGACCGAGACGGGTGGCGAGATCGGCGACGGTGGACGGGCCGTGGTCCAGGATCGAGCGCGCGACCCGGTTGCGCGTCGAGCGCTCCCCGGTCGCGAGCTCCTCCTGAGGAGCCCCGACGGGGGACTCCTGAGCCTCGCCGACGTTTTTCACAACGCCATTGTTGCGTAATTCCTCAGACCCTGACAAGCGCACTGGTGATCGCCCTGCGGTGCGGTGCATCACTTAGGCAAACCTAAGTAGGTATAGGGCGTGACCTGCGTAAACGATCTCCGATCGATCAAAATTCCGTGGCGCACCCGCAACCTCCCGGGCAGACTCGCGCGTATGCCCTTACCCCTTCCGACCGGCCCGCTCGTCACCCGCGCGTCCCTCGCCACCGACCTGCGCGCCCTGGGGGTGCGGCCCGGCGAGACGCTCCTCGTGCACTCCTCCCTCAGCAGCCTCGGCTGGGTGAACGGCGGCCCCGTCGCCGTCGTCCAGGCACTGCTCGACGCCCTCGGCCCGCACGGCACGCTCGTGGTGCCCGCCCAGTCCGGAGACCTCACGGACCCGTCGCTGTGGAGCGACCCACCGGTGCCGGCCGAGTGGTGGGAGGCGATCCGCGCGACGATGCCCGCCTACGACCCGCTGACCACACCCACCCGCGGCGTCGGCGTGGTCCCCGAGACCGTCCGCACCTGGCCCGGTGCCCTGCGCAGCGCGCACCCGCAGACCTCGTTCGCGGCGCTCGGCCCGCGCGCGGCGGAGGTGACCGACGGCCACGCCGTCGACTGCCGCCTCGGCGAGCACAGCCCGCTGGCCCGCCTGGAGCAGCTCGGCGCCCGAGTCCTGCTCCTGGGCGCCGGCTACGACGCGTGCACCGCCTTCCACCTGGCCGAGTACCGCGTCCCCCGCCGCACGGAGGACGCCGGCCGCCCGGGCCCTGCGGGCTGGGAACCGGTGACCGAAGTAGCCATCAGCGCCGACCGCTTCGAGGAACTCGGCGCGGACTTCGAGCGGGAGACGCCGGTGGTCCGGGGCCGGGTGGGCGCCGCCGACTCCCGGCTGTTCCCGGTGGCGGAGGCGGTCGCGTACGCGGAGAAGTGGCTGAGCGGGAGCGGCGGGTGAGGTGACGCAGGTGCGGCCCCGCCCACCGCGCACCCGCACGACCTCCCTAGACTTGCCCACCATGGAAAGCGAGCCCGTCGTCCACATCACCGGTCTGGTGAAGCGGTACGGAAACAAGACCGCGGTCGACGGCCTCGACCTCACCACAGCCCCCGGCATCACGGCCGTCCTCGGTCCCAACGGCGCGGGCAAGACCACCACCATCGAGACCTGCGAGGGCTACCGCAGGCCGGACGCCGGCACCGTCCGCGTCCTCGGCCTCGACCCCGTGAAGCAGGCCTCGGCGCTGCGCCCCCGCATCGGCGTGATGCTCCAGTCCGGCGGTGTCTACTCCGGCGCCCGCGCCGACGAGATGCTCCGCCACGTCGCCAAGCTGCACGCCCACCCGCTCGACGTCGACGCCCTCATCGAGCGTCTCGGCCTGGGCAGCTGCGGCCGCACCACCTACCGACGGCTGTCCGGCGGCCAGCAGCAGCGCCTCGCCCTCGCGATGGCCGTGGTCGGCCGCCCCGACCTCGTCTTCCTCGACGAGCCGACCGCCGGCCTCGACCCGCAGGCCCGCCGCGCCACCTGGGACCTGGTCCGCGATCTGCGGTCGGACGGCGTCTCCGTCATCCTCACCACGCACCACATGGACGAGGCCGAACAGCTCTCCGACGACGTCGCGATCGTCGACGCGGGCAAGGTCATCGCCCAGGGCTCCCCGGAGCAGCTGTGCCGCGGCGGCGCCGAGAACACCCTGCGCTTCTCCGGCCGCCCCGGACTGGACGTGGCCTCCCTGCTCAAAGCCCTGCCCGCCGACTCCGCGGCCGCCGAACTCACCCCCGGCTCCTACCGCGTGTCCGGCAAGGTCGACCCCCAGCTCCTGGCGACGGTCACCTCCTGGTGCGCCCAGCACGGCGTGATGCCGGACAAGATCTCCGTCGAGCGCCACACCCTCGAAGACGTCTTCCTCGAACTGACCGGCAAGGAGCTGCGCGGATGAGCGCGGGCACGTACGCACCGAACCCCGGAGCCGCTCCGCTCCCCCGCATGATCGCCGCGCAGGCGGCCCTCGAGACGAAGATGCTGCTGCGCAACGGCGAACAGCTTCTGCTCACCGTCGTCATCCCCACCCTTCTGCTGGTCCTGTTCTCGTCCGTCGACATCGTCGACACGGGCTCCGGCAAGGCCGTCGACTTCCTGACCCCCGGCATCCTCGCCCTCGCCGTGATGTCGACCGCCTTCACCGGCCAGGCCATCGCGACGGGCTTCGAGCGCCGGTACGGCGTCCTCAAGCGCCTGGCCGCCTCCCCGCTGCCCCGCTGGGCCCTGATGACGGCGAAGACCCTCTCTGTTCTGGTCACGGAGATCCTCCAGGTCGTCCTGCTCACGGTCATCGCGTTCGCCCTCGGCTGGTCGCCGCACGGCAATCCGTTCGCCGTCCTCCTTCTCCTCGTCCTCGGCACCGCCGCCTTCTCGGGTCTCGGCCTGCTGATGGCCGGCACGCTCAAGGCGGAGGCCACGCTCGCCGCCGCCAACCTCGTCTTCCTCCTCCTGCTCGTCGGCGGCGGCGTCATCGTGCCGCTCGACAAGTTCCCCGACGCCGCCCAGTCGGTGCTCGGCCTGCTGCCCATCTCGGCGCTCTCCGACGGCCTGCGGGACGTCCTTCAGCACGGCGCCTCGATGCCCTGGGGCGACCTCGGCATCCTCGCGGTGTGGGCGGTCCTCGGCCTGGGAGCGGCGGGCCGCTTCTTCCGCTGGGAGTAGCCGCACAGCGGCCGTGGGGGGCGTAACCCGCGTCACAAAAGGCCCAGTTACGTCCCCCTCGTGAAGCCGTGCACAAGCGGCCCCCTACGATGGGCGCGTGCCAAAGCTGACCCCCGCCGACGCCGCGCAGGCGCTGCGCAACCCGCTCGCCTTCATCGCTGACCGCTGGACCCCCACGCAGCGGACCGTCCAGCGCGCGGCCATGTCCGCCGTCGTGATGACCGTGATCATCGTCATCACCGGCGGGGCGGTCCGCCTGACCGGGTCCGGCCTCGGCTGCCCGACCTGGCCCAAGTGCACCGACCAGTCGCTGACCGCGACGAGCGAGATGGGCTTCCACGGCGCCATCGAGTTCGGCAACCGCATGCTCACGTACGTGCTGTGCGCGGCGGTGGGCTGGGCGATCATCGCCGCCCGCTCCCAGAAGCCGTGGCGGCGCCCGCTGACCCGGCTCGGCTGGGCCCAGTTCTGGATCGTCATGGGCAACGCGGTGCTCGGTGGCATCGTCGTCCTGGTCGGCCTCAACCCCTATACGGTCGCGGCCCACTTCATCCTGACCACCGCCCTCCTCACGGTCGCCGTGCTGATGTGGCAGCGCACCCGCGAGGGCGACTCCGCGCCGCGCCCGCTGGTCGGCGCCTCGGTCAAGCAGCTGGTGTGGTTCCTGGTCGCGGCATCCGGGCTGCTCATCGCCGTCGGCACCGTCGTGACCGGCGCCGGGCCGCACGCCGGTGACTCCAGCGACGTCAAGCGCATGCCGCTCGACTGGGAGACGGTGACCAAGCTCCACGCGGTCCTGGCCTGGATCGTGGTCACGCTGACGTTCGCCCTGTGGTTCGTCCTGAAGGCGGTCGACGCCCCCAAGGGTCCCCTGCACCGCACCCGCGACCTGTTCCTGATCCTGCTCGCGCAGGGCGTCATCGGCTACGTCCAGTACTTCACCGACCTTCCCGAGGTCCTGGTCGGCCTGCACATGCTGGGCTCGGCGCTGGTGTGGATCGGCGTCCTGCGTGTCGTCCTGTCGCTGCGGGAGCGGCCCACGACCACCGTCGATCTGCCGGGGCCGTCGACGCAGGAGCCGGTGAGCGCGGGCCGCTGACCTCAGCGCCGCGCACAGCCCCAGCACCGCGCAGAGCCTCACCGTTCCCCCAGGACCTCGGTGAGCCGGGCCGCGTACGCGCGCGGGTGCGTCGTGTTCCCGTTGTGTCCGCCGGGGAACTCGCGCGCCTGCGTCTCCCGTATCCGCGCCAGCTCCAGGGCACAGTGCCGGTCGAAGACGTCGGGGGCCGTGGCACTGCCGACAGCCGGCACGATCCGCACGGGGGACCCGGCGACCGCCTCCACGTCCAGCTCCGCCTGAATCACCGCGGTGAACTCCCACTGGATGAAGTACGCGAAGTTCGCCGCGCGCTGCGGTGTCATGGGCATCGGCGTACGGTCCGGCTCGACCTCCTGGTTCACCGGGTCGATCCCGAGCACGCGCGCCATCTCCGGTACCGCCGCTTGCAGTCCCCCGTCCCGGTGGACCCGCTGGAGGTCGAGCAGTTCCCGCACATGGTGGGGCCTGCGCTCAGCGGGCAGCAACGCGGGTGACACCGGCTCGTGGGCGACGAGCACCGCCAGTTGCTCCGGATGGCGCACCGCGAGATGCAGCCCGATCGAGGCGCCCATGCTGCACCCCAGCATCAACGCCGGCCGGTCGGTCAGCTCGGCCAGCAGCCGGTGCACGTCGTCGGCGTGCTGGGTCATCCGTACGCCCCGCTCCGGCTCAGCCAGCTCACTGCGGGACAGGCCGCGACGGTCGTACGTCACCACGGTGTAGCGGTCCACGAGGCGGTCGGCCAGGTCGACACTGCGACCGGCATCACCCTCTCCGCTCTGTGCGATGAGCAGCAGAGGGCCGCTGCCCCGGACCTCGTAGTAGAGCTTGGCTCCGTCGACGGTGAGAAACATCGATCCCCCAGGGCGCATACGCCGGAGGACGCCGCTCGCCCTCCGCCCGACATCCGCGCCGAACACCCTCACCGTACTCCATCTATTTCGATCCATCAATAGAGATGCATCGATAGGGATTCATCGACCTGGGCCCATCGCTTCAGATTCATCGCTTCGGATCCATCACTTAGGATTCATCGGTCTCGATATAACATCCGCCCATGAGCCCCCAGCCCCCGTCCGACAGCCGACCTCCCCTCACCCCCGTCGAGCTGTTCCTCCTCGGCCGCACGCTGATGAAGATCGGCGAGGAGTCCCTGCCCGAACCGGCCGTCGGCGGCGGTCAGTTCCGGGGCGGCACCCGCGCGATCCTGGTCGTGCTCAGTGACATCCACGCGCACGACAACACGTCGGTCGGAGCCATCGCGTCCCGCACCGGGCTGCCCCAGAGCCAGGTGTCCGGCGCCGTGGCCCGGCTGAAGGAGACCGGGTCGATCCGGACCGCGCCCGATCCGGCCGACGGCAGGCGGCAGTTGATCCAGCAGGCCGACGAGGTCTCCGAGCGGGTCGCCGAGGTCCGCAGGTCCGACATCACCCAGGCCCTCACCACCGCCCTCGGCAGCGACGATCCCGCCGCGCTGCGCGAGGTGACCGAGGCGCTCGGCGTCCTCGCCCGGCACCTCACCCCGGAGTCGGTCAGCCGGCTGCGTCCGTGACCCCGAGCCCGTACACCCGCTGCGCCGTCCCGGACGCGATCATCCCCGCCACCCGCTGGGCATCGCCCAGCGACCACGCCCCCTCGGCCACCCACCCGCCGAGGACCCTCCCGAGCGCCTCACGGAACAGTCGCGCCCCCACGACATGCAGCTCCGGGAGCCCGCGCGCACCGCTGGAGAAGAGCAGCTTGCCGAACGGGGCCAGTTCGAGGATCTCGGCCAGGACGGCCGGAGCCCGCGCCCCCGTCCTGGCCAGCGCGGGGCCCAGATCGGCGTAGACATGCGGGAAGATGCCGGACAGATGGGCGGCCTGGCGGTGGTACGGGTAGCCGTGCAGCAGGATCAGGTCGGTGCCCAGGCCCGCCGTGGCGCGGGCGAAGTCGGCGAGGAGCACCGGGTCGGTGCGGTCGATGCGCAGACCCGATTCGCCGAGCCCCGCGTGCAGTTGGAGCGGCCGGCCCGAGGCGACGGCGATCCACAGCAGATGGCGCAGCAGGACCGGGTCGGTCAGCGGCCCGCCCACGGTCCGCCCCGCGAGCCACCGGCCCGCCGCTCCCCGCACCTCGCCGGGCCCGGGGGGCTGAGGCGCCAGTGCGAGGCCGTGTCGTACGCCGGCGACCGAGGTGAAGGCGACGGCACCGGCGGCGGCCGCGTGGACCGACTCCGCCAGGTTCGCGAGGAAGGACTCGACCGTGCCGGAGGTGTCCGCGACCTGTTCGGCCAGCAGTTCGAGGCGGACGATCTCGTGGGCCTCGGCCTCCCCGGCGTTGGCCAGTTCCGCGGGCCCGGTCAGGTCGTCGGGCAGTCCCGTGTCGACCAGATACGTCGTGATGCCGCTCCCGCACAGCAGTCTGCGGCCCGCTTCCATGACGCCGAGTTCGCGGCGTCTGGCCAGATAGCGGGCGGGCGGGCAGTGGGGTTCCAGGCCGAGCAGCGGCGGGCACCAGCGGCGGATCGCGAAGCCGGTCTGCGTGTCGAAGAAGGTGGTGCCGGGCGCGGGCGGCCCTTCACCCCGGCCGAGGTGGGCCTCGAACGTGCCGAGGCCCAGCTCCGTACGCAGCACCCCGTGGCAGTACTGGTCCACGAGGGACGGCGTTTCGATCATCCGGGGCTCCCCGTATATGGACCGTGCTCCTACAGTCCTAACGGGTGAACGAGCGCCTGGTGTTGCTCAACGCGAGAGCGCACAAACGCGCGATTCAGCCGCCGAGCTGGATGCCCGCCATGCGCTTCCACTCGTAGGGGCCCGTCTCCACCTTCGCCGCGAAGTCGCCGTCGAAGTCCTCGTGGACGGTGATACCGGCCTTCTCGACCGCCTTCTGTGCGACCTCATAGGTGTCGGCCACCAGGTCGCCCCAGCCGCCGTCCTCGCCGACGAGCACGATGCGGGTGCCGTGCTCCCCGATGTACGCGAGCTGTCCCTCGGCCCCGCCGTGCGCCTGGGCGAACGCGCCGATCCGCTTGGCCAGCTTGGCCGCCCGGCGCTCGTCCTTCGCCGCCCGACCGGGCGCCTCAACCGTCTGAGTCTCTGCCATGGACAGGATGCTACCGACGAGTAGCCAAACAGGCGATGGGTGGGGCGCGTGGCCTAGGCCACGCGGCACGTTCGTCGACACGTCGGACAACTACGCGTTCTGGAACACCGGGAGCGTCGGCGGCGAGAGCGAGACGGTCCTCGGCAACTGGC
>NZ_JBFAVD010000016.1:0-178069 GCF_040679615.1 Streptomyces sp. NPDC052225 | reverse complement strand
GCCTGGACGAAGGTCGAGGCGGCCGCGGAGCGTCCGGCGCGCACGGCGGGCACGATCGTCAAGGACGAGGGCGAGGGCGGCAAGCAGCTCGCCGAGTTCCTCGCGGGCCAGAAGTTCATCTAGTCGTCACGCCGCCAAGTCGCTTACTCGTCACGGAAGTTGGAATCATCCCATGGCTGAAGTTCTGGTCTACGTCGACCACGTGGACGGTGCCGTCCGCAAGCCCACCCTGGAGCTGCTCACGCTGGCCCGCCGCCTCGGCGAGCCGGTCGCGGTCGCCCTCGGCAACGGCGCCGCCGACACGCAGGCCGCCCTGGCCGAGCACGGTGCGGTCAAGGTGCTGACGCACGAGGCGGCCGAGTACGCCGACTACCTCGTCGTGCCCAAGGTCGAGGCCCTGGAGGCCGCCGTCGCCGCCGTCTCCCCGGCCGCCGTACTGGTGCCGTCCTCCGCGGAGGGCAAGGAGATCGCCGCCCGCCTCGCGCTGCGCATCAAGTCGGGCATCATCACCGACGCCGTCGACCTGGAGGCCGGCGATTCCGGTCCCGTCGCCACCCAGTCGGTGTTCGCCGCCTCCTTCACCACCCGCTCGACCGTGACGACCGGCACCCCGGTCATCACCGTCAAGCCCAACAGTGCTGCGGTCGAGGCGGCCCCGGCCGCCGGCACCGTCGAGGCCCTGAGCGTCGCGTTCTCGGAGAAGGCGACCGGCACCAAGGTCACCGGCCGTACCCCGCGCGAGTCGACCGGGCGCCCCGAGCTGACCGAGGCCGCGATCGTCGTCTCCGGCGGCCGCGGCGTCAACGGCGCGGAGAACTTCGCGATCATCGAGGCCCTCGCCGACTCCCTCGGCGCGGCCGTCGGCGCCTCGCGTGCGGCGGTGGACGCGGGCTGGTACCCGCACTCCAACCAGGTCGGCCAGACCGGCAAGTCCGTGTCCCCGCAGCTGTACATCGCCTCCGGTATCTCGGGTGCGATCCAGCACCGGGCCGGTATGCAGACCTCGAAGACGATCGTCGCGATCAACAAGGACGCCGAAGCGCCGATCTTCGACCTGGTCGACTACGGCGTCGTCGGCGACCTCTTCGACGTCGTGCCCGCCCTCACCGAAGAGGTCAAGACCCGCAAGGGCTGAGCCTCCGAGCACTGTCGGGGCCGTGCGGCGTTCATCGCCGCGCGGCCCCGTCCGCGTACCGGGACCATGCGAGGGGACCATTGACGCAGGTCACCCGGCCCCGTTAACTTCGCTATACGGATTGTTGATTCCGTGAAGCGGAAACAGTGAGCGTATGGAGGGTGCACGAATGGGTCAGCAGGAGAAGGTGTCGACGAGCCTCGCGGGCGCGGTCAGCGAGGGCATCAGCGCCTCACTCGCCCCGGTCGACGCGGAACTCGCCCGCCGGTACCCGGGGGACCCCGGCACCCGCCAGCCCGTGCACACGGTCTACGTGCCCGGTGACGCCTTCGATGCGGGCACCGTACGGTCCTGGGGCGACCAGGCCCTCGCGCAGCTCGACGAACACGCTCCGGACGCCGCCTCGTTCGCCGCCGCGCTCGGCCTGAGCGACGAGCTCGCCGAGCCCGTCTACAGCCGCGTACGGGCGAAGCTGGAGCGCGAGCCCGTCGAGGACCTGCGCGTGGACTTCGAGGACGGCTACCGGCCCGCCTCCGCCGCCGACGAGGACGAGACGGCGGCCCGAGCCGCGCGCGTCATCGCCGAGGCGTACGAGAACGGGACGGCCGCCCCCTACATGGGCATCCGCATGAAGTGCATGGAGGCCCCGGTCCGCGACCGCGGCATCCGTACGCTCGACATCTTCCTCACCGGGCTCATGGAGCACGGCGGGCTGCCCGACGGGCTCGTCCTGACGCTGCCGAAGGTCACGTACCCGGAGCAGGTCACGGCCATGGTGCGGCTCCTGGAGGCGTTCGAGAAGCAGCACGGGCTCGACGCGGGGCGGCTCGGGTTCGAGATCCAGATCGAGACCAGCCAGTCGATCCTCGCCGCCGACGGCACCGCCGCCGTGGCCCGCATGATCGACGCCGCCGAGGGGCGCGCGACCGGTCTGCACTACGGCACCTTCGACTACAGCGCCTGCCTCGGCGTCTCCGCCGCGTACCAGGCCAGCGACCACCCGGCCGCCGACTACGCGAAGGCCGTCATGCAGGTCGCCGCCGCCGGCACGGGAGTCCGCGTCTCCGACGGCTCCACGAACGTGCTGCCGATCGGCTCCACCGCCAAGGTGCACGACGCCTGGCGGCTCCACTTCGGACTCACCCGCCGCGCCCTCGCCCGCGCCTACTACCAGGGCTGGGACATGCACCCCGGCCACATCCCGACGCGGTACGCGGCCGTGTTCGCCTTCTATCGCGAAGGGTTCGAGGCCGCCGCCGCGCGTCTCGCCGCCTACGCGAGCCAGGCCTCCGGCGACATCGCGGACGAGCCGGCCACCGCGAAGGCCCTCGCCGGGTACCTGCTGCGCGGCCTGGACTGCGGCGCGCTCGACATCGGCGAGGTGGCCCGCCTGTCCGGGCTCACCCGCGCGGACCTGGAGGGCTACTCCGCGCCCCGCCGCGGCGACCTGACGGTCACCGGCGCGTAGGTTCGGGCGCCGCACACACTTCTGCCCCTTCCCGGGGACGGCCGGGGAGGGGCAGAGGTCCGTCGGAAGCCGCCCGCCGTCAGTCCGTCGGCGGGATCTCCCCCGAGCCGCGCTGGATCAGCCGCGTCGGCAGCTCGATCCGCTCCGGCAGCAGCGTCGCCCCGTCCAACTGGCGGAACAGCCGCTCGGCCGCGGTGCGGCCCAACTGCGCGGCGTCCTGCGCCACCACCGTCACGCCCGGCTTCAGCAGATCGCCCAGCTCGATGTCGTCGAAGCCCACCAGGGCGACGGGGCGGTCGAGTTCGGCGAGGACGCGGACGACGGTGACCGTGACGCGGTTGTTGCCCGCGAAGACAGCCGTCACCGGGTCGGGGCCCGTCAGCATCTCCTCGGCCGCGCGCCGCACCCGCTCGGGATCGGTGACACCGAGCGACATCCAGCGGTCCTCGACCGCTATCCCGGCGTCCTCCATCGCGGCCCGGTAACCGCGCAGTCGCTCGGCCGCCGTGTGGATACGCGGCTGGTCGCCGATGAACCCGATCCGGCGGTGGCCGCCCGCGATGAGATGCGCGACGCCGTCCCGCGCGCCGCCGAAGCTGTCGGACAGCACGACGTCCGCGTCGATCCTCCCGGCGGGGCGGTCGACGAACACGGTCGCGACGCCCGCCGCGATCTCCGGCTCCAGGTAGCGGTGGTCGTCGCCGGCCGGGATCACGACCAGCCCGTCGACGCGGCGCGCGCACAGGGCGAGCACCAACTCCTGCTCGCGGTCCGGGTCCTCGGCGCTTGAGCCGTTGATGAGGAGCGCGCCGTGCGCCCGCGCGACCTCCTCGACGGCGCGGCTGAGCGGCCCGTAGAACGGGTCGGCCAGATCCTCCAGGACCAGGCCGATGCTCGCCGTACGCCCCTTGCGCAGCACCCGGGCGCTGTCGTTGCGCCGGAAGCCCAGTGCGGCGATCGCCTCCTGGACGCGCCGCTCGGTGTCCGGGGTGACCCCCGGCTCGCCGTTGACGACGCGGGAGACGGTCTTGAGGCCGACCCCGGCGCGCGCGGCCACGTCCTTCATCGTCGGGCGGTTGCCGTAGCGGTTCTCGGTGCGGCGGGCGGTGCGGTCCACTCTGCGCTGTCCTGTCCTTCGTCGCTGCCGTGCAGCCGGTCACCGGGAAGGGGTGACGACGACCGTTCGTGAGGGTCATCATGCGGTATGGGCATGTGGCGTCGAGCATAGGGCCTGGACAACGTTGTCAGATGCGAGAGAGACTGTCCACCGCTTTGTCTGAGCTGCGTGAAACGGCTCTGGACGCCTCTGAGTCGACCTGCCCTGCCCCGGAAGAACGGACACTGATGCACACGACCCTCGTCGCCGCGCTCGACATCGGCGGCACCAAGATCGCCGGCGCCCTCGTCGACGACCAGGGCCGCATCCTGGTGCGGGCCCAGCGGCCGACGCCCGCGCAGGAGGACGGCGAGACGGTGATGGGCGCGGTGGCGGCGGTGCTCGGTGACCTGACGGCGTCGCCGATGTGGCCGGGTGTGCGGGCCGTGGGTATCGGCAGCGCGGGCCCCGTGGACCGCTCGGCGGGCACGGTCAGCCCCGTCAACGTGCCGGGCTGGCGCGGGTTTCCGCTGGTCGAGCGCGTACGGTCGCTCGCCGACGGCCTGCCGGTCGAGCTCATCGGCGACGGCGTGGCGATCACGGCGGCGGAACACTGGCAGGGCGCGGCCCAGGGCCACGACAACGCGCTGTGCATGGTCGTCTCGACCGGCGTCGGCGGCGGCCTCGTCCTGAACGGCCAGGTCCACCCCGGCCCCACCGGAAACGCGGGCCACATCGGCCACATCAGCGTCGACCTCGACGGGGACCTGTGCCCCTGCGGCGCCCGCGGCTGTGTCGAGCGGATCGCGAGCGGACCGAACATCGCGCGGCGCGCCCTGTCCGACGGCTGGCGTCCCGAGGCGGACGGTGACACGTCCGCCGCCGCCGTGGCGCGTGCCGCCCGCGCCGGCGACAAGGCCGCGGTGGCCTCCTTCGAGCGCGCCGCACAGGCCCTCGCGGCCGGCATCGCGGCCACGGCCACGCTCGTCGAGATCGACATCGCCGTGATCGGCGGGGGAGTGGCCAACTCCGGCGAGGTGCTGTTCACGCCGCTGCGCCGCGCCCTGCGCGATTACGCGACGCTCTCCTTCGTCCAGCGCCTCACGGTCGCCCCGGCGTCGACGGGGACGGACGCGGGGCTCGTGGGCGCCGCCGCCGCGGCGCTGCGTACCGGCGCGGGCGCGGGGGCGACGGCGCACCGCCTGTCCGCCTGAGGGCGGTCAACTCGGTCGAGCGTGCGGGGAGTTGATCCCCGCACGCTCAGCGCTTTCGGTGACTTTCCCGGCTCAGCAGCTCAGCTGCGCGTCCGCCCAGTCCGCGTGGTCCGAGTCGATGCCGTCACCGCCGTCCGTGACGACGAGCCGGACGAGCTGAGCACCCGTCACATCGGCCGACATCGCCTGCGCCGCATCCGCGTTGGTCAGTACGCCGGTCGAGGCGACCTTCTTCCCGTCGGCCCACACCTCGAACGCGACGGTGCCCTTGGTGCCCTTCTCGTCGTCGACGCCTACCTGCGCGGTGACCCGTTCGCAGCTGCGGCCCGTGTAGTACTCCACCGAGCTCTCGGCATGCACGCCGAGCCCCTTGGCGTAGACGGTTCCGCCGATCGTGATCGGGTTGCCGTCGCCCGCACCGTTCTCACCGTTGCTGGTGTTCCGCTCGACCGGGCCCCAGCCGTTGGTCGTCGACAGCCACGGCAGATCGCCGAGCGAGGAGGTGCCGGCGGGCGGCGCCGTCGCCACGTGGGCGGTGACCGGGACCGTCGTCGTGACCTTCGTGCCCTGCGGCGACCGGTAGGCGGCGCGCAGCGTCAGATCGTAGGAGCCCGTCGGCGTGCCCGCCGGGGCGGTCACCTTCCACGGGGTGCTCAGGGACTTGCCGCCCGGGACGGCGTCGGCCGTCGTCGCGCCGCCGGCCGAGACCTTCCAGCCCGCCCCGGCCGGACCGCTCAGCGACACGGACACGTCGCGCGCGGTGGTGCGGCCCAGGTTCGTGAACGTACTGGTGACGCCCTGCGTGCCGCCCGGCTCGACGAACAGGGCGTCACCCAGGCCGAGTTCGGCCGCCGGCGGGTACGCGGCGAACTTCGGGTCGGCCGCCACGCGCAGCAGCACCGTGCCGTGCGCCGGGACCGTCGCGGCGAGCGTGCCCGCGGTGTTGAAGTTCTTGTGCTGCCACAGGTCGCGGGCGACGTATCCGTCGGCCGCGGGGAGCCCGACGGCCTGCGCGGTGGTCGCGATGCGCTGCGCGGAGCCCGTCTCGTTGAACAGGGCGACGGCGCGGCTGCCGTCCTTCATCTGCTTCGACACGACCCAGCGGCCGCCCTCCGACGAGATCACGCTGCCCTGCTTGCCCAGCGGGTCCTGGTCGACGGCGATGACGTCGCGGTTGGAGAGGATGTCGTACGTCGTGTCGGAGGCCTTGCGCAGGTCCGTGCCGATGAGCAGCGGCGCCGCCATGACCGACCACATCGAGAAGTGCGTGCGGTACTCGGTGTCCGTCATGCCGCCGTTGCCGACCTCCAGCATGTCCGGGTCGTTCCAGTGCCCCGGGCCCGCGTACGGAGCGAGCGGCAGGTTCTGCTTCATCAGCGAGAGCATCGAGCCCCAGCTGTCGCTGATGTCACCGGTGGTGCGCCACAGATGGCCGACGTCGGCTGCCCACTCCCACGGCTTGTTCTGGCCCCATTCGCAGATGCTGTAGACGATGGGGCGCCCCGTGGCGCGCAGCGCGTCGCGCATCGTCGTGTACCGCTGCTTGGCGTCGACGCCCTGGTTGTTGCAGTTGTCGTACTTGAGGTAGTCGACGCCCCAGTCCGCGAACTGCCGGGCGTCGCTGTACTCGTGGCCGAGCGCGCCGGGGAACCCGATGTCGCTGCACGTCTTGGTCCCCGCGCTCGTGTAGATGCCGAGCTTGAGGCCCTTGGAGTGCACATAGTCCGCGACCGCCGTGATCCCGTGGGGGAATCGGACCGGGTCGGGCACCAACTTGCCGTTCGCGTCCCGGTCGGGAAGAGCCCAGCAGTCGTCCAGGTTCACGTACTGGTACCCGGCGTCCTTGAGGCCCTTCTCGACGAAGAGATCGGCGATGCCCTTCACCATGGCCTCGTTGAAGTCCGCGCGGCAGTGCGTGGAGTTCCAGTTGTTGAAGCCCATGGGCGGGGTGAGCGCGAGGCCGTCGTCGACGGCGGGGGACGGTTCGGCGGGTGCGGCAGCGGCGGCGGGGACGGCCGCGAGGCCGCCGGCGCACAGCACCGCCGCGGCGACCGTCCCGATGACTCTTCGCCCGAAACCGGCGGGGCGGGTGGGAAGACGACGCATCGTCACGTTCCTCCATGTTCCCGGAAACTGTCATGGGTGGAGTGCGCGCTTACGTTAGGCCGTGTTCGAGTCTGTTGGAAGAGGTGCGGACGCGATGGGGTGACCGCGCGTCAAAGTCCGTCACCGTGGCTTGAGTTGATCAGACCGATACTGGCGCGTTCGGTTGTGTTGGGTTCCGGGGCTGCGCTCAGCGCAGTGCTTCCTCGACTGTGCCCGCGGGCTCCAACACCTCGTTCAGGCCCGCCAGTTCGATGATGCGCAGGGTCAGGCGGTGCCGGCAGACGACCCGGGTGCGGCCACCCCGTTCACGTGCGCGCCGGTGGGTGCGCAGGATCAGGGAGAGCCCCGAGCAGTCGAAGAACGTCGTGCCGGTCAGGTCGATCGCCACGACGCGATACGGACCCGCCGCCACCGCGTCGAGCAGCGGAGCCATCCGCTGGAACGCCAGGAGGTCTATCTCGCCGCCCAGTTGGACGACGACGCTGTCACCGACGGTGCGGATGACGGGGGCGGGGAGGGAGTCCTCCAGATCGGTGACGTCCACGAGGTGGTGCGGATCGCCCCGTGTGAACCCCAGCGCGAACTCGCCCGAACCGTAGTCCTGTTGATTGCTGCCCTGTCGCATCTGTTCCCCCCGGGCGATCTTCTGTCCGGCCCGGGAAGAGGGGCCGGGCGCGCCGCCGCTGTGTCTCATGCGATCGATCTGAGGAGGTCACCGGGGGCTGGGGTACCTGGTGGCTCACGGTAGCCGCCGGTGCGACGCGGTGTAGTGCCGTAACGATTCCAAGCGGTTCGGTATCACTTGATGGAGTGAATTGACTGTAAACCTCTTGACGGGCATGACTGCGGGAGCCTGTGGTGTCTCTCTCTGCGTTCCCCGCCCCAGGAGCAGTCGACTTGACCACCGCGCGCGACATCGACGTACGGCCCGCCATCGACACGACGCTCGTACGGCGTCTCGTCGACGCCCAGTTCCCGCAGTGGGCCGATCTGCCCCTGAGGCTGCTCGACCCGGCCGGTTCGGACCATGTCATCCACCGCCTCGGTGACGACCTCTCGGTACGGCTGCCGCGGCACGCCGGGGCCATCGGGCAGGCCGAGAAGGAGGAGTTCTGGCTGCCCAGGCTCGCCCCGCACCTGCCGCTTGCCGTGCCGGTCCCGGTCGCGGTGGGGCGGCCCGCGCTCGGCTACCCGTGGCCGTGGGCCGTCAGCCGGTGGCTCGACGGTGAGGTCGCCACGGCCGACGGCATCGGCGATTCGGCCGAGGCCGCGGGTGAACTGGCCGCCTTCTTGCGGGCGTTGCAGGGGATCGACGTGCGGGAGGGCGTGCCCGCGCCGGGCCCGGCCGCGCCCCTCGCCGAGCGGGACCGGGCCACGCGGGCCGCGATCGCGGCGTACGGGGACGACTTCGGCGCGGACGCGATGACCGAGCTGTGGGACGCGGCCCTGGACGCCCCCGAGCGGTGGGAGCCCGCGGTCTGGTTCCACGGCGATTTCCACACCGGCAACCTGCTCACGGTCGGCGGCCGCCTCCACGCGGTGATCGACTTCGGCAGCCTCGGCGTCGGCGACCCCGCGGTCGACCTCATGGTCGCCTTCACGCTGCTGTCACCGTCCGCGCGGGCGGTCTTCCGCGACGCGCTGGACGTGGACGAGGCGACCTGGCTGCGCGGCCGCGCCTGGGCCCTGGCCACCGGCCTGAACGCGCACACGGCGTACGCCGCCGACCATCCGCGGATCGCGGCGCAGACCACCCGTCAGATCAGAGCGGCGCTGGCCGGGTAGCGGGGTGTGCACGGCGCGCACCCCGTGTGAACGATGTGCGGGCACGGACCGCGCGCACACGCTTCTGGCAACCCGCAGGCTGCGCTTGACTGCGCATCAGGAACACACCGAGGAGGCCCGGCAGGGGCCGGCCGGCGACCGTGGGCAGCGGTCCGCGCGGCCGGCCCGGAACCGCGGGTCACCCCGCACCACACCTCCGGTTTCCCCCCGATGCCCGGAGGCCCGAGGGCGGCGTACCGACCACGACCGCCCGGTACGGGTGACCCGCCTGCCGCGGCCCGCGGGATCAAGGCTGACTAGAGTTCCCCTCGCCACCGCCCGGTGGCCCGCGAAGGGGAGGGGAACCCACTTGGACACCCAACGGCGCACACGTGTCTCCGCGTACGCACTGGCCCTGCGCGACGGCCGCGTGCTCCTGGCCCGGCTCTCAAGCAGCTCGCCGGTGTTCACCCCCGGTCTGTGGCACCTGCCCGGCGGCGGCATCGACCACGGCGAGCAGCCCGTGGAGGCCCTGACCCGCGAGCTGTACGAGGAGACCGGCCTGGCCGTCACGGGCGCGCGCCTCGTCGACAGCCGGGCGTACACCGTGCAACGAGGCGGTGCGCACTGGCACTTGATCGCGCTGTTCTACGCCGTCGAGCTCGACGGCGACGCGGCGCCCGCGGTCGTCGAGGTGGCGGGGACGACCGAAGCGGTCGAGTGGATTCCGCTGGCCGAACTGGACGAGGCGATGCTCTCGCCCGCCGCGGCCGACGGGCTGCGGATGGTGGCGGCGCGGGCCTGAGGCGACCGCGGTCAGGCCGCCTGCACCACGTCGCCGCGCACCGCGGCCGCCCACTCCACGACGAGCACCTCGTACTCCCGGCGCTGCGTGTCGCTCAACCGGCCTCCCGCGCGCGCCATGAGGCCACGGATCTGCTCGTTGAGCTCATCGGCGGATTGCGCGGAACCAGGGGTCGGAGTGGAGGACATGTGAAGAGACTAGTCGGTGGGTCCGACAATCCCCACTCGGAATGTGCCGGAGCCGCCCCCTCAGCAGGACCGGGTTTCCGGCACAGGGTGTTGCGGGCAAGCCTCAGAGGGCCGACGGAAGAGGGGGAACCGTGATCGTCTGGGTCAACGGTGCGTCCCGCGCGGGCAAGACGACCGCCGCGCGGGAACTGATCGACCTGCTCCCGAACTGCACACTCTTCGACCCCGAGGTGATCGACGGGGAGCTGGAGCGGCTGTTGCCGCCCAAGCGGCTCGCCGAGGTGAGCGACCGTCAGGATCTGCCGATCTGGCGGCGGCTCGTCGTCGACACGGCCGCCGCGCTCCTCGCCGAACTGGGCGGGGTTCTCGTGGTGCCGATGGGGCTGCTGCGCCAGGAGTACCGGGACGAGATCTTCGGGGGGCTCGCCGCGCGGCGGATCCCTGTGTGCCATGTGCTTCTTGCTCCAGGGGAAACGATCCTGCGCGACCGTGACCCGGGCGGCGAGGCCCCAGCCGACATCGAGCCGTACCGTGCCGCGCTCGCGGGCTGGCTGACCGCGGACGCCTACCTCGTCGACAACGGCGCCCTGACCCCGTACGAGACCGCCGTGCGGATCGCCGCCGCCGTGCGCACCGGGGACGCTGCCCCCTGCGACATCGTGCAGACCGCCGAGCCGACCGCCGAGACCGTCGCGTCCGGGGTGCTGCTCTTCGACGAGCAGGACCGGGTGCTCCTCGTCGACCCCACGTACAAGCCCGGCTGGGAGTTCCCCGGCGGGGTCGTCGAGCCCGGTGAGGCGCCGGCGCGCGCCGGGATACGGGAGGTCGCCGAGGAGACCGGCATCCAACTCCAGGAGATGCCCGGCCTGTTGGTCGTCGACTGGGAGCCGCCCGTGCCGCCCGGCTACGGCGGTCTGCGGCTGCTGTTCGACGGCGGCCGGCTCGACACCGCCGCGGCGCGCCACGTCCTGCTCCCCGGGCCCGAGTTGCGCCAGTGGCGGTTCGTGACCGAGAGCGAGGCCGCCGCGCTGCTGCCGCCCGTGCGCTACGAACGGCTGCGGTGGGCCCTGCGGGCCCGGGAGCGCGGCGCCGCGCACTACTTGGAGGCAGGCGTCCCGGTGGGCTGAGCGGCGGCCGCGCGCAGCACCGCGCCCGCCCCCTGGGTCACCGGGTCCCCGTGCCCGAAACAGGCCACCTCGCTGTCCAGAGCGGCGAGTTCACGGAACGACGCGAGCGCCCGCTCCCGGTCCAGGTTGAAGACCCCGAGCATCACCTGCCCGTCGAGCGGGGACGCGGCGATCGCGTCGCCCGTGAACAGCACGCCGTGCTCGGGGAGATGGAGCCCGATCGAGCCGTCGGTGTGCCCGGGCGCGCCGACGATCCGCGCTCCGCCGCCGAAGCCGAGCACATCGCCGTCCGACAACTCGATCACGGACGACGGGAGTTCGGGGTGCTCGGGCGGGGCAGGGAGCTGCGCGAGGGCCTGCGCGTGGATCGGCCGCTCCCAGTCCTCGAAGACCGGCCCGGGCCCCGCCGCCTCACCCCGGACGAAGGGGGCGTCGAGGCGGTGCGCGTACACATCGGCGCCGCTGAGCCGGGCGAACTCCCCTGCCCCGCCCGCGTGATCCTCATGGAAATGCGTGAGCACGATCCGCCGTACGTCCTCGGGGGCGTGCCCCCAGTCCCGTACGGCGTCGGCGATCGGCTGCCCCGCGCCCGGGGCGCCCGCGTCGATGAGCGTCAACTCGTCGCCGTCACGCCAGAGATAGGCCTGCCCGACGGGGAAGCGCAGCAGCCGGAGGCGGGGCGTGAGGTCGACGGTGGCCGTGAGGTCGTAGGTCGTCATGCCGCGACCGTACGAGCGGTACGGTCGCGGCGACGTGCGACTTGGCTGTGAGCAGAGTCAGTTGGCGGCGGCGTACTTCTGAAGGAACAGCGCCTCGGCGACCGACAGACGCTCCAGCTCCTCAGGGGACACGCTCTCGTTGACCGCGTGGATCTGCGCCTCGGGCTCGCTCAGACCGATGAGGAGGATCTCCGCCTCGGGGTAGAGCGACGCCAGCGTGTTGCACAGCGGGATCGAGCCGCCCTGGCCCGCGTACTGCATGTCCTGGCCGTCGTACGCCTCACGCATCGCGTCCGCCATCGCCGCGTACGCTGGGCTCGCCGTGTTCGCGCGGAACGGCTGGCCCTGGCCGACCTGTTCCACGCTCACCCGGGCACCCCACGGGGTGTGCGCTTCGATGTGCGCCGACAGGAGCTTGGTCGCCTCGGCGGCGTCCACGCCCGGCGGCACCCGCAGGCTGATCAGCGCGCGGGCGCCGGCCTGAACGGACGGCGTCGCGCCGACGACCGGCGGGCAGTCGATGCCGAGGACCGTCACGGCGGGCCGCGCCCAGATCCGGTCGGCGACCGTGCCCGAACCGATCAGCTCGACCCCGTCGAGGACCTTCGCGTCCTTGCGGAACGCCTCCTCCTCGTACTGAAGACCGTCCCACGCCTCCGACGCGTCGAGACCGTCGATCGTCGTGGAGCCGTCCTCCGCGCGCAGCGAGTCCAGGACGCGCACCAGCGCGGCCAGCGCGTCGGGCGCCGCGCCGCCGAACTGACCGGAGTGCAGATTGCCCTCCAGCGTGTCCATCTGTACGCGGATCAGGGTCATCCCGCGCAGCGTGGCCGTCGCCGTCGGCAGGCCGACGCGGAAGTTGCCCGCGTCGCCGATCACGATCGTGTCGGCGGTGAGCAGCTCGGGGTGCTGTTCGGCGTAGCGCTCCAGGCCGCCGGTGCCCTGCTCCTCCGAACCCTCCGCGATCACCTTGACGTTGACCGGAACCCCGCCGTTCGCCTTCAGCGCACGCAGGGCCAGCAGGTGGAGCAGCACGCCGCCCTTGCAGTCGGCGGTGCCGCGCCCGTACCAGCGGCCGTCCGCGCGCTCGGTCAGCTCGAACGGGGGCGTCGCCCACGCGGCCTCGTCCAGCGGCGGCTGCACGTCGTAGTGCGCGTACAGGAGCACCGTCGGCGCGTCCGCGGGTCCCGGCAGGAAGCCGTAGACCGACTGGGTCCCGTCGGGGGTGTCGAGCAGCGCGACATCCTGGAAGCCCTCGGCGCGCAGCGCGTCCGCGACCCAGTTCGCCGCGCCCTCGCTCTCGCTCTTCGGATACTGCGCGAAGTCCGCCACCGATTTGAAAGCGACCAGTTCGGTCAGCTCCTCCTTGGCCCGCGGCATGAGCGAGGCGACGGATTCGGCGATCGGATGCGGCGACATGGGCACGCTCCTCGTGGGTGCGACGTTGTGCGGGGTGTGCTGATGATCCTCCCACAGAGGTTCCGGGAGCCGCCCGCCGTAGGATGCCGGGTACAGAAGCGGCAGGCATTCCCAGGTCGGCGATTCGGGAGCAGTAGACCATCGTGAGCAGCGAGAACTCGGCGGGCGGCAACGAGATGGGTGACGAGGTTTCGGCACAGGTGTGGGACGTCGTCGTCGTGGGCGCGGGACCCGCCGGGGCGTCCGCCGCGTACGCGGCCGCGGCCGCCGGACGTCGCGTCCTGCTCCTGGAGAAGGCCGAGCTGCCGCGCTACAAGACCTGTGGCGGCGGCATCATCGGTCCGTCCCGCGACGCGCTGCCGCCGGGCTTCGACCTGCCGTTCAAGGACCGGATCAACGCGGTGACGTTCTCCCTGGACGGCAAGTACACGCGCACTCGCCGTTCCAAGAGCATGCTGTTCGGGCTGATCAACCGGCCCGAGTTCGACGCCCAGCTCGTCGAGCACGCCCAGAAGGCCGGCGCCGAACTGCGCACCGGCGTCACGGTCTCGCGCGTCGAGCAGCACGGCTCCGCGGTGCCCGACCGACGGACGGTGGCCGTGGTGCTCCAGGACGGTGAGACGGTCCTGGCCCGCGCCGTCGTCGGCGCCGACGGCAGTGCCAGCCGCATAGGAGCACACGTCGGGGTCAAGCTCGACCAGGTCGACCTGGGCCTGGAGGCGGAGATCCCGGTGCCCGAGACGGTCGCCGACGACTGGCGCGGGCGCGTGCTCATCGACTGGGGCCCCATCCCCGGCAGTTACGGATGGGTCTTCCCGAAGGACGACACCCTCACCGTGGGCGTCATCTCGGCGCGCGGTGAAGGCGCCGCCACCAAGCGGTACTTGGAGGACTTCATCGGGCGGCTCGGCCTCGCCGGGTTCGAACCGTCCGTCTCCTCCGGGCATCTGACGCGCTGCCGCGCGGACGACTCGCCGCTCTCGCGCGGGCGGGTCCTGGTGTGCGGCGACGCGGCGGGGCTGCTCGAGCCGTGGACGCGCGAGGGCATCTCGTTCGCGCTGCGGTCCGGGCGGCTCGCCGGCGAGTGGGCCGTACGGATCTCCGAGGCGCACGACGCGGTGGACGCCCGCCGTCAGGCGCTCAACTACGCGTTCGCCATCAAGGCGGGGCTCGGGGTCGAGATGGCCGTCGGCAAGAAGATGCTGAAGGTCTTCGAGCGCAAGCCCGGGATGCTGCACGCGGCCCTCACCGGGTTCCGGCCGGCGTGGAACGCCTTCGCGAGGATCACGCGCGGCTCGTCCTCGCTGGGCGAGCTGGTGCGGACGCATCCGATGGCGGGGCGGGTGCTGTCGCGGTTCGACGGCTGACAGGGCCCCGTGTCCTCGTCGGGTCAGTCGGTGAAGGTGACCCGGAAGACGGGGTGGTCCGGTGCGATCCGGCGCAGTTCCTCGTCGGAGGAGTCCGGCCCCACCCCGTTGAAGAAGACGCCTACCTCGGCCTTCCAGCGCTTGAGGTAGGCCCGCAGCAGTGCGGGCTTGTCGTCGTCCGCGATCTCGGTCGCGGTGAAGGCGTCCGTCTGCTTGCCCAGGCGCAGTTCGCCGCCGCCGGCGGCCCGCATGTTGTGGGTCCACTGGACGTGGCCGCGGGGGGCGATGAGGTACCGCTCGCCCTCGACCGTCAGCAGATTGACCGGCGTGGTGCGCCATTCGCCGCTCTTGCGGCCCCGGACGGCCAGCACGCGCGAGCCCCAGACGCTGAAGCCGCGGCGGGTCATCCAGGCCACCACCCGGTTCATGACGTTCACCGTGAACCAGCCGGGCTTCTGCACGTGCGGTGTGGACGCGGACATCAGATCCTCCAGGGAAAGTGAGAGCGGTGCTCTCTCTTGGGAGCAGTCTGCACGCGACGGGCGCTCCAAAGCAAGAGCAGTGCTCTCTTTTGTGTGCACCGGTCCAAGCTGTGTGCACCGATCCAAGCTGTGTGCACCGCTCTGCTTCCGTGCGAGACTGGCTCACATGAGCACGAACCACGGCACACCCCCACGTGCCGCCACCCAAGGAGCCCGCGCCCGCGCGCGGCAGGAGGTCACCGCGGCCATCAAGGACGAGGCGCGGAGACAGCTCGCCGCCGACGGCCCCGCCAAGCTCTCGCTGCGCGCCGTCGCCCGCGAGCTCGGCATGGTCTCCTCGGCCCTGTACCGCTACTTCGCCAGCCGCGACGAACTCCTCACCGCCCTGATCATCGACGCGTACGACTCCCTCGGTGTCGCTGCCGAGCGAGCGGAGGAGGCGTTCCGCGAGGCGGGAGAGGACGTGACCCCGGCCCGCCGCTGGGTCGTCGTCTGCCAGGCCGTACGGGCCTGGGCGCAGGAGCACCGGCACGAGTACGCGCTCATCTACGGCTCCCCGGTGCCCGGCTACACCGCGCCGTCGAGCACCGTCCAGCCGGCGTCGCGCGTGGGTCTGCTCCTGATCCGCATCGTCCGTGAGGCGTACGAGGACAAGGGGGTCGCCCTGCCGCCGCTGCCGGACGGGCTGCGCCCCGAGGGCGAGCGGATCGCCGCCGACATCGCGCCCGATCTGCCGCCGGCGGTCATGGTCGCGCTGGTCGCGGCGTGGGCGCAGCTGTACGGGCTGATCGGCTTCGAGCTGTTCGGGCAGTTCAACCGGGTCGTGGACGACGACCAACGGGAGCCGTTCTTCGCGCAGGCGGCGGCTCAACTCGCGCACGGCGTCGGCCTGGTGAAGTAGCTCGCGCGACTTTCCCGGGCTGCTCTCAGGCCGCGGCCTGAGCCGTGAGCAGCCCCGGGTCCTGGCGAAGGATGCGCTCGTGCTGCGCGCGCGGGGCCGGGCCCGGATCGGCGCCCACCGCGTCGGCGATCCGGCGCCGTGCGTCCTCGTAGGCGAGCAGCGCGTCGGACGAGCGCCCGCTGCGGTACAGGGCTGTCATGAGGAGTTCCGCCGGGCGTTCGCGCGGCGGGTGTGTGGGGACGAGGCGGATCAGCTCGTGGACGTACTCGGAGGACCGGCCGAGCTCCATCTCTCCGGCGATCCGCGCCTCCGGCACGGTCAGCCGCTTCTCCGTCCAGCGCGGCCGCTCGGCGGTGAGGCAAGCCCGCCCAGGCCCCCGGCGGACTCGCCGCGTCACAACTCCTCGGCCCGCCACGCCAGTTCGCAGGCCCACCGCAGAGCGGAGACGTACTTCCGCGCGAGGTTCCGGACGTGCGCGGGAGGCGGCCCGCCCCGCGCGAGCGGCGCGTACTCCCCGGGGAGTACGTGTGATCACCTCGCCCGGCTGACGCCCCTGGAGCCCCGCGGCGCTTAGCGTGGCGGCATGGACGAGCAGCGAGTACGCGACGGCGGTGCGCCCCGCCCCGGCCGGGGCGGCCCGCCGTGGATGCGGCAGGGTCCGCCGTGGTGGAACCAGGGCCCCGGCTGGTGGCAGCGGGACGGTGCCGGTCGCTGGCCGTGGCGCTCCACGGTGCTGGTCACCGCCTTCGTGCTGCTCGGCTCCGCTTTCGCGGCGCGCGGGCAGACGGGGGACCGCGCCGACCTGGACGTGTTCGCGCGGCTGCTGCTGATCGCCGGCGGTGCGCTGTTGCTCTGGCGGCAGCGGTACCCGGTGTTCGTCGCCTTCGGGACGGCGGTGTGCGCGACCGTGTATCTGGGCGCCGGGTATCCGTACGGGCCGGTGTTCCTGACGGTGGCCCTCGGGTGCTTCTCGGCGATCGTCGCGGGGCACCGGTGGGCGGCGTGGACGGCCGTCGGGCTGTTCTGGGTGGGACATGTGCTCGTGTCGCACTGGCTGTACGCGTATCTGCCGCCGTCCGGGGACGGGCCCGCGTCGTGGGGGCAGGAGGGGTTCGTCGCCGCGTGGGTGCTGGCGATCGTGGCCGTCGCCGAGCTGGCGCGGGTGCGGCGTGAGCAGTGGGAGCAGGCGCGCGCGGAGCGGGAGCGGGCGGCGCGGCGGCGGGCCGACGAGGAGCGGCTGCGCATCGCGCGGGAACTGCACGACGTGCTGGCCCACTCCATCTCCGTGATCAATGTGCAGGCGGGTGTCGGACTCGCGCTGCTCGACTCGGACCCGGAGCAGGCGCGCACCGCGCTGACCACGATCAAGGCGGCGAGCAAGGAGGCGTTGGGGGAGGTGCGGCAGGTCCTCGACACGCTCAGGGCGCCCGGGGCCGCGCCCCGCGCACCGGCGCCCGGGCTCGACCGGCTGCCGGAACTCGTCGAGCAGGCCGCCGGGGCCGGTCTCACCGTGGACGTGACCACGGACGTGACCCCAGACGTGACCACGGACGCGACCACGGAGACGGGCGCGGGCGGGGAGCGGCCCGCGCTGCCCCCTGGCGCCGATCTCGCCGCGTTCCGGATCGTGCAGGAGGCGCTGACCAACGTCGTACGGCACTCGGAGTCACGGCAGGCCCGGGTCCGACTGCGGTACGGGAAGCGGACGTTGACGCTCACCGTCGACGACGACGGGCCCGCCAGTCACGCGGAGGCCGGCGGCAGCGGCAACGGACTCGCCGGAATGCGCGAGCGCGCCGCCGCCCTCGGTGGCACGATCGAGGCGGGCCCGCGCCCCGGCGGCGGGTTCCGGGTCGTCGCCGACCTGCCGTTCGCCGCCGCGTCGCCCGCACCCCCGTCCGTACCCCCGTCTGCGCGACCGTCCGCACCGCCGTCCTCGGAGGCCCCCCGTTGATCCGCGTCCTGCTCGCCGACGACCAGTCGCTCGTCCGCGCCGGATTCAAGGCGCTCCTCGACGCGCAGAGCGACATCGAGGTCGCCGGCGAGGCGTCCGACGGTGACGAAGCGGTGCGCCTGGTACGGGAGTTGAGGCCGGATGTCGTGTTGATGGACATCCGGATGCCGGTGCTCGACGGGCTCGCCGCGACGCGCCGGATCGGCGGCGACCCGGACCTGGCGGACGTGAAGGTGGTCATGCTCACCACCTTCGAACTCGACGAGTACGTCTTCGAGGCGATCCGCTCCGGCGCCTCCGGGTTCCTCGTCAAGGACACCGAACCGGACGAACTGCTGCGCGCGGTGCGGGCCGTGGTGCACGGCGACGCGCTGCTCTCGCCCGGGGTCACCCGGCGGCTGATCGCCGAGTTCGCCGCCCGTTCGAAGGAGCCCGCGGCAGCCGCCTCCCTGTCCGAGCTGACCGAGCGGGAGCGCGAGGTGATGGCGCTCGTCGGGATCGGCCTGTCCAACGAGGAGATCGCGCGCCGTCTGGTGGTCAGCCCGCTCACGGCGAAGACACACGTCAGCCGCACCATGGTGAAGCTGGGCGCCCGCGACCGGGCCCAACTGGTGGTCCTCGCCTACGAGTCGGGCCTGGTACGGCCCGGCTGGCTCGGCTAGAGGGGCGCTCATCGGCGGTCGGCCCGGTGGCGGCGCGGGCGCCGCCGGTGTGGTGGAGTGTGTGCCTCCGACGGTTCCGCCGACGGTCCCTCCGACACCCACGCCAGCAGGGAGCACCTCCACCGATGCCGTTCAACTCGTCCCTCGTCAAAGCGGTGTTCAGGGAGGTGACGCCGCTGCACGTCTCCCGGTCGGCCGCGTGGGCCGCGGCGTCGGTGACAGGGACGGTGCTGCGGGAGATCATCGGCGGCGCGAGGAAAGCGGCGGCGGATCAGGCCCGCACGAAGCTGATTCCCGGGGACCTTCTCACGGCGATCGACCGGAACGTCGAGCTGGAGGTGGGGACCCAGTGGTACGGGCACAGCCCGACGTTTCGCGGCCTGACCGGCGTGCCCGCAGGCCGGCGCGGCAGGGCGCGTAGACCGAGTGCGGTGGCCGGCGCCCACAGGTTCGAGTCCGGGGTCAAGAAGCTGCTGCGGGGCCAGGGGGTGACGGCCGTCCCCGTGCTGGTCCGCGACCTGGACGGCATCGCGAGCGTGTTCCTGACGGGCCTCGCCCGGGACGCGGCCATGGTCGTCCGCGAGGGCGGGATCCAGCGATTCGGCACGGTCACCCTCGAGGCGCCCGGCGAACCGGCCGTACTCCCGCCCCTCGAAGCGCGTCTGCGTGCCCTGTCCACCCGCACCGGGGACGGCCGGACCGTCGACACGGACGACGTCCTGGCCGCCGCCACGATGCAGTTGTTCGGCGGCGGCCTCAGACAGCGAGCCCTCGCCGAGGCGGGCGGGGCGACAGCGGACCTGGTCGACTGAACAGGTGCGATCACGGGTGCCGCTGAGCGCGCTCCCCGAACCGCCACAGCACCCGCGCCACCCGCACCACGAAGGCGACCCCCGCCGCCGTGGCGCCCACCCCGAGCAGCCCGGAGGCCGCGCCGCCCGTGAGCGCGCCGAAGAGCACCGGCAGGGCGAACAGGAGGAAGACGGCGCCGCCGAGCAGGGCCCCGGTGGCGAGGGCGAAGCCGATCTCGACGGTCATGGCGTCACGCTCCGCCTGCGTCCTGCGCGTGACCTGCGTGGTGCGGGGCCGCTGTGTGGAGAAGGCGGACTGAGTGGTGCGGGTGTTCCGTTCGGCCGTCATGGCACATCCCCCGATGCCCTCGATGTGGGTCCTGCCGCCGATTGTGCCAAGCGCGGGGCCCGCAGGCGAGATCGTCGCCTGCGGGCCCCGTCCCCCGAACACGCCGCCGTGGTCAGTCCCGTACGGCGATCCGCTCCTCGGCGGCCTTCGTCCGTACGGACGTCACGACCACCAGCGACTCCTGCGTGCGCCGCGTGCGCACGCCGGTCAGTGTGACCAGGAGGCCCACCAGGGCGACCGCCGTGATCACCACGAGGCCGGGGCGGAAGCTGTCGAGGACGGCCTGCGGCGAGGAGCCCTCGGGGGCGTTCGCCGTCACGACGGCGGTCACCACCGCGAGGAAGATCGCGCCGCCGACCTGCACGGACGTGTTGAGCAGACCCGAGACCATGCCCTGCTCGTCGTCGTGCACGCCGTTCGTCGCCTGGATGTTGAGCGAGGGGAAGACCAGCGCGCAGGCCGCGCCGATCAGCAGCATCGTGGGCAGGATGACGGCCGCGTAGACCGGGTCGAGGTTGATGCGGAGGAAGAGGGCGTAGCCGAGGACCATCAGCGCGAAGCCGACCGCGATGACGCGCGGGGTGCCGAAGCGGTCCACGATCGCGCCGACCTTCGTCGACGACAGGGCGACCAGGGCGCCCGCCGGCAGGAACGCGAGGGCCATGCTCAGTGCCGACCAGCCGAGCAGGGACTGGAGGTAGAGCGTCGCGAGGAACTGGAAGCTGACGTACGAGCCGAAGAAGGTCATGGCGCCGAGCTGCGCGCGGATCTGGGAGCCGGAGCGCAGCACCCCGAGCCGGATCAGCGGACCCGGCGAGCGCCGCTCGATCCGTACGAAGACGGCGAGCAGGACGGCGACGGCCAGGAACGAGAGCAGCGTGCGGGGCGAACCCCAGCCGGCCTCGGGTGCCTGGACGACCGTGAAGACCAGCAGCAGCATGGAGAGGGTGCCGGTGACGGCGCCGGGGATGTCGTAGCCGCGGTGGTTCTCCTCCTTGGCGCTGTGCGGGATCAGCTTGAGGCCGAGCAGCAGCGCGATCACCGCGATCGGCGCGGGCAGCAGCATGGTCAGGCGCCAGCTCGCCTCGGTCAGCAGGCCGGAGAGGACGAGGCCCATGGAGAAGCCGGTGGCGGCGCAGGTGGTGTAGATGGACAGGGCGCGGTTGCGGACCGGGCCCTCGGCGAACGTCGTCGTGATGATGGACAGGCCGGCCGGCGCGGTGAACGCGGCGCTGAGCCCCTTGATGAAACGGCTCGCGATGAGCAGCGGCCCCGAGTCGACGAGCCCGCCGAGCAGCGAGGCGAGCGCGAAGACGCCGAGGGCGATCAGGAAGACGCGGCGCCGCCCGAGCAGGTCGGCCGCGCGGCCGCCGAGCAGCAACAGGCCGCCGTAGCCCAGGATGTAGCCGCTGACGACCCACTGGAGGGTCGACGTCGACAGGCCGAGTTCCGAGCCGATCGAGGGCAGCGCGACGCCGACCATCGACACGTCGAGCGCGTCGAGGAACATCGCGGCGCAGAGCACGAGCAGGGTTCCCCACAGGCGCGGGGACCAGCGCTCCTGGTGCGGTACGGAGTGCTCCGGGGACGTCGGAGCGGACGCCGGGGCGTCGTTGAGCGGAGAGGTCATGCGGAGCAGACTACATGCACGTGCATTGACTGCAAGTGCATTTAATTCCGATGCAACAAAGGGCGTCTTTTCTGCTACGGTGCGGTTATGGCGGCACAGAAGTCGGAAGCGAAGCCCTCGGCGGGCCTCGTGGATCAGTGGCGGGAGATCCTCGCGGTGCACGCGCGCACCATGTGCGAGCTCGATCGCGAGTTGCACCACCATGGCCTGGGCGCCAGTGACTTCGAGGTGCTCGACGTGCTCGCCGAGGGCACGGCGGAGGACGGTACGTCCGGCTTCCGCGTGCAGGAGATCGCCGGGCAGGTGCACCTCAGCCAGAGCGCCCTGTCCCGTCTGATCGGCCGCCTGGAGAAGGACGGCCTCGTGGAGCGCGGCATGTGCAGCGAGGACCGGCGCGGGGTGCGCGTCTGCCTCACGCCGAAGGGCCGCGACCTGCACGCGCAGGTGCGGCCGTTGCAGCGGGCCGTGCTGAGCCGGATGCTGGAGACACCCGAGGGGTCCGCCGACTGATCCGGCCGCGGCCCGCCCCGTCGCGCCCCCTCAGATCCCGGAGCGCTCCCGCCACAGCGCGGCGAGCGACGCATCGCCGGTCACGGCCGGGAACGGCAGCCGGTTCCACAGCGCCAGGTACAGCTGCGACGCGGGACCCGACACCTCGCACTCCGCGTCGCCCTCCGCGCCACGCACGGTCGCGGGCGGCTCCTGGGTGACCCGCACCGTCCACACGGCGTCCGTGTCCGTGGCCCGGACGCGCAGTACCCGCGGGACGTCCGAGCGCACCCGGCTGCGCGACCGGGCGTGGAAGCCGATGAGTAGTTCGTCGATGCCGTCCGCCCCGAACTCGGCCGGAAAGACGTCCGGTCGGACGTGCTCCGTACGCGCGAGCGCCGACTGCGCGTCCACGCGGTGCACGGCCGTCTCGTGGGCCTGGCGCCGCGCCCAGAAGGCGAGCGGCGACGGCGCCGCCATGAAGGACCAGCACTCCAGCTCGGGGTCGGCGTTCGTCAACGTATCGACGAGATGGCGATGGCCCTCGCGGAACCAGGCGAGCAGCTCGTCGCCGTCGAGGTCGGACGGCTCGGTCAGCGGGAGCCGCTGCGCGGCGCGCTCGGCGATGTGCGCGGCGGCCCACCGGTGCACCGCGCCCTGATGGCGCAACAGGTCGCGCACCTGCCAGTCGGGGCAGGTCGGCACCTTCGCGTCGACGCCCGCCTTCTCGGCGGCGTCCGCGAGGAGCCGGCCTTCCGTGTCGACGGTCTCGATGTGTTCGGCAATCTCCATGGGGCGAGTCTGCCGGGTGAAGTGCCCTCGAACGCAAGGGGTTTACGAGGTCAGACGGTGGCGGCCCGCCGCGTCGCGAACCCGATCGTCGCCGCCACCGCGGCCAGCAGCGCCACGCTCGTCAGCGCCGTCGGCAGCGAGAACCAGTCCGCCATGAAGCCGATCGCCGGCGGGCCGAGCAGCATGCCGCCGTAGCCGAGCGTGGACGCCGCGGCGACGCCGGTCGGGCCCGCGAGCGCCCCGGCCCGTTCGACCGCGACGGGGAAGATGTTGGCCAGTCCGAGACCCGTGACCGCGAAGCCGACGAGGGCGAGCCACACCCACGGGGCCAGCGAGCCGAGCAGCATCCCGGCCGCGCCCGTCGCGCCGCCGAACACCACCGTCCGTGTCCTGCCCAGCCGTTCGAGCAGCGCCGTGCCGCTGAGCCGGCCGATGGTCATGGCGAACGCGAAGCACGAGTAACTGGCGGCGGCGACGCCCGGGTGCGCGTGCAGGTCCTGCTCCATGTGCAGCGCGCTCCAGTCGGCCAGGGCCCCTTCCCCGTACGCCGTGCACAGGGCGATGAGGCCGAAGACCAGGACGAGCCCGCGCACACCCCGGCCGAGCGGGCGGGCTTCGCCTGACGCCTGGGTACGTTCCCGTATACGTTCCGGCGGGCTTGGCGCGGGCGTGCGCAGCAGGGTCGGCGCGGCCGCCGCGGTGACGACGAGGCCGATGACCGTGATGCACAGCAGGTGCCGGGTGGGGGAGAGGTGCCCGGCGACGAGGCCGCCGAGGCCGGAGCCGACCATGCCGCCGAGGCTGAACGCCGCGTGGAAGCTCGGCATGACCGGGCGGCGCAGGGCCGCGACGAGGTCGACGGCCGCGCTGTTCATCGCCACGTTGATGCCGCCGTACGCCGCTCCGAAGACGAGCAGGACGAGGCCGAGCGTGAGCGGCGAGTGCGTGAGCGGAGGCAGGGCGACGGTCAGAGGGAGCAGGATACCGCAGGCCACGGTGACCGCGTGGCTGCCGAAGCGGCGGCACAGCCGCCCGGTCAGCATCATCGTGACGACGGCGCCCGCCGACACCCCGAGCAGGGCGAGTCCGAGCTGGCTCGCACTCGCCCCCGTCTGCTCCTTGATCGCGGGGATGCGGACCACCCAGCCCGCGAAGACGAATCCGTCGAGGGCGAAGAAGACGGTGAGGGTGATGCGCAGTCGGGTCAGGGACGTGGGGCGTGGGCCGTCGGCGCTGACGGTTCCCAGTTTGTTTAGTAGCGGCACAAAGTCAGGTTAGGTGCGGAAAGCCGCTGCGGACAAGGGGGTTGCGGGTGTGCGCCAGGGCACACGAAAGGGCGCGCGGTGCATGCGCACCACGCGCCCCTTCGTGCATCCCCGTAGGGAAGCCGAGGATCAGACGGCGACGACCTCGACCCCCGCGTCCGTGAACCGGGCGAGGGTCTCCTTGTCGGCCGCCGTGTCCGTGACGAGGATGTCGACCTGTTCCACCGCGCAGATACGCGCGAACGCCCGGTGGCCGAGCTTGCTGGAGTCCGCCGCGACGATCACGCGCTCCGCCCGCTCGCACAGCAGCCGGTTGATCGCGGCCTCCGCCTCGTCGTGCGCGGAGGCGCCGTGCGTGACGTCCAGGCCGACGACGCCGAGCACCGCCGTGTCCAGCGTGATCTGGCTCAGGACTCCGTCGGCGAGCGGACCGATCAACTCGTACGACTGCGCGCGGGCGACGCCGCCGGTGAGCACGATCTTGAACTGGGGCCGTACGGCGAGCTCGTTGGCGATGTTCAGGGCGTTCGTGACGATCGTCAGGGCCGGGGTGCCGGAGGCGAGGTCGGGGCGGACGGCGAGGGCCCGGGCGACCTCGGTCGTGGTCGTGCCGCCGGTCAGGCCCACGGCCTCGCCGGGTGCGAGGAGTTCGCCGACGGCCTTGGCGATGCGCTGCTTCTCGGCGGCGCCCAGCGCGGTCTTGTAGCGCAGCGGCAGTTCGTAGCTGACGCCGTGCACGACCGCGCCGCCGCGCGTGCGCACCAGCATCTGCTGCTCGGCGAGTTGGTCGAAGTCGCGGCGGATCGTCGCGGCGGACACGCCCAGTTCGCCCGCCGCCTCCTCCACGTCGAGGCGGCCGCGCTCGACGAGCAGGTCGAGGAGGGACTTCCACCGGGCGTCGCGGGACATCCGCGGCCTCCAATCGTCGTACGGCCGGTCATACGGCTCAGGGCTGACTGCTTCCGGACAGACACCTGGGGCCTGCTTCGGACAGACCCTAGCCCGTGTGCGCACGAATGCTTGATTGTGCTTGAAAGCTCGCTATATCTTGCACGAACAAGCATGTAGTTCTGGGGCGACACCGATCGGGGAGTGGGGCACGGCATGAGCCATGTCGAGAACGAGCTGACCAGCCAGCCGGAGTGCTGGACGCGGGCCGCGGGTCTGGCCGCACAGCACAAGGCGGCGCTGCCGGCCGCGGGGGAGCGGGTCGCGATCGTCGGCTGCGGCACCTCGTGGTTCATGGCGCAGGCCGCCGCCGCGCTGCGCGAGCAGGCGGGGCAGGGCGAGACCGATGCGTTCGCCGCATCGGAGTTCCCGGCCGGGCGCGCCTACGACCGCGTCATCGCGCTCACCCGGTCCGGCACGACCACCGAGGTCCTCGACCTCCTCGCCGCCCTCAAGGGGAAGACGCCGACGACCGCCGTCACCGGCGACCCGCAGACGCCGATCAGGACCGCCGCCGACGACCTCGTCGTACTCGACTTCGCCGACGAGAAGTCCGTCGTGCAGACCCGCTTCGCCACCACCGCGCTCACCCTGCTCCGCGCCCACCTCGGCCTGCACACCGATCAGGCCGTCGCCGACGCGCGCACCGCGCTCGCCGAGCCGCTGCCCGAAGGGCTCGTGGACTGCGGCCAGTTCACGTTCCTGGGCCGCGGCTGGACGGTCGGTCTCGCCAACGAGGCCGCGCTGAAGATGCGCGAGGCGTCCCTGTCGTGGACCGAGGCGTACCCGGCGATGGAGTACCGCCACGGCCCCATCAGCGTCACCACCTCCGGCACCGCCACCTGGATGCTCGGGGAGGCGCCCGAGGGCCTGGCCGAGCAGGTCGCCGGGACCGGCGCGCTGTGGGTCGAGGGCCGCCTGGACCCGCTGGCCGAACTCGTCCGTGCCCAGCGCCTGGCCGTCGCCGTCGCCGCCCGCCAGGGCCTCGACCCCGACCAGCCGCGCCACCTCACCCGCTCGGTCATCCTCACCGACAACTAAGGAGCGGCAGTGCCCCTCGCAGCCACCGGGACGCTGGTCGGCGCGGCCGCCGACCGGCGCGGCGCCGTCGCCGCGTTCAACGTCATCACCCTCGAACACGTCGAGGCCGTCGTCGCGGGCGCGGAGACCGCCGGCGCGCCCGTCATCCTCCAGATCAGCGAGAACGCCGTCCGCTACCGCTACGGCCGGCTCCTGCCGCTGGCCCGCGCCGCGGCCGCCGTCGCCGAGGGCGCGGGCGTCGACGTCGCCCTCCACCTCGACCACGTCCAGAGCGACGACCTGCTGCGGCAGGCCGTCGACGCCGGGTTCAGCTCCGTGATGTACGACGCCGCACGCCTTCCGTACGACGAGAACCTCGCCGCGACCCGCGCCGCCGCCGACTGGGGGCACGCCAACGGCCTGTGGGTGGAGGCCGAGTTGGGCGAGGTCGGCGGCAAGGACGGGGCGGCGCCGCTCGACGCGCACGCACCCGGCGCCCGCACCGACCCCGGCGAGGCCCGCGCCTACGTCACCGACGCGGGCGTCGACGCCCTCGCCGTCGCGATCGGCTCCTCGCACGCCATGACCACCCGCACCGCGGCCCTCGACCACGACCTGCTCAAACAGCTGGCCGGTGGTCTTGCCGTCCCGCTGGTGCTGCACGGCTCGTCGGGCGTCCCGGACGGCGAGCTCGCCGAGGCGGTGCGCGGCGGCATCGCCAAGGTCAACGTCGGCACGGCCCTGAACATCGCGATGACCGCCGCCATACGGGAGTTCCTGGCGACGCACCCGGACGCGGTCGACTCCCGCAAGTACCTCACCGTCGGGCGCGAGGCGATGGCCCGTACGGTGAGCGAGCTGATCGGGGTGATACGCGGCTGACGACCGGGCGCGCGGCGGGCCGGGCGGCGGGCCGCGCCGGGAGGCGATCGCCGTTCACCGGCTACCATTCCAGACCGTGATCAGGGCGAGGAGTTGCTGATGGGCGGCAGGGCGGCCTCCGGGAGCGGGAGCCATACGGCGGGCGACGGTTCCGCGCGGCCACCGCGTCTGGAGCGGGGCCGCAGCGCGCTCGGTCCCGCGCTCGAACTCGTCCACACCGGACGTGCGCCGACCCGCGCCGTGCTCACGGCCGAACTCGGCGTGACCCGTGCCACGGCGGGCGCCGTCGCCGCCGAACTGGAGGCGCTCGGCCTCATCCGGATCGACGCGAAGCCGAGCGCCGCCGCGGGCTCCCAGGGCAGGCCCTCGCACCGCCTGTCCGTCGCCGAGGACGGCCCCGTCGCCCTCGCCGCCCAGGTGCACGCGGACGGCTACCGCGCGGCGCTCGTCGGACTCGGCGGGCAGATCGTCGCCACCACCCCCGGCTGCGAGATCATCGACCCCGATCCGGCGGACGTGCTGCGTTCCGTGGTGGAGGCGGGCGTGCGGCTCCTGGAGAGCACCGGGCGGCGCTGCGTCGGCGCCGGACTCGCCGTGCCGTCCGCCGTCGCCGAACCCGACGGGACGGCGCTGAACCCGCTGCACCTGGCGTGGCCCGCGGGCGCGCCCGTCCGCGAGATCTTCGCCGCGTGCGTGCGCGACACCGACCTCGGCATCCCGGCGTTCGCCGCCAACGACGTCAACCTCGCCGCCCTCGCCGAGCACCGGCACGGCGCCGGCCGCGGCGCCCGCGACCTGCTGTGCGTCGCCACCGGACACCGCGGCGTGGGCGGCGCGCTCGTCCTCGACGGCCGTCTGCACTCGGGCAGTTCGGGCCTCGCCCTGGAAGTGGGCCATCTGACCGTCAACCCCGAGGGGCGCCCCTGTCACTGCGGCAGCCGTGGCTGCCTCGACGTCGAGGCGGACCCGCTCGCCTTCCTGGCGGAGGCCGGCCGGACCCCGGGCCCCGAGCGCTCGCTCCTGGAACAGGCCCGCGACCTGCTCACCCACGCCAAGGACGACGCCGGTGTGCGCCGCGCCACCGAGGCCCTGATCGACCGCCTCGGCCTCGGCCTCGCGGGCCTGGTCAACATCCTCAACCCGGACCGCATCATCCTCGGCGGCCTGCACCGCGCCCTCCTGGACGCCGACCCGGACCGCCTGCGCGCCGTCGTCGCCGACCGCAGCCTGTGGGGGCGCAGCGGCGGGGTCCCGATCCTGGCGTGCACCCTGGACCACAACAGCCTGGTGGGGGCGGCGGAGTTGGCGTGGCAGCCGGTGCTCGACGATCCGCTGGGGGCGCTGGCGGCGCACTGAGCGCCGTGCGTCACTCCGCCCAGTCGAGCTGGGCTTCGGGAACACCCCGGGCGCGGGCCTGCGCGCGGACGGCCTCCCGGCCGTTCGCGTCGCCGCGCCGGTAGCGGTGGACCTGCCCCGCGAGGACCACGTACACCTCGTCGGCGCTGTGGAGGTCCGCGTACCAACCGCCTTCCGGGGAGAGACAGCCGGCGAGCGCGGCGGCGAGGGCGTCCCCGTCGCGGGCGTCCGCCTCGAAGTCGAGCAGCGTCCAGTCCGCGGGCTGCCCCGGCGCCGCGCCCGCGACCGCGACCCGTCGCACCCGCGACACCGCCGACGGCACAGCGCTCAACTCGCTTCCCGTACGCAGACGTTCGGCGACGAGGACCCCGCGCTACACATCAACTCCCGTCACGCCGCCCACTCCACCGCGAAGGCCCGCGCCGGGTTCGCGACCAGCACGCGTTCCACCGCCTCCTTGCCCAGCGCCTCCTCCAGGCGCGGCCGCACCCGGCGCAGCAGATACGGCATCCCCGGACCGCCGCTCACCGACCGCGCGCCCGCACTCGTCGTGTCCCCGCCGAGCAGCAGCCGGTCCGCGTACCCGCCCGCGGCCAGCTCCGCCATCGCGTCCGGCATCCGCCAGTCCGTGGCGTGGTTGGCGCGCGAGGGGCCGTCGAAGGCCAGATAGGCGCCGGACCGCGCGGCCTCCCGGTGCGCCACGAAGTCGGGCGAACGGTTGAGGTGCCCGAGGATCACGCGGTGCGCCGGTACCTCCAGCTCCCCGCACAGCAGGTCGAGCACGTCCAGTGCGCCGGTCCCCAGCTCATGGTGGACGGCGAGGGGCGCGCCGGTCGCGTGGTGCGCCTCGGCCGCCGCCCGCATCGTCCACCGCGCGTGCGCGTCGAGCGCGTGGAACCCGCCGGCGACCTTGATCAGACCGGCGCGTACGCCACTGCTCCCGATGCCCTCGGTGAGCTCGCGCACGAAGACCTCGGCCAGGTCGTCCGCCCGTTCGGCGAGCAACTCCGGTGCGTAGTGCGCCGATTGATGCATGCCCGTGGCCGCGACGATCCGTACCCCGGTCGCCGCCGCAAGCGCCGGCAGCTCAGCGGCCCGGCGCCCCAGACCGTACGGCGTCCACTGCACGACGGTCCCGCCGCCCACCGCCGCGTACGCCGCCAGCTCCTGCCGTGCGAGCCCGACGTCGTCCAACTCCTGCCCCGGCAACAGCGGCGTACGGAAGAAGAGGTGGTCATGGGAGTCGACCACGCCCAACTGCCCGGGATCCAGGTCTCCTTGGACGCTGCGCACGGTCTCGCTCACCACTGCCTCCCCCGCGTCAGGGCGTCCCGCTCCGGCTGCGAAAGATGCAGCACCTGGTAGAGATCGCCGGGTTCCTTCGGTTCCGCATGGTCCCAGACGGAGAAGCTCAACAGCTCCCAGGTGCGCGGGTCGACGGCGGCAGCGGCGTACAACAGTCCGTCTCGGGTGGCCAGTTGTGCCGTCTCGCGCACGGACTCGGCGACCAGGTCCGGGAGATGAGTGCCCGCCGCGATCGGCGTACGCCGCCGCACCGCCGCCCGTGCGGGTCCCGCCCCGGCCACCCCCTCCTCGTACGCCACACCCGTCCAGTGCTGGACGACGGGCCGCCCGAAGTCGGCGACGATGCCCTGGAACCCGGCACCCCACAGGAAGGAGTTCATGCCCTGCGGTGTGTGCCACAGGTAGAACGGGGCGTACTGGTTCACGGGCGAGCCGTCCACCCCGCGCTCCCGCATCAGGTACGCCTTGACCCCGAGCCCGGGGAAGTCGTCCAGCATGTGCCCCTTGGTCGCCACCCGGGCGCGGATGACGGCCATGTCGTAGTCGGCCGGCAACGTGATCTCGTACTGCATCGCCTGCATGACACGCCCCCGCTCAGTGCGCCGGGTAGGCGTCGTCGTCCGCGACGTGCGCACCCCAGCACACCGTCGTGCCGTCCTCGGCTGCCTCGGCGGCCGCCAGATGCGTCATGAACGTGCGCGGCCCGGCCCCGTGCCAGTGCCACTCGTCCGGCTCGATCCACACGGTGTCACCGGCCCGGATCACCTCCACGTCGCCACCCTTGCGCTGCACGCGGCCCTCGCCCTCCAGGACGTGCAGGACCTGTCCGTGCGGGTGGGTGTGCCACGCGGTGTGCGCGCCGGGGGCGAAGTGGACGTTGAACATCCTGATCCGGGACGGGAGTCGGGGCCCGGCGATCTCGTCGAGCCAGACCGGGCCGGTGAAGTTCTCGGCCGGGCCCTGCTGCGCGTCGGGGCGGGTGCGCGTGATCTGCACGAAGGTGTCCTCAGTCGTTGGAAGGGGCGGACGGAGCAGGGGAGTCGGGGGAGCCGGCGGCGAGCAGCGTGAGCAGTCCGCGTGCGCCCGCGTCGAACGCCTCCGTGGCACCGGAAGCGCGCGCCAGGACGTACCCGCCCTGCACGGTCGCCACGATCGCCGCCGCGATGTCGGCCGGCACCAGGTGCGACGCGAACTCCCCGCTGTCGACGCCCTCTTGGACGACGGCGGCGAGCCGGTTCCTCACGTGGGCGATGGTCTCGTCGACCGGCGCGCGCAGCTCCTCGCTGGCGATCACGTCCGGGTCCATCGTCAGCCGCCCCACCGGACAGCCGCGCAGGACGTCGCGCTCGCGCACGAGGTACGCCTCGACCCGTTCGTACGCCGATCCGGCGCCGTCGAGCAGCCGGTCCACCGAGGCCCGCAGCTCCTCGCCAGTGCGGGTGATCGCGGCGAGCGCGAGGTCCGACTTCCCGGTGAAGTGGTGGTACATGCTCCCCTGGCCGACGCCCGCGCGCGCCAGGATCGCCTTGGGGCTCGTGCCCACGTAGCCGCGCTCCCACAGCAGCTCGCGCGTCGTCTCGATCAGCCGGTCCTGAGTGCTCATGGCCTCACCGTACATACTAGTAGTTACAGAGGGCAAGAGGAGGCCCGACGTGTGCCGGGAGCAGTCGGGGGGCGCCCTCGTACTCCCGCGGTGGTACGCGCACGGCCGCTGGCCGTACGACGACTCGGACCCCCTGCCGGAGCGACGCTCGACTCATCACACGACGACCCGCTTCGGGAGATGAGTCAGATGCAGACCCTCGCGCACTTCGGCACCGACGGCCCCGGGCCGTGGATCCTCTTCTTCCCGCTGATCTGGGCGGCCGTGGTGGTCGGCGTCGTCACGCTGCTGCGCCGCACCGTCTGGCGCGGGCGGCGCGGACCGTGGCGGCCCGGCCCCCGGATCGAGGAACACTCGCCGATCGCCGTGCTCGGCCGGCGCTTCGCCGCCGGTGAGATCGACGAGGACGAGTACTGGCGCCGGCTGAGCGTCCTGAACGAGGAGTTCGGGCGCCGCGCCGACACCAAGGGCGGTGCGGCATGACCACCGTGACACTCACCGAGACGGCGGCGCGCGTCGAGAACGCCGTCAAGGTGTACGGCTCCGGCGGCACCGCCGTCCGCGCCCTCGACGGCGTGAGCGTCGGCTTCCGCGCCGGACGGTTCACCGCGATCATGGGGCCGTCCGGCTCCGGCAAGTCGACCCTGATGCACTGCGCGGCGGGGCTCGACACGCTCAGCGAGGGCGCCGCGTACCTCGGCGACACCGACCTCAGCGCCCTCGACGACAAGCGGCTGACGCTGTTGCGCCGCGACCGCATCGGCTTCGTGTTCCAGGCCTTCAACCTGGTGCCGACGCTCACCGTCGCCGAGAACATCACGCTGCCGATCGACCTCGCGGGCACACGGCCCGACCGCGAGTGGCTCGACGCCCTCATCGACGTCGTCGGACTGCGCGACCGGCTGCACCACCGGCCCGCCGAACTCTCCGGCGGACAGCAGCAACGCGTCGCCGTGGCACGGGCGTTCGCGGGCCGGCCCGATGTCGTCTTCGCCGACGAACCCACCGGCAACCTCGACTCCCGATCCGGCGAGGAGGTCCTCGGGCTGCTCGGTGACGCGGCCCGGCGCACCGGCCGCACCGTCGTCATGGTCACCCACGACCCGGTCGCCGCGGCCCACGCCGACGAGGTCGTCTTCCTCGCCGACGGCCGCCTCGTCGACCGCATGGAACACCCCACCGCCGACAAGGTCCTCGACCGTATGAAGGCCTTCGACGGCACCCGGTCCCGAGAGGCAGGCCGGTCATGAACGCCGCCGCCCGGCTCAGCCTGAAGTCGCTGCTCGCCCACAAGCGCCGCTTCGCCGGTACGTTCACCGCCGTCCTGCTCGGCGTCGCGTTCCTCGCCGGGACCCTTGTCATGGGCGACACGCTGCGCGCGAGCTTCGACTCGATGTTCGCCGGCGCGAGCAGCGGCACCGACGCCGTCGTGCGCAGCGCCAACGTCATCACCACGCCCGGCGAGAGCCAGGGCACCCGGCAGCCCGTCCGGGCGTCCCTCGCCGACGAGTTGGCGAAGGAGCCGGGTGTGGCCGCCGCCGCGCCGAACATCCAGGGCGCGGGCCAGCTCGTCGGCGCGAACGGCAAGCCCATCGGCGGCCAGGGCCCGCCCACCCTCGCCGGCAACTGGATCGACGACCCGGACCTGAACGCGTACCAGCTCGCCGACGGCCGTACGCCCCGCACGAGCGGCGAGGTCGTCGTCAACCGGGGCGCCGCGAAGACCGGCGACCTGAAGATCGGCGACACCACCACGCTGCGCACCCCCGACCCGGTGAAGGTCACGATCGTCGGCCTCGCCACGTTCGGCGGCGAGGACGGCATGGCCCAGGTCACCTACACCGGGATGACCCGCGCCGACGCCGAGAAGTACCTCACCCCGAAGCCGGGACAGGCCTCCACCATCCAGGTACGGGCAGGCCCGGGCGTCAGCCAGCAGGAGCTCGTCGACACCCTGAAAGGCCATCTCCCCAAGGGAGTCGAGGCCATCACGGGCGCGGAGTCGGCGCAGGAGAACACCGACATGATCTCCGGCCAGTTCCTGACCCTGTTCACCACCTTCCTCCTGGTGTTCTCCGGGATCGCGCTGCTCGTCGCCACGTTCTCGATCCACAACACCTTCGCGATCGTCGTGGCCCAACGCACCCGTGAGAACGCCCTGTTGAGGGCGCTCGGCGCGTCCCGCCGCCAGGTCACCGCGTCGACCCTCGTCGAGGCGAGCGCCGTCGCCGTCCTCGCGTCGGCCGCCGGACTCGCGGGCGGCATCGGCATCGCCGCCGGGTTGCAGGCGCTCTTCCCCGCCATCGGATTCCCCTTCCCCGACGGGGAGTTGGTGATCAGCGCACTGTCCCTGCTGCTGCCGCTCGCCGTCGGCGTCGTGGTCTGCCTCGGCTCGGCCCTGCTGCCCGCCCTGCGCGCCGGCCGCACCGCACCCCTGGCCGCACTGCGCGAGACCGCCGTCGACGCCTCGGGCGCCTCACGCCGCCGCGCGGTGATCGGCACCGCCCTCGGCCTGGCCGCGCTCGCGCTGACCCTCGTCGGCGTCCTCGCCTCGCCGTCCCTGACCCTCGCGGGCGTCGGGGCCGTCCTGGTCCTCGCGTCGTTCGTGGTCCTCGGCCCCGTCGCGTCGACCCGGGCGGTACGTGTCCTCGGCAGCCCGCTCGACACGCTGCGCGGCGTCACCGGGGCCCTCGCCCGCCGCAACGCCCTGCGCAGCCCGAAGCGGACCGCCGCCACGGCGAGCGCGCTGATGATCGGCGTCGCGGTGGTCTCCCTGTTCACCGTCTTCGGCGCGTCTTTGAAGGCGACCATGAACCAGACGGTCGACCGGTCCTTCGCGGGCGACGTCGCCGTCTCCACGCCGTCGTTCGGCGCGGGCGGCAGCGGCCTCAGCCCGAAACTGGCCCCGGCACTCGCCGAACAGCCCGAGGTGGCCACGGCCGTGGGCCTCGGCAAGGGCGTGGCGGACGTCGACGGCAAGGGCCGCGCCCTCACCGTCACCGACCCGAAGAAGCTCGCCGCGGCCTTCGACCTCGGCACGGTCCGGGGCTCCCTTGACGACCTGGGCACGAACGGCCTGGCGCTCACCCGGTCCGAGGCCGACGACCTGCACCTGAAGGTCGGCGACACGGCCCGGCTCGCGTTCACCGACGGCACGGAGCAGACCTTCACCGTCCGCGCCGTCTACGGCCGTTCCGAACTCGCCGGCGACTACGTGATCACCCGCGAGGCCTGGGCCCCGCACCGCGCCCAGGACGCGGACACGCTCGTCTCCGTCACGTTCAAGGACGGCGTGAGCACGGCCGAGGGCACGGCGGCCGTCGAGAAGATCGCGGCGCGGTACGGCAACCCGGACGTGCAGACGCGCGACGAGTACGCCCAGTCGTCCGCGAGCGGCATCGACATGATGCTCACCCTCGTCTACGCCCTGCTCGCGCTCGCCGTCCTGATCGCGCTGCTCGGCATCGCCAACACCCTGACCCTGGCGGTCCACGAGCGCACCCGCGAGCTCGGCCTGCTGCGCGCCGTCGGCCAGACCCGCGCCCAACTGCGGGCCATGGTCCGCTGGGAGTCGGTCCTCGTGGCCGCGTTCGGCACGGCCGGCGGACTCGTCCTCGGCGGATTCCTCGGCTGGGTCCTCGTCAAGGCGTCGGACGGGGCGAGCGACAGCGCCTTCGCGTTCGCGCTGCCGCCCCTGCAACTCGTGATCGTGGCACTGGTCGGTCTGGCCGCGGGCGCTCTCGCGGGGCTGCGTCCGGCCCGCAGGGCGGCGCGCCTCGACGTCCTGCGCGCCATCGCCACGGAGTGACGTACGAAAGCGGTGATCACCGCCCGGTCAGCCTGCGACGGCCGACCGGGCGGGAGCGTGTGTCCCGGCGTACGCGGCGGGCGCCGTCGCGTACACGGGGTACGGGGGCAGGGCGACCGCGGGGGAGGGGGCGGGGAGCGTGAACCAGACGACCTTGCCGCCGTCGGCGTTCGGCCTGACCCCCCAGCTCTCGCTGACCGAGGCGACCATCGACAGGCCGCGGCCGCAGGTCGCGAGGGGGTCCGCGTCACGCACCTCGGGCAGCCGGGGGTCGTGGTCGTACACCGAGACCGTCAGCCGGTCCGGGTACAGCTCGATCTCCACGGTGCACATCTTGTCCGGCTCCGCGTGCCGGTGGACGTTGGTCAGAAGCTCGGTGACACCGAGCGCTGCCAGGTCGATCAACGGATCGAGATGCCAGTAGCGCAACTGCGCCGATACGATTCTGCGGACCTGACCGATCCGCGACGGCAGGGCTTGGAGCTCCACCGTGCAATGCCTGCTCGGCTGGCTGATCACGGCTGCGACTCCCCGAATTGAGTCCGGAAGAAGACGAGTACGGATCGAGCGGTGCGATCACGCTGTGACAGGACCGCCCGCTGCGTGTGTCCGGCGGGCTGGTTCGCAGCGTCATCGCCGGTAAACCCTGAGTAGTGATGTGTGACCAGAGTGACTCAGGGGGTGCGGGCGTGCAACTTCGAGGCTGCGCAGCGCGACTGCGGACCGGGAGCGAGCGTTACGTCGGGCGTGCGGTCGCGCGGCGGACGGCCTCGATGAAACGGCGGGCCGCCGGTGGCCCCGCCTCACCGGAAGGACCGCCGAGCCGGAGCAGATACCGCCTGCCGTCGACCTCGGCCGTCGCCCGGTCGTCCGAGCCGAACCAGGGCTTGCCCGCACGGACTTCACCCAAGGGGGCACTGTCGATCTCACTGCCGTAACTCGTGAGCAGCTCCAGCCTGCCGTCCGTGATCCGGACCTGACCGGCCCGGGTCAGCGAGCGCAGTCGCCGCCCGATCCGCACGCCCGTCGCCGTGAACTCCGGCTCCGCCATGCCGTGTCGCCCCCTCGATGCGTTGGTGCCGTGCAGTCTGCACGCACGTGGCCAGGAGCACCAGTGCCCATGTGGACGCGGTGTGAAGCATCGGGCGCAATCGGAATTCACGCCCCCTCGCACGTCCGTACCCCTGTGCTGCCAGGTGTGCCTTTGAGGCGCTCAAAGGCGTGTTTATGCAGGTGAGAAGCGTGCGGAAGGTGTCTATGATCGAGGCGTCCGGTCGATTGCGGCCGGTGCCGTGCCGGTCCGCCGTGCGCCCTCATCGACAGGGCCCCGTCCGGGCTGACGCTCGGAACGACGCGAAGGAGCCGCGCGGTGAGCACCATCGGACAAGGCCGCCCTGTGAGCGACGACGGAGGGGCCGGCGAACCGATGCCGACGCTCGACGTCGACCGTACGGACGTCGACTACCGCGCCTGGCTCAAAGAAGCCGTCCGCAAGGTCCAGGCCGACAGCAACCGCTCGGCCGACACCCACCTGCTGCGTTTCCCCCTCCCCGAACACTGGGGCATCGACCTCTACCTCAAGGACGAGTCGACGCATCCGACCGGCAGCCTCAAGCACCGTCTGGCGCGCTCCCTCTTCCTCTACGGTCTGTGCAACGGCTGGATCCGCCCCGGCCGCCCGGTGATCGAGGCGTCCAGCGGCTCGACGGCCGTCTCCGAGGCCTACTTCGCGAAGCTGATCGGCGTCCCCTTCATCGCGGTGATGCCGCGTACGACCAGCGCCGAGAAGTGCCGACTGATCGAGTTCCACGGCGGGCAGTGCCACTTCGTGGACGACTCCCGCCGGATGTACGAGGAGTCGGCCGCGCTCGCCGCCCGCACCGGCGGCCACTACATGGACCAGTTCACGTACGCGGAGCGGGCGACGGACTGGCGCGGCAACAACAACATCGCCGAGTCGATCTACCGGCAGATGGAGCTCGAGCGCTATCCGCACCCGGCGTGGATCGTCGCGACCGCCGGCACCGGCGGCACCTCGGCGACCCTCGCCCGCTACGTGCACTACATGCAGCACGACACCCGCATCTGCGTCGCCGACCCCGAGAACTCGTGCTTCTTCGAGGGCTGGACGACGGACAATTGCGATGCGACGAGCGACTGCGGCTCCCGGATCGAGGGCATCGGCCGCCCGCGCATGGAGCCGAGCTTCGTGCCCGGCGCCATCGACCGCATGATGAAGGTTCCCGACGCGGCGAGCGTCGCCGCGGTCCGCGCCCTGGAGGCGGCCATCGGCCGCAAGGCGGGCGGCTCGACCGGCACGGGCCTGTGGAGCGCCCTCAAGATCGTCGCCGAGATGGTGGCGGAGGGCCGCAAGGGAAGCGTCGTCACCCTCCTGTGCGACCCCGGCGACCGCTACCTGGACAAGTACTACTCGGACGAGTGGCTGGAACAGCAGGGCCTGGACATCGCCCCGTACGCGGAGACGATCAACCTCCTCCTGGAAACGGGCCAGTGGCCTAGCTGAGCCCGTCTTCAAGCCCCTGCGGCGATTGAGCAGCAGGGTCCGGGGCAGAGCCCCGTGACCTCAGCCAAAGGCGCCCGTCACTTTAGGCGGGCGCCGAAGCCAACCGCCGATCAAGGGAACGCACCGCATCCCGGAACGCCCGCCCGAACCCGGCCCGCCCCACTCTCAACCCCACTCGAAACGCCGCCACCCCGTCCGCCGCGAACGTCCACTGCACCCGAGCCCCGCCGGAGGCACCCGGCACGATCCGCCACTCCTCCAACAGGGCCCGCATCCCAGGCGCGTTGGTCTCGTCGACCCGATACGCGTACACCTCACCGGGCTCGGCCGCGACGACCGTCTCCACGAACCGCGTCCCGCCCTTGAGGCGCACCTCGCGCCGCGCCCCGTCGTCCAGCGGCCGCGCCGAGGTCACCGCGGAGAACCACTGCGGCCAGCCGGCGACGTCCTCGGCGAGCGCCCGGTACACCGCCTCCGGCGACGCCGACACCTCACGGGCGAACACGAGTCGCAGCGGAGCGGTCTCGGCGAAGTCGAGGCCTACGGGCAGAAGACGGCGTGCCATGAGCGTTCAGCCCCCAAACAGGACGCCCCAACGGGCAAGCGGAACATGCTGGTTGACCGGTCCCGGTCACCATAGCTGTCGGCCCGTCAGATGTCTGTACCGGTCTCCGGCTCACCGGCGACCACGAGCCGCATGTGCTCGGAGACCTCCGCGCGCGCCTCCACCGGCAGTCCCGGGTCCGTCACGAGCGTGTCCACCTGGTCGAGCGAGGCGAACGAACTCAGGCCCACCGTCCCCCACTTGGTGTGGTCGGCGACGACGACCACACGGCGCGCGGACTGCACGAGGCGCCGGTTCGTCTCCGCCTCCGCCAGGTTCGGCGTGGACAGGCCGGCCTCGGGGCTTATCCCGTGCACACCGAGGAACAGCACGTCGAAGTGGAGGGCCGCGATGGCCTGATCGGCGACCGGCCCCACCAGTGAGTCGGACGGCGTGCGTACGCCACCGGTCAGGACCACGGTGGCCGCACCCTGCCGGGTGCCCGCGCTGCGCTGCGCCGTGTGGAACACGTCCGCCACCCGCACCGAATTGGTGACGACGGTCAGATCCGGCACGTCGAGCAGCTGCTGCGCCAGCGCGTACGTCGTCGTACCGCCGGACAGGGCGATCGCGGAACCGGGCGCGGCCAGCGGAGCGGCGGCCCGCGCGATGTCCTCCTTGGCGGACAGCTCCAGGCCCGACTTCGCCTCGAAGCCCGGCTCGTGGGTGCTCGCCTCGACGACCGGCACGGCCCCGCCGTGCACCTTCTCCAGAACGCCCTGGCGGGCCAGCGCGTCCAGGTCGCGGCGGACCGTCATGTCGGAGACGCCGAGCTTCCTGGTCAGTTCGTTGACCCGGACGCCGCCGCGGCGGCGGACCTCGTCGAGGATCAGGGCGCGGCGCTGCTCCGCGAGGAGGTTCTGATTCTCGCTCACGTCCCGTCGGGTCCCTTCGCCTCGTCACACATGCCAGCGGATCTGCTGCGCCGTCATCCTCGCACGCCCCACCGGCAGCCGTGGCATCGCCCGCGCGGCCGACCAGGGGCGCAGTGGGTCACGGATCGGGGAGATTCCGTGACGAGGGGTGCGCACGGGAGCGCTGAGCCGGAATCCTGGTGCGGTACAGGAACGGGGGACATATGAACAAGGCGCGCGAGCACGAGAACGACGGGGCGGCGGACGAGACCGCCCTCGAACTCCTGGTGCACGGAGTCGGCGGCACCACACCGCAAGAGATGCTCGACGACCCGCGCACGGTACGGGTGGCGGGCGACGATACGGCCGCCGTCTTCCGCCGCGGCGAGGACGCCGACGCGGAGCGCAGGCCCGAGGAGTACCGCGGCAAACCGGTCCCCGAGGCGTACGTCTGGTGCAACCTCACCTCGGGCAACGGCTCGCGGGCGCTGTGGCTGTTGCTGCTCCCCTTCATGGTCGTCAACCTCGCGCACTGGATGCGCCCCAACGCCCGCCGCGCCTCGCGCACGGTACGCCTGTACGGCCTTCTGGTCCGCCTCATCGGGCTCACCCTGACCGTGCTGCTGGTGGCCGGAGCCTGCGAGGTCGCCCTCGACCTGACGGCGTGGCAGTGCGCGGGCACCGCCGCCTGCGCCGGGCGGCGCGCCTGGCTCGGCTTCCTGTCCGTGGACGCGCAGGGCGCCGGCGGCTGGTGGAGCCTGCCCGGCCGCCGCCTCGCCCTCGCCGCGCTGGTGCCCACCGCCCTGACGGCCCTGCTCTGGTACCTCTCGCACCGCACCTGGAGCGCGTACGAGTCCCAGCGCCCGCTGCCGCACCAGCCCGAGCCCGACGACGGCGACACCGGGCACGCCCTGGGCAAGCCCGGCTTCTGGTACGGGCGGCGCCTGGTGGCCCGGCTGCGCGCGGCGCACACCGCGGCGGGACTGCTCACCGTCGCCGCCGCGGTCGGCACCTCCGCGGCCGCCTTCGACCGGCGCCCCGGCGGCCCCGCCCTGCTCGACGTCCTGGGCTGGGTCCTCGTCGGCACCCTGATCGCCGGCACGCTCGTCGTCATCGGTGTCGTCGCCGACCGCGGCCGCAGCGAGAGCAAGGTCGACGACACGCTCGACCGTGCCCTGCTGCGCGCCCTGCCCTACGGGGCACTCGCCCTGCTCGCCCTGAGCATGGTGTACGCGGGCTGGTCGCGCCCCGGCTGGCACTCGAGCGGCCGGCTGCCCGGCGACGCGACGTTCGGCGGGATCGCCCTGGCCCAGGGAGCCCTGGTGGTCGCCCTCGCCGTCGTCGCGAAGGCCGTGCACCGCACCGCCCCCGACCACCGTGCCGCCCTGCGCGGCCTCGGCGGCCCCGCCACCGCGATGCTCGCCTGCGCCCTGGGCGGCGTCATGAGCGGCGGCATCGCCCAGCGGGTCGCCGACTGGCTCGACGGGACGAGCGGCCTCGTCAAGGGCCCGCCGGTGCTGCTCTCCTGGCAGGCCTCCGTGCTCCCGCCGCTCCTGATCGTCCTCGCCTTCCTGTGCGCCGCGCTGGCCGTGCGCACCGCCCGCCTCAAGAAGCGCGAGACAGCGCGGATCCCGCTCGAATACCACCTCGACGCCGCGTCCGGCGCCGACGGCGAGGCCCCGGACGCCTCCCGTACGTCGCGCATCGCGGGCACGCGCGCGCGTGCCGCCCTCACGGACCAGGCACCCGTGATGATCGGCGTGGTCTCGGCCGTGACCCTGCTCCTCGGCGGCCTGGCCGTGGCCGGAGCCTGGACGACGGGAAAGGTGCCGGGTGCCGCCGCCGAAGGCTCGTACGCGATCGTCCAGGGCGCCGCCGACACCGCGCAGGCGCTCGGCTCCTGGCTGATCGGCTTCGGCTTCCTGCTCTTCGTGACCTGGGGCCGGCGCGCCTACAAGGACCCGTCCGCCCGCCGCACCATCGGCATCCTGTGGGACGTGGGCACCTTCTGGCCGCGTGCCGCGCACCCCTTCGCGCCTCCCTGCTACGCCGAGCGCGCCGTCCCGGACCTGACCTGGCGCATGGCCACCTGGACGCGGGAGACCGGCGGCCGGCTCGTCCTGTCGGGCCACTCCCAAGGAAGCGTGCTCGCCGCGGCCGCCGCCTGGCAGCTGCATCCGTCGGTACGCAAGCGCGTCGGACTGCTCACCTACGGATCACCGCTGGAGCGTCTGTACGGGCGCTGGTTCCCGGCGCATTTCGGGCCCGCCGCGCTGACCGCCCTGCACCGCCAGGTCGACTGCTGGCGCAATCTGCACCGCAGGACCGATCCCATCGGCGGCCCGATCAACCTGCCCGGCGAGTGCGGACCCCAGGTCGACCACGAGGCGCTCCGGGACCCGCTCGCCTACGGCCGCACCGCCCGACACCCGCTGCCCGCACCGATCCTGGGCCACAGCGACTACCAGGCGGACCCGGTCTTCGCCGAGGAGCGGGCACGGCTCCTCGCCCGTCTCAAGCCGGGGCTGCCGCAGCAACGGCCCGAGAACGCGCCTCAGGGCAGCTCGGGCAGGTCCTCCGGGTAGAGCAGCGTCAGGGCGTCCTTGTCGGGCTCGTCGACCTGGGCGACCCGGCCCGCGTGCCGCTCCACCATCGACTCGAACGTCTGCCGGGCGGTGCGCCCGTTGCCGAACGCCGGGCCCTTCGGGATCGCCGTGAAGTACTTCAGAAGTGCTTCCGGCGTCCCGGCGGCGAGCCGGTACTCGTGCTCGTCGGCCTGCTGCTCGACGATGCGCAGCAGTTCCTCGGGGAGGTAGTCGGAGAAGGTGATGGTCCGTGAGAAGCGGGACGCCACACCGGGGTTGACCGAAAGGAACCGTTCCATCTCGGCCGTGTAGCCCGCGACGATCACGACGACCGCGTCCCGCTGGTCCTCCATCAGCTTCACCAGCGTGTCGATCGCCTCGCGCCCGAAGTCGCGGCCGGAGTCCTCCGGAGAGAGCGCGTACGCCTCGTCGATGAACAGGACGCCGCCGTGGGCCCGTTGGAAGGCCTCCTGGGTGCGGATCGCGGTCGACCCGATGTGCTCGCCGACCAGGTCGACGCGGGAGACCTCGACGAGATGGCCCTTGTCCAGGACGCCGAGCGACGCCAGGATCTCGCCGTACAGGCGCGCCACCGTCGTCTTGCCGGTACCGGGGGAGCCGGTGAACACCAAGTGACGCCGTACGGACGCCGCTTTGAGCCCCGCCTCCTGGCGCCTGCGGCCCACCTCGATCATGTCGGTGAGCGCGCGCACCTCGCGCTTGACGCTCTCCAGGCCCACCAGCGCGTCGAGCTCGCCGAGCACGGCCTTCGACGTACGCGAGGGCTCCGTCGCCTCGTGGGGGGCCGTGACGGTCCGCTGGTCGGGTACGGCGCTGAGCAGCCCGACGGTCTGCGTCGCGGTCTGAACGACCGGCTCCGCGGCGGCAGTTGAGCCCGGTCGTACGCCGCCGCTCTCGTCGCTGGTGCACTCCTCGACGAGCGGCCCGTCCTCGGCGAACTCGTAACCGCCGCGCGCGCACCGCTCCGTACGGCACTTCTTGAGGGTGGTGCGGCAGCCGTCGATGACGTGGAAGCCGTAGCCGCCGCTGCCCGAGACGCGACAGCCGTGGAAGCTGCCCCGGCCGCCCGCGGACACGTAGAAGCCGGCCTCGGCCGGGGAGGTCACCGTGCACCGCTCGATCGTCGGGTCGGCGCCCTTGGTGACGATCACGCCCGTCTGCGTCGCGTCCACCGTGCAGTTGGCGAGCGTGCCGCCGCTGCCGTGGTCGCGGAACCAGGCGCCGGTGGCGGCCTCCCGGATCCGGCAGTCGTCCAGCTGGGCGGTCGCGCCGTCGCTCACCGACACCGCGGTGTTGCGCACCTGCGACAGGTCGCTGTCGACGACGTCCACGCGCGAGCCGCGGTCGAGCACGAACAGCGCGTCCGGCACATCGTGCACCCGGCACGCCTCGAGCACGGCGGTCGCCCCGTCGCTGACCCACACCGCCGGGTAGTCGCCGGTACTGTCGTGGATCTCGCACTGGTTGGCGTCCACGCGGGTGCCCGGGTCCCACACCGACAGGCCGTTGCGCCCGAACCGGCGCACCGTGGAACGCGTCAGCGTGAGCACCGACCGCGAGCGCAGGTCGATCGCGTTCTCCGGGATGTCGTGGATACGGCAGTCGGCGAGGGTGAGCACCGCGTCGGTGTCGAGCGTGACGCCGTCGGCCGTCGTGCGGTGCACATCGCAGTCCGTGAGGTGCGCGCTCGCCCGGCCGGTGATCTGCACGCCGGAGCCCTTGACCTCGTAGACCTCGCAGCCGACGGCTTCGAGGCCGCTGTGCTCGCCCGTCACCGACAGGCCCGATCCTGACGCGTGGTGCACCCGGCAGCGCTCCAGACGCGGATGCGCGCCACCGCGCACGGCCACCCCGGCCTGTCCGGCCGCGACGACCTCGCACTCCTCGAACACACCGCCGCCGCCGTCGAGTACGGCGATGCCGACGCCGCCCGCGTTGTCGACGGTGCAGCGCCGCACGGTGGGGCGCGCGCCGCCGCGTACCTCGATGCCGGCCGCGGACCGCGTCACCACGCGCACGTCGGTGATCTCCGGGGCGCCCTCCTCGACGAGCAGCGCGGGCGCCGCCGAGTCCTGCCCCTCGACGTGCAGGTCCTGCACGGTCGCGGAGGAACGGACGGTCAGCGCGACCCCGTCGACCGGCGCGATGCGCACCGAACCGGGGGAGCCCTCGGGCCCGCGCAGCGTCACCGCGCGCTGGACGACGAGGTTCTCTCTGTAGGTGCCCGGGGCGACGGTCAGCACGTCTCCGTCACCGGCCGCTTCCAGGGCGGCGGCCAGCGACGCGTACTCACCCGTGCGGCGCCGCCACCGCGATGTGCCGGTGTGCGTCACCTGGACCGTGCCCTGTGCCATGGCGCTGATCTGCCCCCACCTCGTCGTACGCGGGTCGTCCTCGCGCCCTGCCCGGCGCGTGTCCTGCGAAAGGTGGGTCCACCGTAGCGTGCGCGGAGCACGGCAGTTGACCAGAGCGGAGAGCCCGTCAGCTGCCCGTGCCGGTCCTGCCCCAGTCGGGACCGGCGATGTCCCAGGCGCGGTCCCAGCGTGCGTAGCGGCGCTTGACCATGCGCCAGACGACCAGGCGGCGCGTGCCCTCGACCAGGCCGGTCACGACGACGGCCGCGCCGAATCCGGCCAGCACGGCGTGCGTCGCCGCGGTCGCCCGGTCGAGGGGGCGGCCCACGACCCGGCCTTGGTCGTCGGTCCACAGCGGGAACGTGTCGCCCGCGTGCGGGGTCTTCAGGCCGGCGAGGACGCGGTCGCGGTGGGCCGACCCGTCCGGCGCCGTCCAGGTGGCGATCACCCGGCTGTGGGCGTCCCGCGCGGTCGAGGTCTCGGGGTCGGGGTCGAGCGGCGGCTGCGCCACCTTCCGCACGACGGTCGCCGTGATCTCGTGACGCCGCTCGTGCTGCTCGGCCACGGAGCGGTACAGGGCGTCACGGGAGAGCGAGCCCGCGACGATCCCGAGGACCGGTGCGGCCACGACGATGAGGATCAGCGCGACCAGTGCGACCCACGCCTCCGCAAGGTCGGTCCCGCGGCGCAGCGGATTGTGCCGCCAACGCCAGAGCCCGAACATCGCACGCACGGCCTGCACCCCCTTCCGCTCCCGTCATAACCCGGTACGACGGTGCCCACGCGCGGGCGGGGAGAAGAGAGAGCGATGTCACCCCGCTCGACGACGCCGGCCCCGCGCCCGGACACCGATGGCTTCCGCCACTGTCATTGTCGCTCAACGAGCGTGTGCGGCTGCCGGGTTCCCCTGAGAGCCCGTCTTCGAACCCCCGCCTGAGCCCCGACGCCCGGCACGCACGCTCGGCGTGCGGCACCACACGACAGGTAGCTCCGCCGCATGACCTGCGACGCCGCACGCGGAGCGCACGCACCGAACGCCGCTGCGCCGGCCCTCCGGGCGGACGACGGGGGTTCAAAGACAGGCTCTTACGGGTGACGGTTATTCGAGGATCGTGATCGGGTCGCCGATGCGGACGGTTCCGGCCGACTCGGGCACCAGGTTCGTCCCGAAACAGAGCTGGTCACCGAAGCGCCGGTGGCGGGCGAGGGTGCGCAGCGGTTCCTTGCCGCGCTCCGCGGTCACCTGGTCGGTCGTGGTCACCACGCAGCGGCCGCTCTTCTTGGCGACACGGAACGCGACCTCGCCGATGGTGAGGCGCGACCAGTCGTCCTCCGCCCACGGTGCGGTGCCGGCCACGACCACATTCGGCCTAAAACGGTTCATGGGCAGCGGCCCCTCGTCGGCGTGATCGCCTTGTGCGATCAGGGAGTTGAGGGCATCGAGCGACGAGAGGGTCGTGAGCAGCAGCGGATAGCCGTCGGCGAAGCTCACCGTCTCGCCGGGGCGGCCGTACTGCGGGTCGATGGGGCGCCGGGTCGCCGGGTCGTCGAGGTGCATCAGGCGTATCTCGGACTCCAGGTACGCGCTCCACCAGGCGTGCGCCGCGTCGTCGGCGGGCACCGCCTCGACCTTGTCCTTCCAGACCTCGATGGTGGCCGTCGCGCCCGGCTCGGGCACTTCGACGGTCAGCGGCTTCATGCCGGGCGCGGACACACGAATACCGCCGCCGGGCAGTTGCTCGGCGGCGGCCAACGCAAGGCGTGGATGCGGGCGTTGCGTGACGATCTTGCTCGCGGCGTCGACCAGCACCCAGCGGCGGTCACCGGCGAGTCCCCACGGCTCCACGACCGCCTCGTGAGGCGCGTGCCCCCGGACCGCCTTGAGCGGGTGGACGTGGATCGAACTGAGCACGGGATGCGACATGGGGCCATCCTGCCAGCAGGCAGTGACAGCCCCGTGCGCGGTCAGTAACCCCGGTACTGCTGGCGGTTGTACGGATCCTCGTACGGCGCCGGGGCCGGCCGGGGCGCGGCGGGGCGCATCGCTTCGTAGCCGGTACCGGGGGCCTGACGCTGCTGCTGGGCCTGCGGGCCGGGGTAGCCGCGGGGCGCGGCCGCCTGCTGCGGGATGTAGGCCGTCGGCGCGGCCTGCATCGCGGCGGGCTGCTGCGATGCGTAGCCGTACTGCGGCGAGGGGGCGGCGGGGAGCGCGGGCAGTGCGGCCGGCAGCGCGGGCAGGTGGCTGCCGGTGTCGTACGCGGAGGGAACCCGGATCGGGGCGATCTGGGGCGTGCCCCGCTCTGCGACGAGGGAGTCGTAGATCGGAGTGTCCGGGAAGGACGGCGCGGAGTAGTAACCGCCGCCATAGGTGGAGCGGGGGGAGGTCATGGCACATAAGTTAAGCCCACGATGTGGTCGTTGGGGAGACCGATAAGAGGGTTCTTTTGCGTGTCGGGCGTGACTGTGTGTCCCCAATGCGAGCGAACTTGGGAAAAACGGTCGTCGTGTCGCGTTGTATTCGTGTAAAAGCCGCGCTCCCGACGGGTTACCGGCGGTTGGCCAGTGATCTTCGGTCGCGGCTCTGGGGCCGTCGTGGGGTCGGGGAATAGGTTGACGGGATCCGCCGGGAAGGCGGAGAACAACGGCGAAGCCTGGGGGCGGACATGAGCATGGCCAAGGGATCCAATGTCGCGGTGCCGGCTCCGGCGGTGCGCGTCGAATTGGGTTGGCGTTCGGGACCAGGAGTCCCCGACGCCGATGCCTCGGCGCTTCTGCTCGCTTCCGGAAAGGTCCGTTCCGACGCGGACTTCGTCTTCTACAACCAGCCCGTGCACACGTCAGAGGCGGTGCGCCACGAAGGCAAGCGCACAGCGGACGGCGCCGTCACCGACTGTCTCGTCGTCGATCTCGCCCGCGTGGAACCGGTGATCGAAAGGGTCGTCCTCGCGGCGTCGGCGGACGGCGGGGCCTTCGGTCAGGTGCCCGGTCTGTACGTCCGGGTCGTCGACGCGGCCACCGGCGCGGAGATCGCCCGGTACGACAGCGCCGACGCCACCGTGGAGACCGCCTTCGTGCTCGGCGAGCTGTACCGGCGACAGGGTGCATGGAAGTTCCGCGCCGTCGGGCAGGGCTACGACAGCGGCCTCGAAGGGCTCGCAACCGACTACGGGATCACGGTCGACGAACCGCAGCACGCGCCGTCCGCTCCGGCGCCCGTGGCGGCGCCCGCGCGGGTCGCCGAGCCCGTGCGCCTGACCAAGGTGACGCTGACGAAGTCGGCGCCCACGGTGTCCCTGGCCAAGCAGGGCGGCACCTCCGGTGCGCTGCGCGTGAACCTCAACTGGGAGGTGCGCAAACAGTTCAGCGGGTGGGGCAGCAAGCGCGGGCGGGCCACCGCGATGCACCGCGATCTCGACCTCGACCTGTGCGCCCTGTACGAACTGGCCGACGGCCGCAAGGGAGTCGTCCAGGCGCTGGGCAACGCCTTCGGGGCGCTGCACCAGCCCCCGTACATCCATCTCGACGGCGACGACCGCAGCGGTGCCGTCGCCAGCGGCGAGAACCTCACCGTGAACCTCGACCACAAGGACGCGTTCCGGCGCATCCTCATCTTCGTGACGATCTACGAAGGCGCGCGGAGTTTCGCCGACCTCCATGCGACGGTCACCCTGCAACCGCAGAACGGGGCGGCGATCGACTTCTCCCTGGACGAGTGCACCGTCCCCTCGACGGTGTGCGCGCTCGCGCTGATCACCCACGACGGCGGCGACCTCACGGTGCAGCGCGAGGCCCGCTACCTCGTGCCCGAGCGCGGCGTCAGCCCGCAGCGCACCGTGGACCACGCCTACGGCTGGGGCATGAACTGGACGCCGGGCCGCAAGTAGCGCTCCGCGGGCGGCGGTTCAGCGCTGTTCGGGCGTGGCGTCGGGACGTGCGTACGTGCGCCCCTTCCATGCCGCGCCCCGGCCCCTGTAGTGCTGCACCGCGGAATCGACCGTCATCAGCAGGTACAGGAAGGCGGTGAAGGGCAGCAGCGGCGCCAGCCACAGGGTCTGCCGGTAGTAGCGCAGCATCGGGATGTACGTCCCCGCCATCACCGCCCAGGCCGACCCGCCGAGCAGCGCGAGCGGGGCACTGTCCGTGGCGAGGCCGGCCAGCAGGGCGGCGGGCGGCACCAGATAGACCAGAGAGAGTCCGAGCACGGTCGCGAGCAGCACCAGTGGGTTGTGCCGCAACTGCGCGTAGGCGCTGCGGGAGACCATGCGCCACAGGTCGGCGAGGCGCGGATAGGGGCGCACGCTGTCGACGTGCTCGGCGAGACCCAGCCAGATGCGGCCGCCCGAGCGCTTCACCGCGCGCGCGAGCGACACGTCGTCGATGACCGCCTGCCGGATGGCGTCCGGGACATCGGCCCGCCGGGCCGCTTCGGCGCGCAGCAGGACGCAGCCGCCCGCCGCCGCGGCCGTCCGTGAGTTCTTCTTCGCGATCCGGCGGAAGGGGTACAGCTGCGCGAAGAAGTAGACGAACGCGGGGACCACGAGCCGCTCCCAGGCGCTCGCCACCCGCAGCCGGGCCATCTGGGAGACCAGATCGAAGCCGCCGGTCCGGGCCGACGCCACCAACTCCCTCAGGCTGTCCGGCTCGTGGGCGATGTCCGCGTCGGTGAGGAGCAGGAACTCGGGCTCGCGCGCGCGTGCCAGCTCGATGCCGTGCCGCACCGCCCACAGCTTCCCGGTCCAGCCGGCGGGCGGCTCACCGGGCGAGTCGATCGTCAGGGGGAGTCCGCCGCACCGCTCGGCCAGGGCGCGCGCCACCTCGCCCGTGCCGTCCGAACTGCCGTCGTCCACCAGGAAGATCTCCGCCCGGCCCGGGTACTCCTGCGCGAGCAGCGACGGCAGGCTCTCGGGCAGCACGGCGGCCTCGTCGCGGGCCGGCACCACGATGCACACGTCGGGCCACACGGCGGGGTCGGTACGGGGCGGCAGGCGCAGGTCGGTGCGCCAGAAGAACCCCTGGCAGAGCAGCAGCCACAGCCATGCGGCGAGCGAGGCCGCGGTGATCCACACAACGACGTCCATCCGCCGCAGTCTGCCCCACGCACGCCGTCCTGTCGGACCGATCGTCTATGGTTTCGGGGTGAAGATCGCGCTCATGGACTCGGGAATCGGACTGCTCGCGGCGGCCACCGCGGTACGGACCCTGCGGCCGGACGCCGATCTCGTGCTCTCCTCGGACCCCGACGGCCTGCCGTGGGGACCGCGCACCCCGCAGGACATCACCGAGCGCGCCCTCGCCGTCTGCGAGGCCGCCGCCGCGCACGGCCCGGACGCCCTGATCATCGCGTGCAACACGGCGTCGGTGCACGCACTGCCCGCCGTCCGCGCCCGGCTCGAACCGTCGATCCCCGTCATCGGCACCGTCCCCGCGATCAAGCCCGCGGCCTCCGCCGGCGGCCCCCTCGCGATCTGGGCCACGCCCGCCACCACCGGCAGCCCCTATCAGCGCACCCTCATCCGCGACTTCGCGGCCGGTGTCGAGGTCACCGAGGTGCCCTGCCCCGGCCTCGCCGACGCCGTGCAGTGGGCGGACGAGGACGGCATCGACCGGGCCATCGCCGCCGCGGCCGCCCTCACCCCCCGTGACGTACGGGCCGTCGTCCTCGGCTGCACGCACTACGAGCTGGTCGGCGAGCGCATCCGTGCGGCGGTGCAGCAGCCCGGTGCCGCCCCGGTGGTGCTGCACGGCAGCGCCGGCGCCGTCGCCGCGCAGGCCCTGCGCCGCATCGGTGAGCGCCCGCAGCCGGTGCCGGACGCGCGCGGCACCCTCACCGTGATCCTCAGCGGCCGGGAGGAATCGCTTCCGCAGGCCGCCCTGACGTATGCGGAAGGCCGCTCGTTGCAGGCCGTCAGCCACGCCGGGTGAGCGGGGCCACCGGTCCGGAGCAGTCACGCTCCGCGAGCCGGTGCCTTCGCCCCGGAACCTGAGTACGCTCGTATGCATGAGGGAACACGCCGCCGACGAGCACCCCGGGCGACGCACTTCCGCCCACCCGAGCGACATCTGGACCGGCCGCGCGCACAACCGTGTGCAGTGGCTCCTGGCCATGGGCGGCTTCGCCTGCCTGGCCCTGGGCATCGAGCTGGCCGTCGACAACTCCTGGGCGACGGGTATCGCCGCCCTGGCCATGTCGGTGGTGGGGCTGATCGCCGTGGGCCTGATGATCCTTTTCGGCACCCTCGCGTTCCTGCACGTCTCGGTGAAGGTCGACAAGGACCATCTGGAGGTGCGCTGCGGGCACGTGGGGCTGCCGCGCCGGCGCATCCCGCTCGCCCATGTCGTCGACGCCGACTTCGCGCCCCGGGTCACGCCCCGGCAGTGGGGCGGCTGGGGCTACCGCTGGCGTCCCGAGATCGGCACGGCCGTGGTGGTGCGGCGCGGTGAGGGCGTGGTCCTCAGCCTCGGTGACGGCCGCAAGTTCACGGTGACCGTGGACGACGCGGAGAGCGCGGTGCGGCACATCCGCGACCGCCTCAAGCCGACCGCCGCCGGCCCCGTCCTCTGAGACGGACCGTACGCTCGAAGACGAACGCTCAGTCGCGGCCGTCCCGGACACCCACCGGGGCGGCCGCTTCGTCGTGCGGCGGGTCGTCCTGGAGCGGCTCCGCGGTGGCGATGCCCGCCAGTAGGCCGACGCCCGCCGTCACGGTCGTGAAGCTCAGCGCGTTGCCGGCCGCGGCCATCGCGGCCACCGACGTCAGGGCGGCGCCCGCGGCGAGCACCACCGGGGTCGAGCGGGCCGAACGCCACAGCGCGTACAACAGCCAGCAGTAGGCGGCCGCGAGCAGGACGACGCCGAACACGCCCTGTTCCGCGGCCATTTGGAGGACGGCGGAGTGCGGTCTGCCGTCGGGCAGGGGGGACTGCGCGACGGTCGGGCTCAGCTGCTCGAAGCTGCCCGGACCCGAGCCGAGCGCTGGGTCGCGCTCGGCCAGGTGCAGCGCGTCGCGCCACAACAGGACGCGGTGCGGGGTGAGTTGCCCCTCGAGGGAGGCGGTCAGGCCGGTCGGCAGGATGCCCTTGGCGAGCGCGACACCGAGCCCCGCGACCAGGGCCGTGGCGAACCCCAGGCCCGCGAGCCCGAGCGCCCTGCGGCGCATCCGGGCCGTGGCGAGCGAGCACAGGACGACGCCGGCGCAGGCGGCGGCCCCGGCCCCCGAACCGACGGCGGCGGCGACCACCACGGCTCCGGCCGCCGCGCAATGCAGCGCGATCCGCACGGCCCTGCGCGAGGCCGACCACGCGGCGCAGCACAGCGCGCCGGTCGACAGGGCGAGCAGCGCCGCGGTGGCCCCGGCCCGGCCGAGCGGGGAGATCGTGTCGGGCGCGGGCACGGCGTGCGGAAGGACGAGTACAAGACACAGCCCGCCGACGCCGACCGCGCCGGACGCGGCGACCGGCACGAGCGCCCCGCCGATCCGCCCGCACGCGTATCCGGCGGCGACCGCCAGGACCGCGAGCAGGACGCCTTCGGGGCGGCCCGCCCGCGCGGTGGCCGTGATCAGACACCAGCCGGCGCACGCGCCGAGCACGGCGATCCCCGCGGCGTCGGAAAGACCGCGCCGCCGTCTGCCCCCCGTCACTCCCACCCCGTCGCCCCCCGACATTGACGGGCCCCGCACACGATGGCTGGTTCTCAGCGTCGGGGACTCGGCCACACGGTAACGGCTGGTGCGACGGTTTGTGCCGCAGTTGCGCAGGAACGTTTCCACGCAGGACGCGCCGGCCGCGGCAGCCCTGCCTCCACGGTCAGGCGGGCTCCACCGGAGCCTCGGCGTCGAGCGCCGTCGCGCGCAGGGCGGCGGCCACGCGCGTCACCGCCTGGGACGGCGGCCCGGGCAGGCGGGCCAGGAGCAGCCGCCGCTGTTCCTGCGGGCCGCCGCGGACGGGCAGGATGCGCACCCCGGGCGGCGCCGCGGCGACGAGCGAGGCGGAGACGGTGGTCAGGCCGCAGCCCGCGGCGACGAGCTGGAGCTTGGCCAGCCAGTCGCGGGCGGTGTGCGCGATCTCCGGCCGCTCGTCCAGGCCGGGCCACACGCCCATCAGCTTGTCCTCGCCGGACGAGGGCGCGGCGATCCAGCGCTGTCCGCGCAGGTCGGCGACGTCCACGTACGCGCCGTGTGCCAGGGGATGGCCGGTGGGGAGCGCGAGAAGCAGGGGGCGTTCGACGAGGGTCCGCAGGACCAGCGGCGGCGACTCGGCGTCGGGTGCGCGAAACGGTGGCGCGGAGGCGAGCAGCGCCAGGTCCAGACTGCCCGCCCGCAGCGCGCGGACCAGGGCCGGGGTGCCGCCCTCACGGGTGACGACCTCGAGGCCGGGGTCGCTGGCGCGCAGGGCGGCCAGCGTGCGCGGCAGCAGCACGGCGCCGGCGCTCGGCATCCAGCCCAGACGGACCGTCCCCGTCTGTTCGGGCAGGCCGGAGAGTTCCCTGGCGGTCGCGTCGATCTCGTCGAGGACGATCGCCGCGCGCCGCATGACGACCCGGCCCGCGGGGGTGAGCCGGGCTCCGTCGCGCCGCCGTTCGAGGAGTTCCGTGCCGGCCGCCCGCTCGATCGCGGCGATCTGGCGGGAGACCGCGGACTGCGTGTAGCCGAGCGAGGCCGCGGCCGCGGTGAACGTCCCCTGCTCGGCCACGGCGCGCAGGACGCGCAGCGCGGTCAGTGACACATCGGTGAAGTCCATGACGTTTACGCATACCATGCGTGCCGAACTTTCGTTGGACGCATGGATCTCGGGTTCCTACCGTGGAGCCATGACCACTTCACGTATCGCCCTCGTCACGGGCGCCAACCAGGGACTCGGCCGGGCCTTCGTCGAGGGGCTCGCGGCCCGTTTGGCCCCGCAGGACCTGGTCCTGCTCACCGGGCGCAGCGCCGAGCGGGTGGCCGACGCCGCCCGCGAGGTCGCCGGACTGCCCGCCACCCGCGCCCGCGTCGAAGGGCGGGTCCTCGACGTCACCGACACCGACGCCGTCGCCCACCTCGCCGAGGAGCTGCGGGCCCGGCACGGCGGCGTCGACATCGTCCTCTCGAACGCCGTCACCCGCGTGCTGCCGGACGAGTCGCAGGCCGCCCGCGCCGACGAGTTCATCGACGTCTCCAACACCGCCACGCACGCGATCCTGCGCTCCTTCGGCCCGGTGCTGCGCCCCGGCGGCCGGCTGCTCGTCGTCGCCAGCGGCCTGGGCACTCTCGGCCACCTCGACGGCCGCCTGCACCACCTCTTCGACGGCGCGAGCCTCGACCAGGTCGAGTACGCCGTCGAGTCGTGGCGCAGCGCCATCCACCACAAGACCGCCGCGGAGGCGGGCTGGCCTGTGTGGCTGAACGTGCCCTCGAAGGTCGCCCAGGTCGCCGCCGTACGAGCCGTCGCCGCCGAGCGCCGCGCCCGGGACCTCGCCGACGGCACGCTCGTCGCGTCCGTCTGCCCCGGCATGGTCGACACGGCCACCTCGCGCCCGTGGTTCAGCGACTTCAGTGGCGCCCAGTCGCCCGCGCAGGCCGCCGAGGCGGTCCTCGACCTGATCTTCGCCGAGGGCGTGGACCCGGCGCTGTACGGCGAGTTGGTCCGCTTCGGCGAGGCGCTGCCCTGGCACGACGGTCAGCCGCTGGTCGAGCAGGACGCGATGCTCGTGCCCTGACGCGCGGACCGCTACCGAGCCGCGGCGGACCGGGCGGCCCGCTCGATCTTCGCCCAGTGGGCCGCACGGGCTTCCTCGTCGATCGGCTGCTCGTGCTCGGAGCGCAGTCCGGTCCGCCCGTCGAGGCCCTCGCGGAGGATGTCGGCGTGCCCGGCGTGCCGGACGGTCTCGCCGAGGACATGGGTCAGGACGGCGAACAGATGGGTGTTGGGGGCCGGCTCCCGCCACCACGGCACGTGGCCGGGGGCATCGAGGGCGAGCGCGTCGATCGTCGCGTCGGAGTGCTTCCACGTACGCAGGTAGAAGGCGATGACCTGGTCCCGGGTCTCGTCCTCGGCCGCCCACAGATCGCTGCCGTCGGAGTCCTGCCACCGGGGCAGCGGCTCCGGGGACGGGCGGCCGAAGACCTCGCCGAAGTACCTGGCCTCGACGGTGGCCACGTGTTTGACCAGGCCGAGGAGGCTCGTCCCGGTCGCGCCAGCGGCCGGCGGGCGTCGTACTCGGACAGCCCGTCGAGTTTCCAGAGCAGGGCCTCGCGGTCGCGCCGCAGTCTGCCGTGCAGGTTGTCCTTGGCGAGTTGCTCGATCATGCGGTGCGAACCTTCCCTGGGCGGTACGTGGACGGGCGCCAGGTGAGAATCCAGCCGGCCGTGAGTATCGCTGCGACGCCCTGGAGCGTCAGAGAGCCGAGCAGCCCGGAGGTCTGGCCCTGGGCGTCCTGCGGCAGGGCGTCCGGGAACGGCCGCTGGAGGCCCGGACCGTGGGCTTGTCCCGTGCCGGCACGGTCCGCCTCGCCGGCGACGGGCTCCTGCTGAACTCTCGGCCTTCGCGGGGAACGCCGCCGCCCAGCTGACAGGTCAGGAGCGCGGCCAGGGCTGGCCGCTCAGGCGCTCCACGCTCGTGTTGAAGCGCTGCAAGTACCGCGCGAACGTCTTCACGTCGTCGGCCGACCAGTCCTCGAAGACCAGGTCCAGGTCCCTGACGTGGGCCGCGCGCTCGTCGTCCAGCTCCCGCTCACCCTGCTCGGTCAGCCGGAACTTGCGGGCCATCCCGCCCTCGGGGTCCGGGATCCGCTCCAGGAGCCCGGCCTTCACGGCGCTCGCCGTCTGCCGGTTGAGGGTGGAGGCGTCGAGCGAGAACGCCTCGCTGAGCTGGCCGATCGACATCGGACCCTGCACCCGGATGCGGCTCAGCATGATGTACGCGCTGCGCTCCATGCGGCCCTCGTGATGGCGGCGCTTGGTGCTGCTGAACTGGTGCCGGCCGAGCACCATGTGCTCGAACTCGACCAGGTGCGATGGCTTTTCCATGTGCGTGCGTCCTCCTGGCCCGACCGTATCCCAGGGCCTCTCGGCGCAGGAAATATGCGCGATGCACAGAGTATGTATGATGCACATCCTTCGCACATCTTCAGAGCTCGTACGTCTTCAGAGTTCCGTGCATCTTCAGAGATTGAGGAGTCCGTCATGGATGCCCCCCAGTCGAGCGGCCGGTCGGGCGGCATCGTCGCCACCCTCGCGCTCGCCGGCACCGTCGCAGCGATCATGCAGACGCTGGTGACACCGCTCATCGCCGAGCTGCCGCAGATCCTCGACACCTCGTCGTCGAACGCGGCCTGGGTGGTCACCGTCACCCTGCTCGTCGCCGGCGTCTGCGTGCCCGTCTCCGGTCGCCTCGGTGACCTCATCGGCAAGCGCCGCACCATGCTCATCTGCGTCGTGCCGCTCATCGTCGGCTCCGTGGTCTGCGCGCTGTCGTCGTCCGTCGTGCCGATGATCGTCGGACGAGGTCTTCAGGGCATGGGGATGGGCATGGTGCCGCTCGGCATCGCCCTGCTGCGCGACGTCGTGCCCACCGAGAAGCTCAGCGGTTCCATCGCGCTGGTCAGCGCTTCCATGGGCATCGGCGGCGCGATCGGCCTGCCGATAGCCGCCGCCGTCGCGCAGTACGCGAACTGGCGGGTGCTGTTCTGGGGCTCCGCGGTGCTCGCCCTGGGCATCGGCGTCCTGATCTTCGCGATCGTGCCCGACGTCCCGGCCGGCGCCAAGGGACAGCGCTTCGACGCCGTCGGCGCGGTCGGCCTCGCCATCGGCCTCGTCTCGCTGCTGCTCGCCATCTCCAAGGGCGCCGACTGGGGCTGGACCTCGGGCACGACGCTCGGTCTGCTCGCCCTCGCCGTCGTGGCGCTGCTCGCCTGGGGCTTCTGGGAGCTGCGCACCCGCGACCCGCTGATCGACCTGCGCACCACCGCCCGCCCGCGCGTGCTGTTCACCAACGCCGCCTCGATCCTCATCGGCGTCGGCATGTACTCGTTCATGCTGATCGCGCCGCAGCTGCTCCAGTTCCCCGAGGCCACCGGCTACGGGCTCGGCCAGTCGATGCTGGCGGCCGGCCTGTGGATCGCGCCCGGCGGCGTCATGATGATGCTCATCTCGCCGCTCGGCGGAAAGTTGATCAACGCCCGCGGCCCGAAGACCGCGCTGATCGGCGGCGCCGTCGTGATCGCCCTCGGCTACGCCGCCGCGCTCCCGCTGATGGGCACCGCCTGGGGCATCATGCTCGCCGGCATCGTCATCAACAGCGGTGTCGCCCTCGCCTACGGTGCCATGCCCGCCCTGATCATGAGCTCGGTGCCGCTGTCGGAGACCGCCGCGGCCAACGGCTTCAACACCTTGATGCGTTCGCTCGGCACCACGATCGGCTCCGCCGTGATCGGCGTCGTGCTGGCCCAGATGACGGTCTCCCTGGGCGGCTACACCATCCCCTCCGAGGACGGCTTCCGCACGGGCCTGATGATCGGCTGCGGGGTGGCCCTGGTGTCCGCCGCCGTCGCCGCGTTCATCCCGGCGCTGCGCAAGCCGGACACGGCCGAGGCCGCGGACGCGACGTCGGCCGCTGCCGACCCCGCCCGCGCCTGAGCCTGCGCCGCCGTTCCTCGCTGCTCGGCGCGGAACGGCGGCGGACGACCGGCATGTCGCCGGGACAGAGGCGCGCCGTACACTCCCCGGGTGACCGCCACCGCACCTCCCGTCGCCCCGTCGGGTGAGCCCGCCGCGCCGCCCGTTCGCCCCTCCTACCTGCGGCGGCTCGCGCCCGTCGCCCTGGCGGCGGCTGCCGGAGTGCTCCTGTACCTGAGCTTCCCGCCCCGCGAACTGCCCTGGCTGGCACCGCTCTCCTTCGCCCTGTTCGGCGTCGCCGTGTACGGGCGCAGGATGCGCGCCGGATTCGGCCTCGGGCTCGTCTTCGGCCTCGCCTATCTGGTGCCGCTCCTGTCGTGGACCGGCGTCGACGTCGGCCCCCTGCCGTGGCTGGCGCTCGCCGTCGCCGAGGCGCTCGTCCTGTCCCTCGCCGGCCTGGGCATCGCCTACGTGTCGCGGCTTCCGCTCTGGCCCCTGTGGGCGAGCGGTGTGTGGATCGCGGACGAGGCGCTGCGCGCCCGCTTCCCGTTCGGCGGCTTCCCCTGGGGCAAGGTCGCGTTCGGCCAGCCCAGCGGCGTCTTCCTGCCGCTCGCCTCGCTCGGCGGCACCCCGCTGCTCGGCTTCGCCGTGGTGCTGAGCGGCTTCGGCCTGGCAGCCCTGGCCCTGCGTCTCAAGGACGTACGGAGCAAGGACGCGGAGAGCAAGGGCGTACGCGTCCTGCGCGACGGCGGTGTCCTCGCGGCGGCCGCCGTCACCGTCGCCCCGGTCCTGGCCGGCCTCGCCGCCCTGCCGCTGGTGTCGAACGCCGCGCAGGACGGCACCGCGCGCGTGGCGCTCATCCAGGGCAACGTGCCGCGCATGGGCCTCGACTTCAACGCCCAGCGCCGCGCCGTCCTCGACTACCACGTGCGCGAGACCATGAAGCTCGCCGCGAAGATCAAGGCCGGCGAGGTGAAGCGGCCCGAACTCGTGCTCTGGCCGGAGAACTCCTCCGACATCGACCCGTACGTCAATCAGGACGCCTACGACGAGATCCAGAAGGCCGCCGAAGCCGTCGGCGCGCCGATCTCGGTCGGCGCCGTCGTCACGGCCAAGGACGGCTCGCCCCGCAACCGGCTCATCCTGTGGGACCCGAAGACGGGGCCCGGCGCCACGTACGACAAGCGGCATCTCCAGCCGTTCGGCGAGTACATGCCGTACCGCGGCTTCTTCCGGATCTTCAGCAAGGACGTCGACCGGGCCGGCAGCTTCGTCGCCGGGAAGAAGGCCGTCGTGTTCGACATGAACGGGACGAAGGTCGGCAACGTCACCTGCTACGAGGCCGCGTTCGACGACGTCGTCCGCGACCAGGTGCGAGAAGGCGCCCAGATCCTGTCCGTGCCGAGCAACAACGCGACGTTCGAGCGCAGCCAGATGACCTACCAGCAGCTCGCCATGGACCGGGTGCGCGCCGTCGAGCACGGCCGCGCCGTGATGGTCCCGGTCACCAGCGGTGTCAGCGCGGTCATCAGGCCCGACGGGTCCGTCGCCCAGAAGACCGGCATGTTCGAGGCCGACACGCTCCTCGCCGACGTCCCCAAGCGCACCTCCCTCACGCTCGCCACGCGCGCCGGCGTGTGGCCCGAGGTGCTCCTGGTGGCCATCGGTGTCGGCGGGCTCGGCTGGGCCGTCGCCCGCTCGCGCGCGGGGCGCCGCACGGACGGCTGACCGGCCGGGCCGACGGGTCGTACGGATAGGGTCGAGCACATGTCGACCCCTGACTTCATCCGTACGATCCGGGCCTCCGCGGGCCACGAACTGCTCTACCTGCCGGGCGTCACCGCCGTCGTCTTCGACGACGAAGGGCGCGTGCTGCTCGGCCGGCGCGCCGACACCGGCAAGTGGGCGGTCCCGGCCGGCATCGCCGAACCCGGCGAGCAGCCCGCCGACGTCGCCACGCGCGAGGTCGAGGAGGAGACCGGCGTCGAGTGCGTCGCCGAGCGCGTCGTCCTCGTCGAGGCGCTGGAGCCGATCACGTATCCGAACGGCGACCGGTGCCAGTTCATGGACATCACGTTCCGCTGCCGGGCCACCGGCGGCGAGGCCCGGGTGAACGACGACGAGTCGCTCGAGGTCGGCTGGTTCGACCTGGATGCGCTGCCGCCCCTGTCGGAGCACAGCAGCTTCCGCATCAAGCAGGCCACGCAGGAGGGGCCGGCCTGGTTCCGGGGAGACTCGACGACGACCTGAGCGCGGCCCGTCGCGGGCCGCTGCTACAGCAGGCCGGTGGCCCGCGCGAGCCGCTCGCCCTCCTTCAGGCGTGCGTGCCCTTCCTCGCCCAGAGCCCGCACCAGACCGGCCACCACCGTCTCGATCACGGCCATGGTCGGCACGAGACTGTCGTACGGGGACGGAGCGGTCACCTGGGTGGCGAGCACCACCTCGCTGTGAGCGGCGGCCGGTGACAGCCAGGCGTCGGTGAACAGGACGACGCGGCCGCCGCGTTCATGGAGAAGCTCGGCGAGCGCCGCCTTGTCCGCCTCGTAGCGTCGGTAGTCGAAGACGACGAGGACGTCCCGCCTGCCCCAGCTCGTCATGGCGGCGGTGCGTTCGACGGCCCGCTCGGACAGCACGGAGACGCCGTCGCGCAGTTGCATCAGATGCAGGGCCAGGTACTGGGCGAGGTGGTGGGTGAAGCGGCCGCCTGTGAGCGTGATCCGTCGTTTGGGATCGCCGAGGAGTTCAAGGGCACGCTCCAGGTCGTGCGGCGGCAGCTCGTCGTACGTCTGCGCGAGCGCGGCCGTGAAGACCCGCCGTCCCTGATCCAGCAGGCTCTCGTCGTCGGCCGGCTCGCGTGTGCCGCGGTTCTCCGCTTCGTAGAGGGACAGGGGGGAGGCGCTGCGCTCCTCCAGCTCCGTGCGCAGTCCGGCCTGGAAGTCGGGGAAACCGCGGAAGCCGAAACGGCCGACGAACCGGAGGACCGTGGGTGCGCTGACGCGGGCGCGTTCGGCGACGGCGGCCACCGTCTCGAAACCGGCGGCGGGGTAGTCGGCCAGGAGCACTCTGCCGACCCGGCGCTCCGCTGGGCTGAGTTCCCCCAGCTGCTGGCGGATGCGGTCGGCGAGAGTGCCCTGGGCCATGAAACGGTTCCTTTGCGGGACGTTGAGGAGGCAGACTCTAGCGCTGCGCTACGCCGCTGCTCAGCCCGCGTCCACGTCCAGACGAAGATCTACAAGCGTCTGCGGCGTACGGCCGTCCGCACTCAGCGCACGAAACCCACGCGGCTCGGTCAGCGTCACCGTGAAGCGAGGCGTGTTCTCGTACGTGGTCGCCATGGCGGTGCGCTGCGTGGAGGCGGCCAGCGCTCGGGCTGTGCCACGCAGGCTGTAGGGCGTGCCGGCGGGATTGTCGGGGGAGTGGAACACGTCGGTGTTGGGCGGTACCGCCTCGTGTGTCGTCGGTTCCGGGCGACGCTTGTCGGGGGCGACCACGGTGCCGGTACGGGGCATGTAGCTGTCGCCCGACGTCAGATACGTGTAGCGGGCGTTGTGCAGGTGCCAGCCCGCAGGCCCCTGGCCTGCGTGGGCCCCGGACAGGTCCAGGACGCTGACCCCCTGGCTGCCGATGACGCGCACGCGCTCGCGTGTGCTGCCCGCGCGGTCCACGACGAGGGCGGAGTCCTCGTCGAGCGCGTAGACGAGATCGTGTCCGGTGTCGGCGGCCAGGCGCAGCGCGCGGCCCTCACGTCCCGTGGTTCCGGTGTGGGTGTCGATCAGGCCGGAGCGCAGGAACCCGAATCCGCCGCGGGGGAGATGGCCTAGGACGGTCGGGTCGTCGAAGTAGCCGGGCCTGCTGCCGTCGCGCAGCCCGGGGTAGGAGTCGCCGCCGGTGACCATGTCGGGGCCGGACGCGATCTGCGCGCCGGCGCTGGATCCGGAGACGACCGCGCCGTCGGCCAGCTTGGCGCGGATCGCGGCGAGCACCTTGGAGTCGGTGTGCCGCTCGCCGTGCAGCAGGCTGGTGACGTACCGGTACTGGTCCCCGCCGCCGAAGAAGAACCCCGACATCGAGTTGATCCGCGCGACCACCGCGTCGGAGTCGGCGTTGGCGAGATGGTCCAGGTCCACCGGGATCCACTGGGCGTCCGCGGCGCCGTGACGGCGGAACAGACCGGCGTAGTACGCGCCGTTGCAGGCGGAGTTGCTGCACCGGTCGGGATCGTTCGCGTCGGGGTCCTGGCTGGCGGGGACCGAGCCCGCCGTGAGGATGCCGATGCGCGCGTGCCCGGCGCCGCCCGCCCGGCGGATGATCTCCCCGAAGACCTGGGTGTTGTCCTCCTTGAGGCCGCCGCCGACCAGGACCAGCGACCCGTTGCCGTGGTGCGGGGGGACGGAGGACGGCACGGCGGTTGTCGGGCTCGCGCCGACGATGACGAGTGAGACGGTGACGGCGGCCGCGCCGAGGGCGCGGCGCGCTGAACTGCGGTGAAGGCGAATGCCCATCGTGGTGTGCTCCCAGAGAAGGTCGGGTCGCGCTCATGAACTGACGTCGTGCACTGGTGCGTTGCTCACCGGGGCAGTGCGCCGGGCCGGTTTCCCACGTCGGCGATGAGCGTGGCCAGCAGCGCGACGCGCTCGGGGACGGACGACACGTCCAGCCATTCCAGGGGGCTGTGGTCGCCTCCTCCGACGGGCCCGAGACCGTCCAGTACGGGTGTTCCGGTCCCGGCGATGATGTTCGCGTCCCCGACTCCGCCCGTCGCCGTCGTCCCGAACCTCAGCCCCAGCGAGTCGCCTGCGCGCAGCGCCGTCTCGGCGAGGTGGGCGGCCTGCGGCGTGCTCTCCATGGGCGGGCACAGGTCGGTGACCTCGACCGCCGCACGGGTGCCCGGGACCAGCGGTGTGCGGACGAGGTCCTCGACGGCGGCGCGGCAGTCGTGCAGGGCACGGGTGCTCGCCGACCGGATCTCCACCGACAGTTCGGCGTCCGCCGGAACGATGTTGGGCCGCGAACCCGCGCGCACCACACCGACGTTGACGCTCACGCCCGGAACCCGGCCGTTGAGGGCTTGCAGGGCCACGATGAGATGGGCCGCGGCCAGGGCGGCGTGGGCGCCGCGTTCGGGTTCGATCCCCGCGTGCGCCGCGCGCCCGGTCACCGTCACCCGCAGGTCGGCCACCCCCTTGCGGGCGACGACCAGGTCACCGTTCTCCCGCGCGCACTCCAGCGCCAGCGCACAGTCGGCCCGCGCCGCTTCGGCCTCCGTCGCGGGGCGGCTGACGGGGGACCCGATCTCCTCGTCGGGGGTGGCCAGGAAGACGAGTTCGGCGTACTGGTCGAAGCCGAGGCCGTCGAGGAGCTCGATGGCGTGCAGGCCGGCCAGGATTCCGCCCTTGTCGTCACTGACGCCGGGACCGTACGCGCGATCCCCGTGCACGGTGAACGGGCGGGCGGCAGCCGTCCCGTCGTCGAACACGGTGTCCATGTGACCTGCAAGCAGGATGCGGCGGCCGGAGTCGACCCGGGCGAGCGCCCCCGTACGACGGCCCACCAGAATGTCTCCGGCCCGCTGCCCGGTCGGCAGCGTGCCGCCGGAGAGGCGATCGACGCGGAAGCCGTGACGGTACAGCCGTCCCTCGATCCAGTCCGCGACCCGGTTCACCCCGTCGGCACTGTACGAGCCGGAGTCCACGGCGACGAGGGCGGCCAGGTCCTTCAGATAGCGGGGCAGTGCCTCGCGAGCGTGTGCCAGCAGCAGATCCGTCGCGGGACGGCCGGCGACCGGGGCGCTCACAGGACCTTGGACAGGAAGGCACGGGTGCGCTCCTGCCGGGGCCGGTCGAGGACATCGCGGGGGCTGCCCGCCTCCACCACCGCGCCGTCGTCCATGAACACCGCGGTGTCGGCCACTTCGCGGGCGAAGCCGATCTCATGGGTGACGACCACCATGGTCATGCCGTCCTCGGCGAGCGAGCGCATGACGTCCAGGACGTCGCCCACCAGCTCCGGGTCCAGCGCGGAGGTCGGCTCGTCGAAGAGCATGAGACGCGGCTTCATCGCCAGTGCCCGTGCGATGGCCACGCGCTGCTGCTGGCCGCCGGACAGCTGGGCGGGATGGTGATCGGCCCGGTCGGCGAGGCCGACGCGGTCGAGGAGCTCCATCGCCTCCTCGCGGGCCTGCGCCCGCGCCCGCCGGGCCACGCGGACGGGCGCCTCGGTGACGTTCTCCAGAGCGGTCAGATGCGGAAAGAGGTTGAAGCGCTGGAAGACCATGCCGATGGAACGCCGGTGCTGGGCCACCTCACGCTCCCGCAACTCGTGCAGGCGGCCGCCCTGTTCGCGGTATCCGACGGGCACGCCGCCCACGGTGAGCCGGCCGCCGTCGATCTTCTCCAGGTGGTTGACGCAGCGCAGGAAGGTGGACTTGCCTGATCCGGAAGGGCCGAGCAGGCAGCACACCTGACCGGGCTCGACGGTCAGGTCGATGCCCTTGAGGACTTCCAGGCGGCCGAAACTCTTGCGGACGCCCTCCGCGCGCACCATCGGCTCGACGGTCGTGAGCGTCGGGCCGGGGGCGGCAGGCGAGGTGGTGGTCATGCGGGGTCCTTCACGGTCTTGTGCGCGGTGAACAAGCGGGCCAGCGGCGAGGTGCGGCCGTCGGACCGGCCGCGTCCGTAGCGGCGCTCCAGCCAGGCCTGGGGCAGACTCAGCAGGCTGACCAGCGCCAGGTACCAGATGCTGGCGACCATGAGCATGGGGATGACCTGGTAGTTCTGCGCGTACACGTCCTGGATGTTCGACATCAGGTCGTGGGCCGCGATCACGGAGACCAGCGCGGTCATCTTGAGCATGTTGATCGTCTCGTTGCCCATCGGCGGGATGATCACCCGCATCGCCTGCGGCAGGACGATCCGCCGCATCGTCAGGGCCGGTCGCATGCCCAGGGAGTGGGCGGCCTCGGTCTGGCCGGGGTCGACCGACTGGATGCCGGCGCGCACGATCTCGCTCGCGTAGGCGGCCTCGTTCAGACCCAGTGCGAGGAGAGCGGCGACCGAGGGGGTGAGAAGGGAGTTCGTGTCCCCGCTGAAGAAGGTGATGTCGGTGAACGGGACACCGATGAGCACCTTCTTGTAGAGGGCGGCCGCGTATCCCCAGAAGATGATCTGGACGAGCAGCGGCGTCCCGCGGAAGATCCAGACGAACAGGCTCGACAGCCCGTACAGGACGGGGTTCCGCGACAGGCGCAGCACGGCGAGCAGCGTGCCCAGGACGAGGCCCAGCGTCATCGCGGCAGCGGTCAGCCACAGCGTGGTGACCAGGCCGTCGAAGATCAGCCCCTTGAAGAGGTAGTCGCCGACGATGGCCCAGTGCAGGTTCGCGTTGCGGGCGAGCGACCCGATCAGGCCGGCGACGGCCACCAGGGCGGCGAGCGCGGCGATCCAGCGGCCCCAGTGCCTGACCGGCACGATCCGCGGCTCGTCGGGAGGCGGCGCGTCGGTGCGGGACGTGCCCGCGGTGACGGATGCGGTGGTCATGGTCAGTCCACCGCCGCGTTCTTTGTGGCGCTCTTCAGCGCGATCGACGCGACACCGTACTTGGCGTAGATCTTCTCGACCGTGCCGTCGTCGATCAGCGACTGCAACGCCTTGTGCACGGCGTCGGTCAGCCGGGGCAGCTTCTTGGATACGGCGATGCCGTTGGGCGAAGCGTTGTACCCGCCGGGCGCTTCGGCGTCCTCGACCAGGTCGAAGGCCTTGCCCGCGTCGGCGGTCTTGGCGGTCCAGCCGGCGGCCGGCTTCGTCAGGACTTCGGCCTCGACCTTGCCGGAGCGCAGGGCCAGTTGGGCGTCGGAGTCCTTCGGGAACGTCTGGATCTCGGCCTTCTCGCCGCCGCACTCCCGCTGGTGTGCCTTGAGCAGCTTCAGCTGATTGGTCGCGGCCTGCACGGCGACCTTGCGGCCGCACAGGTCGTCCAGCGTCCTGATCTTCCGCGGGTTGCCCTCGGCCACGAGGATGCCGGAACCCGACTGCGAGTAGTCGACGAAGTCGACGACCTGCTGGCGCTCCTTGTTGTCGGTGATCGCCGACATGGCAGCGTCGAACTTGCCTGCCTGGATGGCCGGCACGATGCCGTCGAACTTCTGCGGCGTGAACGTGAAGTCCACCCCGAGCCGCGCCCCCAGGGCCTGCCCCAAGTCGTAGTCCAGGCCGGTCAGTTCGGTGCTGCCCTCCTTCACGAACATCTCGAAGGGCGCGTAGGGGACGTCGGTCGCCACGCGGACCGTGCCGGACTTCTTGATGGCGTCCGGGAGCGCCGCGTGCAGCGCCGCGCTCTTCTTGACCGTGACCCCGGCGATCTTCAGGGACGCGGGGGGCTTCGCACCCGGGTCGTCCGAGGCGCTGTCGCAGGCGCTGAGCAGACAGACGAGCGCGGTGCTGGTGGCGGCCAGGACGAGGCGGCGTGATGCGGATCTGCGAGGTGGTCTGGAAGTCACGGAGGGTTCCTCACGCTTGCGGCGGAGCCGATGGGCTGTTCGAGCAGGGAAGTTACATCGCCGATGACCGCTGGCATAGATGTATCGCCTGTTACGTTCAGGTAACGCGACTCCGCGCCTGCTTCGCCTCAAGAAAAAGGCTGGTCAGGTGGGTACGCGAGGACTCTTCGATGACCCTCCCCAGGAAAACTCGCATTACATATGGCGCTCTCTGTTCGCTACTTGTATGTTCCGAGTCCGCCTCAAGGTGTGGTCGGCGTACTCGCGCCGAGCCAAGAGGTGTGAGCGGAAGGAGACTCCGTGAACCCCTTCTCCCTGACCCGTGGCAGATTGCGCACCGCGCTGCTCGCCTCGGTTCTCGCGCTGACCGCGGCGGGGCTGGCCGCACCGCCCGCCGAGGCGCGAACGGGCCGGATCCGCCTGGGCAGTTCGGGCGATGTCAGCCGCAGTGCCTGGTCAGGACCGGCCTTCACCATGAACGGCGACGGCGGCGTGGTGGCGGCCTCGATGGGGCGTGCCCTCGACACCATCCGCGGCGGCAGCGGCAGCCTCGACGTCGTGGTCCTGGCCGGCTCGGCCCCTTCGTCCGGCAGCGCCACCCCCGAATGCGACGCCGTGATGCGTCTCGCGGGCGTCAACTCCTGCACGACCTGGACTCTCACCACCGCGTCCGACGGCAACAACACGCAAGCGAACCAGGACATCAGGAACGCAGAGTTCGTCTACTTCGCGGGCGGCGACCAGTGCCGTTACGCGGCGTGGAAGAACACCACCCTCCCGGCGTCGGTCAGATCCGTCGTCGCCAAGGGTGGCGGTGCCGGCGGCGGCAGCGCCGGCACCCACATCAACAGCTCCGTCGTCTACGACGCCTGCAAAGGCAGCATCACCAGCAGCGAAGCCCTCGCGGACCCGTACGACTCCTACGCCACCTTCACCACCGGAATGTTCTCGTGGCCCCACTACGCGGACACGATCAACGACTCCCACTTCGTCGCCCGCGACCGGATGGGGCGCCTCATGTCCTTCACCGCGCGAGCCGTGAAGGACGGTTTGACGGCCGGAGGCAAGGCCTGGGGTGTGGGCGTGAACGAAGGAGGGGGTTCGCTCTACCTGGACCCCCAGGGCAAGGCCACCCTCTACGGGGCCGACGCGTATGTCGTCCTCGCCGACCATCAGCCGGAGCGGGCCGTGCCGGGGGAGCCCCTCACCTATCAGGGCTTCAAGATCTGGCACCTCGAGCCCGGGGACACCTTCGACTTCGCCCAACGTCCCACCTGCGGCTTCTATCAGCGCAGCGTCACCGACGGCCGCGCGGACGCCGGACTGTACGACGGCACGCCGTCCGCCTGCTGAACGCCGTCCGGCCGCCCCGGCTCCCTGCCGGAGGCCCGCCATCATCGACGAGGGGGAGCGGCGCCTTCGCCCGGTCCGCAGGACTGGCGGGGGCGGTGGTCCAGCGGGTAATCCTGTGGAGCATGTCGCACCACCCGCCCGACTCGCCTCCCGCCGCGGACCCGCGGACCGCCGTCGACCCGCGGACCGCCGTCGACCACCGGGCCACTGTCGACCCGGAGGCCGCCGTCGACCCGGAGGCCCCGTTCCTGGAGCTGCTCGCCCGGGGGGCCTCCGCCGACGCGTACGAACGGCCCGTGCTGCTCGCCCGCGCCGAGGATGCCACGCCCGCGCGGATCGCCGCCCTGGAGCAGGCCAGGCGGCTCGCGCTCGGCGTGCGGGCGGACATGGAGGGCAGGCGGCGGCGCGAGGCGGAGCTGTCCGCGCTCTTCGAGACGGCCCATGACCTGGCCGGTCTGCGCGACCTGGACGCGGTCCTCCAGGCCATCGTGCAGCGGGCCCGCTCGCTCCTCGGCACCGACGTCGCGTACCTGACGCTGAACGACCCGGCCCGGGGCGACACCTATATGCGGGTCACCGAAGGCTCGGTCGCCGCCCGCTTCCAGCAGTTGCGCCTCGGCATGGGGGAGGGGCTCGGCGGTCTCGTCGCGCAGACCGCACGCCCGTACGTCACCGACAACTACGCGCAGGACGTGCGCTTCCAGCACACCCGCACCATCGACGCGGGCGTCCACGACGAGGGGCTCGTCGCGATCCTCGGGGTGCCGCTCATGCTGGGCCCGCACGTCATCGGGGTCCTGTTCGCCGCCGACCGGCACGCGCGGGTCTTCGAGCGCGAGCAGATCGCGCTGCTCGGCTCGTTCGCGGCGCTCGCCGCCGCGGCCATCGACACCGCGAACCTGCTCACCGAGACCCGCCAGGCGCTCGGCGAACTGGAGCGCGCCAACGAGATCATCCGGGACCGCAGCGGCGTCATCGAGCGCGCCTCCGACGTGCACGACCGGCTCGCCGAACTCGTGCTGCGCGGCGGGGGAGTGCACGACGTGGCACGGGCGGTGTCCCAAGTACTCGACGGGACCGTCGAGTTCACCGACGCGGACACCGCGCCCGGCGACGCCATGGAGGCCGTGGAGGCCTCCCGGGCCGACGGGCACGCGGTGCGCCACGGCGCCGACTGGGTCGCCGCCGTCGCCGCGGGCGGCGAACTGCTCGGCGCACTCGTCCTGCGCGGCCACCCCGGCCTCGACCCGGTCGACCAGCGCACCCTGGAGCGCGCCGCGATGGTCACCTCGCTGCTGCTGCTCGCCCGGCGCTCCGCATCCGAGGCCGAACAGCGCGTCAGGGGCGAGCTGTTGGACGATCTCCTCGACGCCCGCGACCACGATCCGCGGCTGCTGCGCGAGCGGGCCGCACGTCTGCATGCCGACCTGGACGCCACGCACGTCGTGCTCGCGGCCCGCCTGGAGACGACCGGCGCCGACGTCGAGCAGGAGGCGGACGCCCGCCGCCGCCTGGGAGCGGCGGCGAACCACCTCGCGGCGACCCGGCACGGGCTCGCGGCGGCGCGCGACGGCGGCACTGTCCTGCTCCTGCCCCTGGACACGGGCGACAGCGCGTCCCGCGTCGCCGCGCACGTCGCCGAGCGACTGTCCGCCGCCGTGCACGAGACGGTCACCGTCGGCGCCTCCGACCCGGTGGACGGCCTCGCCACCGGCGCCGAGGCGGCGAGCACCGCGTACGCCGAGGCGCGCCGCTGCCTCGACGCGCTGCGCCTCCTTGGCCGGACCGGGCAGGGCGCGGCCGCCGACGACTTCGGCTTCCTGGGGCTGCTGCTCGCCGACAGCCGCGATGTCGCGGGGTTCGTCGGGCGCACCATCGGCGAGGTCGTCACCTACGACGAGCGCCGGGGCACCGACCTCGTACGCACCCTCGACGCCTACTTCGCCTCCGGCATGAGCCCGGCCCGCACCAAGGACACGCTGCACGTGCACGTGAACACGGTCGCCCAGCGCCTTGAGCGGATCGGCCGGCTGCTCGGCGCGGACTGGCAGTCGCCCGCCCGCGCCCTGGAGATCCAACTCGCCCTGCGACTGCACCGGTTGGCGGCCCCGGAACCGCGCTGACCCCGTCCGCGCCGGGCGCGGACGGGGTCAGGGGGGAAGGTGCGTCAGGCCCGAGCGGTCACCGTGTCCGCCGCCGCGGTCTCCTCCTCCTCGTCGTCGAGGGCGGTGAGGTCCCGGTTGCGGGTCTCCTTGGCGACGCCGACGGCCACCAGCGTGACCAGCGCCGCGGCGATCACGTACAGGGCGATCGGCGTCGAGTCGTCGTAGTTCTCAAGGAGCGCGGTCGCGATGAGCGGCGCGGGCGCACCGGCCGCGACCGAGGCGAACTGCGCGCCGATCGAGGCACCCGAGTAACGCATCCGCGTCGCGAACATCTCCGAGAAGAAGGCCGCCTGCGGGGCGTACATGGCGCCGTGCAGGATCAGGCCGACGGTGACCGCGAGGATCAGGTTGCCGAAGCCGCCGGTGTCGATCAGCGAGAAGAACGGGAACATCCACAGGCCGATGCCGGCCGCGCCGAGCAGATACACCGGGCGGCGCCCGATCCGGTCCGACAGGGCGCCCCAGGCGGGGATGACCGCGAAGTGCACGGCGGACGCGATGAGTACGGCGTTGAGCGCGGTCTGCTTGGAGACGCCGGCCGACGTGGTCGCGTAGACGAGGATGAACGCGGTGATCACGTAGTAGCTGATGTTCTCGGCCATGCGCGCGCCGATCGCGACGAGCACATCGCGCCAGTGATGGCGCAGCACGGCGACGAGCGGCATCTTCTCCACCACGTCGCTGTCGGCCTTGCGGGCTTCGGCCTGGGCGAGGGCCTCCTTGAAGACCGGCGATTCATCGACAGAGAGACGAATCCACAGGCCGACCATCACGAGGACGCCGGAGAGCAGGAACGGGACGCGCCAGCCCCAGGAGGTGAACGCCGCGTCCGAGAGCAGCGCGGTCAGCGCGGAGAGCACACCGGTCGCGAGCAGCTGTCCGGCCGGGGCGCCGGTCTGCGGCCAGGAGGCCCAGAAGCCGCGGCGTTCGGCGTCGCCGTGCTCGGAGACGAGCAGCACCGCGCCGCCCCACTCGCCGCCGAGGGCGAACCCCTGGATCAGCCGCAGCGCGGTCAGCAGCACGGGGGCCGCGGCGCCCACCGTGGCGTGAGTGGGCAGCAGACCGATCGCGAAGGTGGCGCCGCCCATCATCAGGAGGCTGACCACGAGGAGCTTCTTGCGCCCGAGCCGGTCGCCGAAGTGCCCGAAGACGAGCGCGCCGATCGGTCGTGCGGCGAACCCGACGGCGTACGTCAGGAAGGAGAGCAGGGTGCCGACGAGCGGGTCGGAGTCAGGGAAGAACAGCTTGTTGAAGACGAGCGCTGCGGCGGAGCCGTAGAGGAAGAAGTCGTACCACTCGATCGTGGTGCCGATGAGACTCGCGGCCACGATGCGCTTCAAGTGGACGGGGGTCGGCGGGGCGGATGCCGAGGCGGCCATGGTCACCACTTCCGGGGTGTGTCACGGGGACGGGGACGTTGCGATGTGGCCACACCGTAGGAAGACGCTGGTCGGGCGGACATGTGGCGGGAACCCATAGTTCGGGGTCGCACTGTGCGTCACGCCACCATGAGGGCGGGGACGGCAGGAGCCGCGATCTTGGGACCCGGGCCCCTTTCGAATACGGGGCGGTCACGAGATATCTTGATGTCGAGCAATCCGAGAAGCACAGCAGACGACGTGGAAGACGGAAGCGGAGTACCCGGTGACTGACTCGACCATTATTTACACGCACACTGACGAGGCCCCGGCCCTCGCGACGTATTCCTTCCTGCCGGTGATCGAGGCCTACGCGTCCACCGCCGGTGTGCGTGTGGAGACCCGCGACATCTCGCTGGCCGGCCGCATCCTCGCCCAGTTCCCCGAGTACCTGACCGAGGAGCAGCGCGTCGCGGACGCCCTCGCCGAGCTCGGCGAGCTGGCCAAGACGCCGCAGGCCAACATCATCAAGCTGCCGAACATCTCGGCCTCCATCCCGCAGCTCAAGGCCGCCATCGCCGAGCTCCAGGAGCAGGGCTACGCGCTGCCCGCGTACCCGGACGAGCCGAAGACGGACGAGGAGCGCGAGATCGGCGCCCGCTACGACAAGGTCAAGGGTTCCGCCGTGAACCCGGTCCTGCGTGAGGGCAACTCCGACCGCCGCGCCCCCGCCTCGGTGAAGAACTACGCCAAGGCCCACCCGCACCGCATGGGCGCCTGGACCCCCGAGTCCAAGACGAACGTCGCCACCATGGGTGAGAACGACTTCCGCTCGACCGAGAAGTCCACCGTCATCCCGGCCGACGACAAGCTGAAGATCGAGCTCGTCGCCGACAACGGCACCACCACCGTGCTGCGCGAGTCCGTCCCGGTCCTCGCCGGTGAGGTCGTCGACGCCTCCGTGCTGCGTGTCGCCGCCCTGCGCGAGTTCCTGACCGCCCAGGTCGCCCGCGCCAAGGAAGAGGGCGTGCTGTTCTCCGCGCACCTCAAGGCCACGATGATGAAGGTCTCCGACCCGATCATCTTCGGCCACGTGGTCCGCGCCTTCTTCCCGGAGACGTTCGCCCGCTTCGGCGCGGACCTCGCCGCCGCCGGCCTGTCCCCGAACGACGGTCTGGGCGGTATCTACAAGGGCCTGGAGTCGCTGGGCAACGGCGCCGAGATCAAGGCGTCCTTCGAGGCCGAGCTGGCGTCGGGCCCGGCGCTCGCCATGGTCGACTCCGACCGCGGCATCACCAACCTGCACGTGCCGTCGGACGTCATCATCGACGCCTCCATGCCGGCCATGATCCGCACCTCGGGCCACATGTGGGACAAGGACGGCAACGAGGCCGACACCCTCGCCGTCGTCCCGGACTCCTCCTACGCCGGCGTCTACCAGGTCGTCATCGACGACTGCCGCGCCAACGGCGCCTTCGACCCGTCGACCATGGGCTCCGTCCCGAACGTCGGCCTCATGGCGCAGAAGGCCGAGGAGTACGGCTCCCACGACAAGACCTTCGAGATCCCCGCCACCGGCACCGTCCGCCTCGTCAACCAGGCCGGCGACGTCGTCCTGGAGCAGACGGTCTCCGAGGGCGACATCTTCCGCGCCTGCCAGACCAAGGACGCGCCGATCAAGGACTGGGTCAAGCTCGCCGTCACGCGCGCCCGCGCCACCGGTGACCCGGCCGTGTTCTGGCTGGACGAGACCCGCGCCCACGACGCGCAGCTCATCAAGAAGGTCGAGCAGTACCTGCCGGAGTTCGACACCGAGGGCCTGGACATCCGCATCCTGTCCCCGGAGGACGCCACCAAGCTGTCCGTCGAGCGCATCCGCCAGGGCCTGAACACCATCTCGGTGACCGGCAACGTGCTGCGCGACTACCTGACCGACCTCTTCCCGATCCTGGAGCTCGGCACGAGCGCCAAGATGCTGTCGGTCGTCCCGCTGATGAACGGCGGCGGCCTCTTCGAGACCGGCGCCGGCGGCTCCGCCCCGAAGCACGTGCAGCAGCTCGTCAAGGAGAACTACCTGCGCTGGGACTCCCTCGGTGAGTTCCTCGCCCTGGCCGTCTCCTTCGAGCACCTCGCCACCACCACGGACAACGCCCACGCGAAGGTCCTCGGCGAGACCCTCGACCGCGCCACGGGCACCTTCCTCAACGAGGACAAGTCGCCGACCCGTCGTCTCGGCGGCATCGACAACCGCGGCAGCCACTTCTACGTCGCCCTGTACTGGGCCCAGGAGCTGGCCAAGCAGACCGACGACGCCGAGCTCGCCAAGGCGTTCGCCCCGGTCGCCGAGGCCCTCGCCGCGAACGAGCAGAAGATCGTCGACGAGCTGATCGCCGTCCAGGGCAGCCCGGCCGACATCGGCGGTTACTTCCAGCCCGACCCGGCCAAGGCCGCCAAGGTCATGCGCCCGTCGCAGACCCTGAACGAGATCCTGGCGACCCTCGCCTGATCCCCGCCTCACCAGCACCGCCCCGGCCGGCTCCACGCCGCCCGGGGCGGTGCCGTATCAGGTGCTCCACTCGGTGGGCTTTACGCCCTCTGACCTGGGTAGGCTGCGTCGATGAGCACTCTGGATGACGCGCGCCCGGGCATGGACCCGGCGATCCGACCGCAGGACGATCTCTTCGGCCATGTCAACGGCCAGTGGCTGGCGACCGAGCCGATCCCCGACGACCGCTCCAGCTGGGGCCCCTTCGTGCAGCTCGTGGACGTCGCCGAGCAGCAGGTGAAGGACATCATTCAGGAGATCGCGGCGGGCGGCCCCACCAGCCTCGACCCCGACGAGGCACGCAAGATCGCCGACCTGTACGCGTCGTTCATGGACGAGGAGGCGGTCGAGGCCCGGGGGCTCGACCCCGTCCGCCCGCTCCTCGACGAGGTCGCACACCTCGGTGACCTGACGCAGCTGGCCGCCTTCCTCGGCCGCTTCGAGCGCACCGGCGGCTCCGGCCTGTTCGGCGCCTACATCGACAGCGACGACCGCGATTCCGACCGCTACCTCTTCAACATCCTCCAGGGCGGTCTCGGCCTGCCCGACGAGTCGTACTACCGCGACGAGAAGTTCGCCGAGACCCGCGAGAAGTACGAGGCCTACCTCACCGAGCTCTTCACGCTCGGCGAGCACGCCGACCCGGCCGGCGCCGCGCGCACCGTCCTCGCCCTGGAGACCCGGCTCGCCGAGGGGCACTGGGAGCGGGCCGAGACGCGGGACGTGCAGAAGACGTACAACCTGACGACCTTCGACGAACTCACCGCGCTCGCCCCGGCGTTCGCGTGGCGCGCCTACGTCACCGAGCTCGGCGGCAGCGACGACACCCTCGCCCAGTCCTGCGTGCGCCAGCCCTCCTACCTGGCCCACCTGTCGACCGTCCTGACCGAGGTGCCCATCGAGCAGTGGCGCGACTGGCTGCTGGCGCGCGTGCTGCGCGCCAGCTCCCCGTACCTGCCGTCCGCGTTCGTGCGCACCAACTTCGACTTCTACGGGCGCACGCTCAACGGCACCCCGGAGCTGCGCGCCCGCTGGAAGCGCGCCGTCGCCTTCGTCGAGGGCGCCATCGGCGAGGCCGTCGGCAAGGAGTACGTGGCCCGGCACTTCCCGCCGGCCTCCAAGGCCCTCATGGACGAGCTGGTCGCCAACCTCTTGGAGGCGTACCGGCAGTCCATCGCCGCGCTCGACTGGATGACGGACGAGACCAAGCAGCGTGCGTACGAGAAGCTCGCCACGTTCCGGCCCAAGATCGGCTACCCGGACCGGTTCCGCGACTACTCGGGGCTGACCGTCGTCTCCGACGACCTGCTCGCCAACGCGTACGCGGCCGACGCCTTCGAGCACGACCGGCAGATGGCGAAGATCGGCGCTCCGGTCGACCGCGACGAGTGGTTCATGCTGCCGCAGACCGTGAACGCGTACTACAACCCGGGCACGAACGAGATCTGCTTCCCGGCCGGCATCCTCCAGAAGCCGTTCTTCTCGCCGGACGCGGACCCCGCCGAGAACTACGGCGGCATCGGCGCCGTCATCGGCCACGAGATCGGCCACGGCTTCGACGACCAGGGCGCGCAGTACGACGGCGCGGGCAACCTGAACGACTGGTGGACCGCCGACGACAAGGCCGCGTTCGAGGCCAAGTCGAAGGCGCTCATCAAGCAGTACGACGGCTTCTCGCCGCGCAACCTGCCGGGCGAGCACGTCAACGGCTCGCTGACCGTCGGCGAGAACATCGGTGACCTCGGCGGTCTGACCATCGGGCACACCGCGTACCTGATCGCGCTGGACGGTGCCGAGGTGCCGACCGAGGGTGAACTCACCGGTTCCCAGCGGCTGTTCATGAACTGGGCGTACTGCTGGCGCACCAAGCGGCGCAAGGAGCAGGAGCAGCAGTACCTGACGATCGACCCGCACTCGCCGCCGGAGTTCCGCGCGAACATCGTGCGCAACCTCGATGAGTTCCATGAGGCGTTCGCGACGAAGGCGGGGGACGGGCTGTGGCTCGACCCTGCGGATCGGGTGCGGATCTGGTGACGTGAGGTGGGCCGGGCCCGGGAGGTGCATGCCTCCCGGGCCTCGGGTCGCGGGGCTCCGCCCCGGCCCCCGCTCCTCCGTCGCCGGAGGGGCTTGACGTGTGTACTACTTGAGTTTCGAGTGCAGGAAGTCGAGGGTGCTCGACCAGGCCTGCTGCGAGGACTGCGCGTCGTACACCTCGGGCCTGCCGTCGTTGAAGAACGCGTGGTCCGCCGGGTAGGTGCGGAAGTCGGGGTGGATGCCCGACTGGCGCTCGATCGTCTTGCGCAGGCCGTCGAGGGTCGCCACCGGGATCGTCTCGTCGCGCTCCCCGTAGTGGCCCAGGATCTCCGCCTTGAGGTGCGAGAAGTCGGGGACCTCGCCCTGGATGACGCCGTAGAACGGGACGGCCGCGCTCACCCGCGGGTCCTTCGCCGCGAGGTAGAGGACGAAGCCGCCGCCCATGCAGAAGCCGACCGCGCCGACCGTGTCGGAGGTGACCTCCGGGAGCGCGAGCAGCAGGTCCACCGCGCCCGACAGGAGTTCCACGCCGCGGTCCACCGGCAGCTCCTGCATCATCCGGAACGCCTCGGCGGAGTCGTGCGCCACGTTGCCGCCGTACAGGTCGGGCGCGAGGGCCACGAAGCCCTCGGCGGCGAGGCGGTCGGCGATGTCGGCGATGTGGTCGGTCAGGCCCCACCACTCCTGGATGACGATGACGCCGGGGCCGCTGCCGCCCGGCGGCAGTGCCAGATAGCCGTGCGCGGTGGTGCCGTTGCTGTCGAACGTCACGTTCTGGTGGGCCGGACGGCCGGTGGACCTGGGGGTGTCCGCCACGAGGTGCCTCCTGGGCTGGTCAGTCGCATGAGTGGGTGATCACGTGATCGCGTTCCACGATGCCACTGGTCCGCGTCCGGCAACGACCGGGGGCCGCCGTCTCCCTGAAGACGGCGGCCCCCGGCCCGGAACACGGCGGCTGTCACATGTGGACGACCGGTGCCGCATCCGGGTCCTGCCGCACGACCCCGCGCCGGTACAGCAGGAAGGTGAGGACCGCGCCGGCCGCGAAGAAGGCGGCCGACCACCAGAACGCGGTCGTGTAGCTCTCGATCGTGGCCTGCGCCTGGGTCAGCTTGTCCGCCGGGTTCCGGCCCGCCATGAAGCTGGTGGCGGCGCTCGCGGCGAGCGTGCTCAGGAGCGCGGTGCCGATCGAACCGCCCACCTGCTGCATGGTGTTGACGGTCGCGGAGGCGACGCCCGCGTCCTCGGCGGCGATCCCGCTGGTGGCGAGGGCCATGGCCGGCGGCATCACGGTGCCCAGGCCCGCGCCGATGACGAGCAGCTGCGGCAGCACGTCCGTGGCGAAGCTGGAGTCGAGGCCGATCCCGGTCAGCCAGACCATGCCGATCGCGGCGAGCGCGAAGCCGGCCGGGATGACGATCTTCGGGCCGATCCGGGGCACGAGGACGGTCGTCGAGATCTGCGCCATGATCATCAGGGCGGCCATCATCGGCAGGAACGCGACACCGGTCTTCGTCGGGCTGAAGCCGAGGTTGAGCTGGAGGTAGTAGGTGAGGAAGAGGAAGACGCCGAACATGCCCGCACCGGTGATCAGCACGGTGATGAAGGAGGCGGCGCGGTCCCGGTCCAGCAGCACGCGCATCGGAAGCAGCGGGTGCTTCGCGCGGGTCTGCCACCAGGTGAACGCGGTCAGGAGCACGGCGCCCGCGACCAGGAAGCCCCAGGTCTGCGGGGAGCTCCAGTCGTGCGTCTCGGCGTTCGAGAAGCCGTAGACGACGGCGAACAGACCGGACGAGACGAGCAGCGTCCCCGGCAGGTCCAGCTTGGAGCCGGCCGCGTCGCGTTTGTTGCTCAGGAGCACCCAGCCGCCCGCGAAGGCGACGATGGCGAAGACGACGTTGACGTACAGGGTCCAGCGCCAGTCGAGCGTGTCGGTCAGGACGCCGCCGAGCAGCAGTCCGACCGCACCGCCCGCGCCGGCGATGGCGCCGTAGACGCTGAACGCCTTGGCGCGTTCCTTGGCGTCGGTGAACGTCGTGTTGAGCAGGGAGAGCGCGGCCGGCGCGAGCAGCGCGCCGAAGACGCCCTGGAGGGCGCGGGCCGTGACCAGCATCCCGAAGCTGGTCGACGCACCGCCGAGGACGGAGGCGCCGGCGAAGCCCGCGACGCCGATGAGGAAGGCGGGCTTGCGGCCGAAGAGGTCGGCGATGCGGCCGCCGAGCAGCAGCAGGGAGGCGAAGGCCAGCGCGTAGGCGGTGACGATCCACTGCCGGTTGGCGTCGGTGAAGCCCAGGTCCTGTTGGGCGGAGGGGAGCGCGATGTTCACGATGGTCGCGTCGAGCACGACCATGAGCTGTGCGATGCCGACGATGGAGAGGATCCACCAGCGCCGCCGGGACACCCTGTCGTCGGGCGGGGCCGAGGTGCCGGTGGCACCGGCGAGGGTCGTCGTCTGGGACATGGGGGCCACTCCAGGGAAGTCGCGTGGACGAGTCGGCGTGAGAGCACACGTCAAGGAACACGTGCGGGCACGTAAGAGAACGAAACGGTTTCGTTCTCGACTCGATGAGCGTACGTCGTCGTAAGCGAAACGGCAACGTTTCGCTAGTGGAGTGACGCAGGCAACACCCCCGGAGACGGAAAACACCGGTGCCCGGCACTCCCACCAGGGGAGACCGGGCACCGGTGCGTGAAAGGGCCGGGGTCAGTCCTTCTTCTGCGCCGTCTGGATCGCCGAGATGCAGGCCGAGATGGCCTTCTGGAGCTCCTCGAGGCGCTGGAGCATGTCGTCCTCGACGATGTCGTCGATCTCCTCGACGTCGTCGAAGGTCAGCTCCTCGAAGGCCTTCGTGGCCTTCTGGAGGCTGCTGTAGAACTTCGCGCGCCGCTCCTGGACCCGCAGCTCGGGGTCCTTCTCGACGGTCTCGGCGACGAGGGTGCGCACGGTGTCGTACGCCTCGCGGGCCCACTCGCCCGACTCCTCGTCCTCGTCCAGCTCGTCGATCAGGGACAGGTGGCGCTCGGCCTCCTCGCGCAGTTGCTGCGGGGCCTCGATCGTCTGGCCGGCCGGGGTCTTGACCTGGCCCTCCTCCGCGATCTTCCGCACGTACTCGAGCTGGCCGCCGGTCTTGGTCTCCTCGGCGACGGCCTTCTTGAGGTCGTCGGTGCGCACGATGTCGCGGGCCAGGCCCGAGCGGAGCACCGGGTCCTCACCGAGCCGGTCCATGAGCGCCTTGCGGGCGGCCTCGGCGGTGCCCGGGTCGGCGAGGATCGCGGCCCGCAGCGCCGTGGGGTTCTCGGCGACCTCCAGGGCCTTGGTCGGACGGATGCCCTCCGCCTCGGCGGCCTCGGTGATCGCCCGGCCGCGCACCGACGTGGCGCTGGAGCGGGAGACGTAGTACGACAGCCAGACGTCGGCGTCCGGCAGCTCGATGTCGTCGCCGGGCGCGAGCGCCTCGAACTGGGGGACGAGGCCGTCGTCGGCCGCCTTGTCCCACGCCTTGTAGAAGCGCATGACGCGGTCGGCCGAGCAGCCGGCGAGGGCGGCGAACCGGCGCGCCGACACCTTGGGCGTCTCGCCCGCGCTCTGCCCGCCGGGGCGCACGCTGCGCGCCACCTTCAGGGCGAAGGTCCAGCCGCCGGTGCGGGCGTAGACGCCGAACTCGTGGGCGTCGAGGGCGATGGCCTCCGGCACGTCACCGGTGGCGTCGGCGTCGGCGTCGTATTCGTCGTCCGCGTATTCGTCGTCCGCGTCCGAGGAAGCCTCGATGGTGACCTCGGTGGGGGGCTGCCAGAAGTTCTCGTCCGTCTCGGAGTGGCGCGCCTCCGGTACGTCGCTCGCGGGCGCGGTCTCCGCGACGGGCGCGTCCCCGGTGTGCTCGTCGGACGGGACGGCTGCCTCGGACGAGTCGATGGCTACGGTCACGTAGGTACTCCTGGGTGATCGGGCGCGTGAGGGTTGACGCGATACTTTATCGCTCCGATTGAGGTGTTTTGCGCGCGAGTTGTCGCGTCGCGGCCCGACCCCGTGGTCGGGCCCGTCGTTCGAGGCTCCCCCTCCGACGACCGACGGGCCCGACTGCCTCGACCATGCGCCGGCGGGAGGGCGAGGGCACGGGAGGCTCTGCGCAGCAGGATGGCAGCGGAAGGACGGCGTGCGGGCGGGGCCAAGGGGCCCTGACGGGGGGCCGAACGTCCCTTGTTCGCCGTGGGCGGAGCTACACGGCGCCCGCCTCGCGCAGCTGAGTGATGGCCGAGTGCTCGTACCCCAGCTCCTTCAGGACGGACTCCGTGTGCTCGCCCACCCCGGGCACCGCATCCATCCGGGGCTCCACGCCCGCGAGGACCGCCGGGGGCAGCAGCGCGCGGATCGGGCCGCCCGGCGTGGCCACGTCGCGCCAGCGGTCGCGGCCCGCGAGGACCGGGTGGGCGAGGAAGTCGGTGACCGTGTTGAGGCGGGCGTTGGCGACCTTCGCGCGCTCCAGGAGGGCGACCGCCTCGGCCGCGTCGAGCTCCGCGAACCGGGCGGCGACGATCGCGTCCAGTTCCGCGCGACGGGCGACGCGCGCCGAGTTGCGGTGGAAGCGCGGGTCCGTCGCGAGCGAGGCGTCGTCGAGGAACTCCGCGCAGAACGACGCCCATTCGCGCTCGTTCTGGATCGCCAGGAGCACGGTCTTCCCGTCCGCCGCGTCATAGGGCCCGTACGGGGCGATCGTCGCGTGCGCGGCGCCGACCCGCTGCGGCTGGCTGCCCGAGTGGGCCGTGTAGTACGCCGGATAGCCCATCCACTCCGCGAGCGCCTCGAAGAGCGACACCTCCACGGCGCGTGCGGTGCCGGTCGCCCGCCGTTCGTAGAGCGCCGTGAGGATGCCGGTGAAGGCGTACATGCCGGCCGCGATGTCGGCGATCGCGATGCCCACCTTGGCCGGGGCCTCGGGTGTGCCGGTCACGGACACGACGCCCGTCTCGCACTGCACCAGCAGGTCGTAGGCCTTGCGGTCGGCCCAGGGCCCGTCGGCGCCGTAGCCGGAGATGTCGCAGACGATGAGCGACGGGTGTGCGCGCGCCAACTCCGCGGCGGACAAGCCGAGTCGGGCCGCCGCGCCCGGGGCCAGGTTCTGCACGAACACGTCGGCGTCCGTGAGCAGCCGCGCGAGGACCTCGCGCCCGCCGGGCGTCTTGACGTCGAGGGTCACCGACTCCTTGGAGCGGTTCAGCCACACGAAGTGGCTGGACTGCCCGTGCACCGTCTCGTCGTAGCCGCGCGCGAAGTCACCGGTGCCCGGCCGCTCCACCTTGATGACCCGGGCCCCGAGGTCGGCGAGCTGGCGGGTGGCGAACGGCGCGGCGACCGCCTGCTCCAGGCTGACGACGGTGATGCCCTCAAGTGGCAGGCGGGCGGCGCTCATTGACGATCCTCCATGCGGGGACGGCGTGGTGACGTGCACGCTATGCGACGCGCTCACGCCACCACCCGGCGGCTGCCGCTACGCGCCGTCGGCCACCCGCGCGGACCAGCGCTGTTCGACCTTGGCCAGACGCCAGTAGCCGATCGCCGCCGCCCACACCACGACGAACAGGCCGACGATGACGTAGCCGACGTTGTCGAGATCGAGCCCGGCGATCCAGCTCGTCACCGCGTCCGACAGGTCGAGCTTGTCGTGGAGCACGCCGACGAGTTCGATCGTGCCGATGAAGAACGCGACCGCGATCGACAGACCGGTGATGGTGAGGTTGTAGAACACCTTGCGCACCGGGTTGGAGAACGCCCACTGGTACGCGAAGTTCATGAACGTGCCGTCGAGCGTGTCGAACAGGCTCATGCCCGCGGCGAAGAGCAGCGGCAGGCACAGGATCGCGTACCAGGGCAGCCCGGCCGCGGCGCCGCTGCCAGCCATCACCATCAGCGTCACCTCGGTCGCCGTGTCGAAGCCGAGGCCGAACAGGAAGCCCAGCGGGAACATCTGGCCCGGCCGGGTGATCGACTTGGTGAAGCGGCCGAGGACGCGGTTCATGAACCCCCGGGAATCCAGGTGCTGTTCGAGCTCCACCTCGTTGTACGAGCCTTCGCGCATCGCCCGGAACACCTTGAGGATGCCCAGCAGGGCGACGAGGTTGAGGGCGGCGATGAGATACAGGAACGAGCCGGAGAACGTCGTGCCGACGACGCCGAGCACCTGGTGCGTGCGCGAACCGTCGTTCATCAGCGTCCCGGCGAGCGCGGTGCCGCCGGCGATCAGCGCGGCCAGCACGACGACCACACTGGAGTGGCCGAGCGCGAACCAGAAGCCGACCGAGACCGGACGCTTTCCGTCGGCCATCAGCTTGCGGGTGGTGTTGTCGATCGCGGCGATGTGGTCGGCGTCGAAGGCGTGCCGCATGCCGAGGGTGTAGGCGGTGATGCCCAGGCCGATGCCGAAGGCCTTGTTGTCGACTTCGTAGTGGTTCGGGACGACCAGCAGGAACAGCACGCCGAACGCGACGACGTGCAGGGCCAGGATCACCGCCATCAGCCCCGCGGTGCGCAGGGTGTCCTCGCGCCGCCAGCGGAAGGCTGTGGTCGGTTCGGTGGGCCGCGCAGGGGAGTTCGCGGGCAGGGTCATACGTCGATCACGCTCCAGCACCTCGTGGATCACTTCGTGAGATGCCGTGGCCGGTCTCCTGGCTTACGGGCGTGCGCCGCCGCGCCTGCCTTCCCAGCGGCCTTGCGGCCACCAGTGGCGTACTGGCACGGTGCGCTCCGGACCTGCGGTCCGGAACCCGATCACAGTGGCGAGGGCCGCTCCGGACTTGGCCCCTGAGGGGTTGTCACCGGTCTTCCCGAGCACCACGGCCCGTTCACCTTAGGGGGGCCGGCACGTGGCTGCATAGCTGCACACCTGTGCAGGTATGCAAGATCACATCGCGGCCCGGGTGGCGGTGGGCGGTACGGGTGTTGAGAGAATCCGGCCATGCATCTCGTTCCGGCCGAGCGGGCCGATCACCGCACCATCGACGGGCACCGGGTCTGCGACGCCGTCGAGGCCATCGGGGACGTGGCGCGGGTACGCGAGTGGGCGGAGCGCTTCTCGCTGCTCGCCGACCCGCACCGGCTCGCCCTGCTGCTCGCGCTGCGCCGGGTCGGTCCGCTGGCCGTGTCCGACCTGGCGGTGGCCTCCGGGATGAACGGCGCGGCCGTCTCGCAGGCGCTGCGGCTGCTGCGGGCGGCCGGGGTCGTGGCGGGGGAGAAGACGGGGCGTGTGGTGCGCTACCGGCTCGTGGACGCGGAGATCGGGGAACTGGTCGACGCCGTGGGGACGTGACCGGCGCTCAGGACCGGCGCCCGCGCGCCCGCCTGATCTCCTCGTACGCCTTCTCGCGGCCCTCCCAGTGAGAGCCGTCCACCGACTTGCCGGGCTCCAGGTCCTTGTAGACCTCGAAGAAGTGCGTGATCTCCAGGCGGTCGAACTCGGGGATGTCCTCGATGTCCTGGACCGTCGCGTGCCGCGGGTCGTGCGCGGGCACGCACAGGATCTTCTCGTCCGGGCCCTTCTCGTCGCTCATCACGAACATGCCGATCGCCCGGCACTCGATGGTGCAGCCGGGAAACGTCGCGTCGCCGGTCAGCACGAGCGCGTCCAGCGGGTCGCCGTCACCGCCGAGCGTGCCGTCGATGTAGCCGTAGTCGGCGGGGTACTGGGTCGAGGTGAAGAGCATCCGGTCGAGCCGGATCCGGCCGAGTTCGTGGTCCATCTCGTACTTGTTCCTCGACCCCTGCGGGATCTCCACGATCACGTCGAACCCGTCCGAGCGCACCTGGTCGCTGCCCAATGTGGCCTCCTTGCCCCATTCCGACGTCCCCGAGTGTGCGCCGTGCGAGGCGAGGGCGGAAGACCTCAGGCGGCGGGTGGAACGGTGAATTCGAGTTCGGGCCGGTCCCAGGCCACGGCCGGCGGGCGCGCGAGGACCGTGCCGGTGCGGCGCGCGCCCATGCTGCGGTAGAAGCCCTCGGCGGGCGGGTGCGAGACGACGCGGACGTGGTCGAGCCCGGCGGCCCGCGCCTCGGTGTGCATGTGCGCGATGAGCAGCCGCCCGATGCCGAGGCCCTGAGCGGAGTCCGCGACGAACATCAGGTCCAGCTCCGGCGGCGCGAGCACCAGCGCGTAGAACCCGAGGACCCGGTCGTCGGCCTCGTCGACCGCCACGAAGACGCGGTGCGCGTCGATGTAGTCGGGGCCCACCCGGTAGTCGGCGACCATCGCCGCGTACGGGCCTTCGTAGGCGCGGGAGCCGCGCACGAGGCGGGTGAGACGCCTGGCGTCGCGTGCGGTGGCCCGCCGGACCGTCACGGTCGGCTTCGCACCGGGGTGCGTAATGCTCGGGGTCATGGTTCGAGTATTACGCATCCGGGGCCGGGATCACGTGCCGGGTACCGTCCGATGGACCTGGCGCAGGAACGCCGCGTTGTCCGGGCTCCGGCGCAGCTTGTCGAGCAGTGCCTCGTACGACGACTGCCCGTCGCGCCCCTGGAGGGCCCGGCGCAGTCCGCGGACGACCGCCAACTCGTCGGCGGGCACGAGGAGTTCCTCGCGGCGCGTGCCGGAAGGGGTGATGTCGACGGCCGGGAAGACGCGGCGGTCGGAGAGCGTGCGGTCGAGGCGCAGTTCCATGTTGCCGGTGCTCTTGAGCTCCTCGAAGAAGTAGTCGTCGGCGCGCGATCCCGTGTCGACCAGCGCGGTCGCGAGGATGGTCAGCGAGCCGGCCTCCTCGGTGTTGCGGGCCGCGCCGAACAACTGCTTCGGGCCGAGCACGGCGGCCGCGTCCACGCCGCCGGACAGGGTGCGCCCGCCGGACGACGCCGCGTTGTTGTGGGCGCGGCACAGCCGGGTCAGCGAGTCGAGCAGGATCACCACGTCGCGGCCCTGTTCGACGAGGCGCTTGGCGCGCTCCACGGCGAGTTCGGCGAGCGCGATGTGCGCCTTGGCGGGGCGGTCGAACGTCGACGCGTACACCTCGCCGCGCACGGAGCGCCGCATGTCGGTGACCTCCTCGGGCCGCTCGTCGAGGAGTACGACCATGAGGTGCGCCTCCGGGTGGTTGGTCGCGACGGCGGCGGCGATCTGCTGGAGCAGCACGGTCTTGCCGGTCTTCGGCGGCGCGACGATCAGTCCGCGCTGCCCCTTGCCGACGGGCGCGACCAGGTCGACGACCCGGCCGGCGAGCCCTGAGGCCCCTTCGAGGCGCAGGCGTTCGGCGGGGTGGAGCGGGGTGAGGTCGGCGAAGCGCGGACGGGTGCGAAGGGCCGCGGCGGGCAGGCCGCCGACGGTCTCGACGTGGCCGAGCGTGTGCGGCTTGCCGCACAGTCCGGTCACGAAGTCGCCCTTGCGCAGGCCGAGTTGACGGATGAGGGAGGAGGGGACCTGCACGTCGTGGGACGTGGGTGTCAGGTCGGGGGCGCGCAGGAACCCGTGTCCGTTCGAGCTGATGTCGAGGACACCGGCGACGGGAACGGGAACCTTCGCCGCGGAGGCGGCGCCGGGCCGCTGCGGGGCTTCGAGTGTGGTGGTCATGGTGATCACAGGTCCTTTCGCGGACGTCGATCCGTCCGCGGGCAGAGAAGGCAGAAAGGGCAGAGGGGAGGGGGTGGGATCCGGCGGAGCGAAGGGCGGAGTCCTGAGGGTCCTGAGGGTCCTGAGGAACATCACGCCCGAGGCCGGGAGAGAACTGGCCGTGCAGGGGCGGGGGAGAACCCGTTCAGAACCTGCTGACCAGGGATGATGCGCGCTGAAAGGCTGATCGAAACGATGAGCGCTCACGCGCTGAAGAGATGGAACCGGCACCGGCGCCTCGGATCGGGCGTACACAAGTGCTGAGCCGACTGTACCACCGGACCCGGGGTGCGCGGCAAGAGCGGTTTTCGGCGGGTGGTCGACCTATGCTGAGCCGCCATGTTCACACCCCAGGGGCCCACCCTCCGCGAACTGGCCGTTCAGGCGCTGTCATCCGTCGAGCGCGGCTACGACCTGCTCGCCCCGAAGTTCGACCAGACGCCCTTCCGCACCCCCGACATCGTCCTCGACCCGGTCGCACGCACCCTTCGCTCGTCGGGCCCGTACGAGAACGGGCTCGACCTGTGCTGCGGCACCGGGGCGGGGCTCGGGGTGCTGCGCGAGGTGTGCACCGGGCGGACGGTGGGGGTCGACTTCAGTGTGGGCATGCTCCAGGTCGCGCGCGGCGAGGAGCCCACGGCCTCGTACGTCCGCGCCGACGCGCTGGCGCTCCCCTTCGCCCCGGCCTTCGACCTCGTCGTCAGCTTCGGGGCGTTCGGCCACTTCGTGCCGGGCCAGTACGGGGAGTTGTTCTCCCAGGTCCACCAAGTCCTGCGCCCGGGGGGTCAGTTCGCGTTCCCCCTGCCGGCGCCCGCCCGCCCCGGCTCCCGCGGCTACTGGGCGATGCTCGGCTTCGACGGGGTGATGCGGGTGCGCAACGCGGTGTGGCGTCCGCCGTTCGTCATGTACTACCGCCCCTTCAAACTGTCCGACGTGCGAAGGGAGTTGGGCCGTACGGGCTTCGACGTGACGTTGCGGGCGCTGCCGGAGCTGGGGGAGCGGCCGGACGGTTCGCCGCGGTGCCGGCTGGTCGTGGCGACGCGTCGCTGAGACCTCAGCATCGGGCGGCCTTGCGTGCCCGGAAGGCGGCTGCCTTGATCCGGCTTCGGCAGGCGTCGGAGCAGAAGTGGCGTACGGCGTTGCGGGAGTTGTCGACGTACACCCGGTCGCAGTTCGAGGCCGTGCAGACGCCGAGGCGTCCGGCCAGGTCGCTGCCGACCGCCAGGGCGAGGGCGGTGGCGCAGCCGGCGCTCCAGCCGACGGAGAGGCTGTCGTCGGATCCGTGGAAGTGGAGCTGCCAGGGTTCGCCGTCGACGCGGTCGAGCTGGGGGCGGGCGCCGGTGGTGCGCAGCAGTGCGTTCACGGTCTGGGCCGCCCGGTCGAGGTCGCCGCTGTCCACGGCCTCGAACACGGCCCGCATCTGGCGGGCCGCGTCGGCGAGGTAGGCGGCGTGGTCCGGCTCGACCGTGGCGCGTTGCGAGGCGAGCGGCAGGGCCTCGTGGACCGCTGGTGGGAGCTGGTCGCCGTGCGGAGCGGCGTAGGGGCGGCCCTGTCGGGCGCCGTCGGTCAGCGTATTCACGAGGGAGACGGCAGCGTCGAGCAGCGTCACCACGTGACCATCGAACATCACTTGACCGGTCACTCCTTGGGGCTCTAGCGTGCGTACGCAACCGACGATAGCTGTTTCGTCGGTCACGGACGAGGGGGCTTCGTGAGGTGTGCGCAGGGCGGGCGGGGCAGTCGGCCGTTGCCGCGTACCGTGCGCTTGCTGATCGTGGCGCGGGCGGTGAACCGGCTGGGCGCGTTCTCCCTCTCCTTCCTCACCGTGCTGATCACGACGAGCTTCGGTGCGGACGCCCGCGTCGCCGGGTACATCAGCGCCGCGTTCGGGCTGGCCGCGATTCCCTCGCGCCTCGTCGGCGGGCGGCTGGCCGACCGGCTGGGCCCGCGCCGCACGATCGTGATCGGGCTGACCGGTTGCGCGCTGGCGCAACTGGGCCTCGCCGCCGCGGACGGCCTCGCGGCGGCGGCATGGTCCGCCGTCCTGCTGGGACTTGTCTACGAGATCTACGAGCCGCCCAGCCAGGCGATGATCGCGGAGGTCGTGGCGCCGAGTGAACACGTGCGCGCGTACGGCCTGTTGAACGCGGCGCTGGCCGTGGCCGACATGGGCGCGGGACTCCTGGCGGCCGGTCTGGGGCGCTGGGACCTGCACTGGCTCTTCGTGGCCGACGCCCTGACGTGCCTGCTCTGCGCGCTGGCCGTACGCCTGGTCCTTCCCGCCGGCCGGCCCGCGGCCGCTGTCGACCCCGGGCAGCCGTTCGCCGCCGCACCCTGGCGCGACAGGTCGTTGCTGCTGATGCTCGCCGCAGGGACGCTTCTGGCGGTGGTCCACCTCCAGATCATGACCATGCTGCCGCTCGCCCTGCGCCTGCGTGGCCTCCAACCCGCCGACGCCGGACTGCTGTTCACCGCCTCCGCCCTCGTCATCGCCGCCGGACAGCCACTCCTGCGGCTGCGCCGCCTGGCCGAGCTCCCGGACGCCGCCGCCTTCGTCGGCGGCCACCTCCTTCTGGCCCTCGGCCTCGCCGGATACGCCCTCGCCCACGACCTTGCCGTCCACGTCGCGGCAACCCTGGTGTGGAGCCTGGGCGACCTCCTCCTCGTCGGCCGCGCGTACGCCATCGTGGCCGCCCTGGCCCCGGCCGGCGGGAAGGGGCGCTATCTGGCCGCCTACGGCACGAGTTGGGGCGTCGCGGGAATCGTCGCCCCGATCACCGGCACGCAATTGCTGGAGCGCGCGGGGCCGACGGGTTTGTGGAGCGTGATGTCCTTGGTGTGCCTGGTCCTCGCGGTGGTGCAGCCCGCGTGGATCCGCACGGCAGGTGCCGGCCGTGAACGCGGGCACGCGGCCGCTTCCGTGAACGTTTCCTGAGCGGGTGGCGTCACAGGTACATGGTCGATCAGCCGGACATCGTCGCGGTCCCCTCGGGAGCCCCCCTGCCGGGTGGGCCATCGCGCGCTGCCTGCCTGCGTGTTGGGGCAATGCTGACGGTCGTCGCTCTCGCGGCCGTCACCGGTTGTGGCAGCCAACAGCGGGGGAGCGGGGCCGGCACACAGACCCCGGCCGACCGCGCGCGGAGGGTAGCCGCGGCGTGGGACGGGTCCGCGGCGGCTGCGGCGTGGCGCGCCGGGTACCACCCGATGGGCGACGTGATCCAGCCGCCGCGGGGTGGCCTGCGCGGCGAGCGGGACCAACAGGCTTACGCGGACGGGAAGTTCGCGCTGAAGGGGGCTTTGCCTGCCGCCCGGCCGAAGAGCGGGCGGGTGACGTGGGCCGGGGGCGGGACGCTCACCAGGCCGCTGCGGTCGGCCGACGCGTCCTACCGGGCCCTGGCGCGGGACCGTGGCGGCGCCGACGGGTCGTACGGCCTCACCGTGACCGGCGCCGAACTGGGGCAGATGAAGATCGCGACCAGCCGCGGGCCGGCGATGGTTCCGGGGTGGCTGTTCACACTGGACGGTTACGACACCCCGCTCAAGCAGTCCGCCGCCGTCGCATCCGCACTCCCTCGTCCCCCGATCCGAAGGGCTGTCGACGTCCCGGGCCTCCCCCTCGACCGACTGACCCGGATCTCCGCGGACGGGCGCTCGGTGACCGTGGTCGCCCTGCACGGGGTCTGTGACGACGGCCCCCTCGTCGACGTACGGGAGACGTCCGGCAGCGTGGTGCTGACCGCCTCGGTCGAGGACGACGCCAAGGACCGTGGTCTGTGCACGGCGCAGGGCAAGTTGGAACAGGTCACGGTGGAATTGGCCCGTCCCGTGGGCGACCGCGTGCTGCTGGACGGAATCACGGGCCGGCCCGTCCCGTTCAAACCGCGGTACGGGCCTTCGCCGAGTTGGAGCCAGCTTGATTAGTGCGACGGCCTTGTTCCGTCGCCTGTCGACAGGAGGCAACCATCGGCGCCTGAGCGTATGCCCGGTCGTGCTCGGACCGTTCTGAGTCCGGCGGTGCGCCCAGGTCGCCAACGTGCCGAAGCTCAGGGCGGGTTAGGGTGCCCCCTTGAGTCGACGGACCGGGGACGGATGATCGAGCACAGCGAAGCCCTGCAACGGGCGGCGGCGTTTCTCGCGGGCAGGCGGCGGGACGATGAGCCGCCTCTCGCCATCGATGCGCAGCGGGTCCGTGAGAGCGGCGGGCTCCTGATCGTTCCGTACAACTCTGTGCAATACCTCGCCTCGCGTGATGCGCGAGAGCAACTGTTGGACTGCTGGCCCGTCCTCGTCGACCTCGCAGCCGGGCATGTGCGGTTCGGGACCCTGGACGAGCGTCATCTCTGGAGGGACCCGAGAGCTTGACGGGCGTTCGCGACCGTGGGTGCGGGAGCGGCCACCGTTCTGGAGAATCGGGCCTGCCGGTCTCGAAGCACCTGCACTCACTCGCGTAATGCGGTTGAGCGGTACTGGGATCATCGGTGAAGATCCACGGCATGTTCTCGCGCAGGAATCGCCGACCGAAGACCCCCGCACTCCTCCAGGCCTGGCAGGCACTCGATGAGGGGGATGTGCCAGGGGCCCTGCGCCAGTTGCGGCACGGCGTCGAAGAGCTGCCGCTCGGCGAAGTCGCCCTCGTGGTCGGCCGGGCCGCCGGGAGTGCCGGCTTCGAGGATCTGCGGGCCGCTTCCGAGGCACTGGCCGCCCGTCCCGAAACGGCCCGCGCGCTCTACGACTTCGGGTACGCCTGCATCGAGCGTGGCGTGCCCTACTTGGCGATACCCGCCCTGCGCCAGGCGCTGCGCCAGTCGCCGGACTCCGCGCCGATCATGCGGGAACTCGTCTCGGCGTACGAGCGCGAGGGGCGGCACCGTGAGGCCGTTGACCTGCTCGCCGCGCACGAGGGCGGGCTCGCCGACTGGCCGGACCGCTACCTGCTGATCTTCAACGCCATCATGGCCGGCGACCTCGCCCTGGCCGACCGTCATCACGCGCTGCTGCCCGATCCGCAGGACCCGCAGTGGCAGCCCGCCCGGGATCGCCAGCGCGCGATGCTGGAGCGGGCCACCGGGGCCGGGCGGGTGAGCGCGCTCGACGCGACCGATCTGCGGGGGTGGCAGTACGTCATGGGCGGCACCGTGCTCACCACTCTCTCCCCGTACGGGTTCGACGCGGGGATGAATGGGCGGTTCGCCCTGGTGCAGGACAACCATGACCAGTGCCTGGCCGGGCTGGTGCGGCTGAGGGCGGTGATCGACGCTGCCGGGGTGCACCCCACCTCGGTGTCCCTGCTGCCCGACCGGGGCAGCCGCATCCTGGGGCTCGCGGCGGCCCGGCTTCTGGATCTGCCCGCGCAGCCCTTCGCGTCCCGCCGCGAGAACACGGTCGTCGTGGCGTACGACCTGAACGACGTCGCCGGCACCGCGCACGGGCCCGAGATCCTCGGGCAGCTCGTCGAACGGGCGCCGGGGCAGGTACTGCACGAGCACGCGAGCAACTGGACCGATCCGCCGGTCGTCGCCGCCGACAGCATCACCTTGCTGCACCAGTCGGCGACCGCGCCGTGGGACGCGCAGATGCGTGTCGGCGAGGACGGCGACGTCGAGCTCGGCGCGCCGGACGACAGGCCGGAGGAGGAGGTCGCCGCGGACATCCTGGCCGCCGACGGCCGCCTTGTCGACGGGGACGGTGCGACGCCCGCCGACCCGGTCGAGAAGCTCACCGACTTCGTGTCCGCCGTACGTGACTCCTGGCTGCGGGGCAGCCGTGCGGGGTTGTCGTCCGCGGGCCCGGTGTCCAGCTCCCGCTTCCTCTGACCCGCTGACGCTCGGAGGCTTAGGTGTGGGAGCCCGCAGTCCTGAACCCCTCTCGCCACGACGGGTACCGCAGCTCCCAGCCGAGCTCCCGCTTCGCCTTCGCGTTGGAGAAGCCGCGGCCCTGCGTCATCATCGCCACCGCGACGTCCCCGGCGGCGAGCCGGGCCAGCCAGACCGGGACCCGCAGCGGCGGCTTCGCGCCCGCGCAGGCGGCCAGGTGCGGGAGCCAGGCGCTCGCGGGTGCGGGGTCGTCGTCGACGATGTTGAACACGCCGCGCACCCGCTGCTCGACGGCGAGGACCGTGGCGCCGGCCGCGTCGTCGAGGTGGATCCACGAGGTGTGGCCCGTGCCGCGGCCGACGAGCGGGAACCGCCGTTTGCGGATCAGCGCGACCGTGTCGTCGGTGGCGCCGGGCCCGTAGAACGAGCCGTATCGCAGGACCGCCCCGCCGGCCCCGGTGACCGCGTCGTGGACGTACTGGATCGACCTCATGCCGGGTTCCGCCACCGTCCCCGTCATCGGGTCGAGCGGATCCTCCTCGGTCTTCACCCAGCCGCCCGAGCGCAGCCCGTTCCAGCTCGCGTAGCCCTGCGCGACGACCCGCTCCACGCCGACGGCCTCGGCGGCGGCCAGCAGATGGTCCGTGCCCTCGACGCGCAGCCGGTTCGTGGTGGCGAACCAGCGGTCCATGTGCTTGATGTCCGCCTTGCCGGCGATCGACGTCATCTGATGGACGATCACATCGGGGGATGCCTCGGCGACGGACTGGCCGACCGAGGACGCGTCGAGTCCGTCCATGACGACGCCTTGGGCGCCCAGTTCCCTGAGGAGCCCGAGCTTCGCGGCGTTCGTCGTCGTCGCCGTCACCTCGTGCCCTCGCGCCACGAGCAGCGGTACAAGGCGTCGGCCGATGGCCCCACTCCCGCCTGCCACGAACACGCGCATGACGTTCCCCTTCCCGATTCCCGATCCCCGATTCCCGATCCCAAGTCCTGAGGGCCCCTCAAAGGGCCGTCCTGCAAAGGGTTTTACGCACGGGACGAGGCAGGGCGGGATTCTGTGACACGGTCCGCGCGGCGGACCGGCCGGCGAGGGCCCGAGAGGCCGACCGATGACACCGGACCCCTTACTCATCAAGGCGCGCGGAAGGCGAGAATGGCGGGGCAACACCGGGCCTGCCTACGAAGGGAAGCGACGGGGTCCGGGCGGATCGCGGAGGTGACGAGATGGCGCAGCCCGAGCGTGACGAGCGGCTGGCGCGGGCCTTTCTGGAACTGGCGGACACTCTGGTGCAGGGGTTCCGTTTGATCGACTTCCTGCACGTGCTGACCGATCATGTGGTGGACCTGCTGGACGTGGCGGGAGCCGGCGTGGTCATGGTCGACGCGCGGGGGCGGCTGGTGGATGTCGCTGCCTCGACCGGGCGCGCGCACCAACTGTGCGAAGCCCAGCTGGAGTTCGACGAGGGCCCGTGCCGGGACTGTTGCGACGACCCGCACGTCATCGGCCCGCTGAACCTCTCCGGGCAGGAGGCGGGCGAGCGCTGGCCGCGTTTCACCAAAGCGGGCCGCGCCGCGGGGTTCGAGACCGTGGCCGCGCTGCCGCTGCGCCTGCGCGACGAAGCCATCGGTGCGATGAACCTCTTCCACGTCCGGCCAGGGGCGCTCCGGCCGGCCGATGTGCGCCTGGGCCAGGCCCTCGCGGACGCCGCGACCATCGGCATCCTGCATCAGCGGCTCGCCCAGGACCGTGCGGAACGGATCGGGCAGTTGCAGACCGCGCTCACCAGCAGGATCGCGATCGAGCAGGCCAAGGGGTACCTCGGCGCCCGCCTGGACGTGTCGCCCGAGGACGCCTTCGCCCTGATCCGCTCGTACGCCCGCGCCCGCCGCAGGTCCCTGACCGGGCTGTGCGAGCAGATCGTCGGCGGCACGCTGGATTCGAGCCTGTTCACCGGGGCCCGGGACGCCTGACTCCCCGTCACCGCGAGCCCGCCCGGCGGGCTGCCGTACGACGCCCATCGGAGCCCACCCTCACCTGGCAGGCGCTGCGGTGCCCACGGCCGTTCCCGATCTCGCGATGCCCCTGGCCGCGGCCTCCGGGAGTTCCCGAGGCCTCGCCCTGTCGGCCGCCTCGTGCGCGGCGGCGCTGGGCCTGGACGGCCTGCCGTACACGCTGGGGGAGGGGCCCACCTTCGACGCCGGGGGCCCACTCTCGATGCCGCCGGGGCCGGCCTGCCCGTCATCGTGCCCGATCTGAACGGCACCGCGCACGGTCGCCGGTCCGCCCTGCTCCCGGCCTTCCGCAGCCACCTCGTACGCGCCGTCTCCGCCCTGCCGCTGCACCTCGGCGTCATCGGGGTCGGCGCCCTCACCGGCCGTCGCGCCGCCGCCGGGCCACTCACGCGCGCCCGGATGGCCCCCGCCCGGCCCTCGCCGAAGCCGTCACTGTCATCCTGCTCGCCCGCGCCGGCCTGCACGACATCGGCGCGGACCGTCCGCTGCCCCCGCACCGCGCCCTGATCCACCGGGCCGCCGATGCCCTCGCCCACCGCCTCGCCCTGGCCGTCGACCAGGCCCCCGCGCGGCTGCGTGCGCACGCCTTCACGCACGAGACCGCCCGATCCCGGAGGTGGCGCACGCCGTCATGCGCGACGGGTCCCGTCACGAGGGCGACGCGGCGCCCCGACGGTCAGGCGCTGTGCACGAGCTGGATCAGATTGCCGCAGGTGTCGTCGAGGACCGCGGTCGTGACCGGCCCCATCGTCAGCGGCTCCTGGGTGAACTCGACCCCGAGCCCCCGCAGCCGCTCGTACTCCACCCGGACGTCGTCGACCGCGAACGACGTCGCCGGGATGCCGTCCTGGACCAGAGCCGTCTTGTACGGCGGGACCGCGGGGTGCCCCGACGGCTCCAACAGCAGCTCGGTCCCGTCCGGGGCCTCCGGCGAGACGACGGTCAGCCAGCGGGCCCCGCCGCCCAGCGGGATGTCGTGCTTCTTCACGAAGCCGAGCACGTCGGTGTAGAAGCGCAGCGCCTTCTCCTGGTCGTCGACGAAGACGCTGGTGATGTGGATCCTCATGGGGTGCTCTCCGGTCCGTCGGGCCTGAGCCATCGGTTCATGACGCGCTCAAGCGGCTCGGTGTTCAGATCGTGGAACTTGTAGCGGCCCTGGCGCCGCGCGACGACCAGGCCCGCCGCCTCCAGGACGGCCAGATGCTGGCTGATCGCCTGCCGCGACAGGCCGAGTCCGTGCTTGGTCATCAGCCGCGTGCACAGCTCGAACAGGGTCTGACCGTCCCGGTCCACCAGCTCGTCCAGGATGCGGCGACGGGTGGGGTCGGCCAGCGCCTTGAACACATCCTCTGCCATGCTCGCCACGATAGGCAAGTCGGCACTTGCCTATCAACCCGGAGCTGCGACGATACCGGCGCCGCGCCTTGTCACCACCCCGTGAGCAGGAGCGAATTCAGTACGAGCGCGAGGGCGGCCTGGGCCGCGAGCCAAGCACGGCGCCGGCGGTCGGGGAGCAGCGCTCCTGCCGCGAGGAGCCAGGTCGCGAACGGCAGCCAGATGCGTTCCGTCTCCGCCTTGCTCATGCCCGAGAGGTCGGCGGCGAGGAGCGCGAGGAGCGCCCCGGTGACGAGCAGCGCGAAGTGCCGCTCGCCGTCGCGCACGGCGCCGGGGACGCGCCGCAGCCCGGCCACCGTCGCCGGACCCACCACCAGCACGGTGCACGCGAGGTTCGCCCACACCCAGTACCCGTACGGCCGGATACCGCCCGCCCCTTCGTAGTAGCGCTCCACCAACAGCCGGTACGCCTCCCACCAGTTGAACCCGGCGAGGGCGAACGCCACCGGTACGACGGCGGCGCCGAGCACCATCAGGGGGAGCGGACGCCAGGTCCGGGTGAGCAGCAGCACCGTCCCCAGGAGTACGGCCAGGAGCGTGAGACCGTACGACAGGAAGCAGGTGGCGCCGAACAGAACTCCCGCCGCCAGGGCGGCAGTTCGGCTCCGGCGGGTGGCCGCGAGCGCCGTGCACGCCACCGTCCACGCGGCGACCGCCGCGAAGTAGCCGTCGGCCGACGTGCCGACCCACACCGCGGCGGGCGCGAGCACCAGGAACGGCGCAGCCCGCCGCGCCATCTTCTCGCTCGCGAGCGCCCGTACGGTCACCAGGACCGCGACGGCCGCCGTGCAGCCCACGGTGATGCACCACACCCCGGCCCACGCGCCGCCCCCGAGGCCGATCCGGTCGAGCCAGACGAAGGTGAGCGTGGCGCCCGGCGGATGCCCCGCCACATGTGCGGGCCAGTGGTCGGGCGAGCCGATCAGGATGTGCCGGTGGAAGTCCCGCAGCGTCGCCGGGATGTCCCGGAAACGGTCGATGACCTGGAGGTACTCGTACGAGGTGGTGAGCCGCCGCGCGATGCCGCGGTGCCAGCCGTCGATGAGCGCGAGGGACCACGTCCACGCCATCGAGGTGCCCCAGGCGCCCCACAGCAGCCCCCGCCACGACAGTCGGGCGGCGAGCGGAGGCCCGTAGGCGACGACAAGGGCGGCGACGGCGAGCGCCGCCGGGGTGCCGGGGCCGAGGTGTGGACCCCAACGTGCGTACAAGGGAGGCCAGTTGACGTGCAGCGTGCCGTACCGGTGCTCGATGTACGTGCCGATGCCGACGGCCGCGGCCACGAGGAGGGCGGCTGCCGCGACGGCGAGCAGATCGCGGCGCGTGCCGCTGTCGCGGTTCATCGCACGGCCCTCAACCGCAGGGTCACGAAACGCCGTTCGCCGACGCCCCAGCGGCCGATCGGGCGCCATCCGGTGGCCCGCGCATGCCGCTCCACGGCGCGCACACCGAGCCGGGCCCACGGGAAGAGCGATCCTGTGGCGCCCTGCCCGTCGGCCACGCGTACCTCGACCCGCTCGTCGACGTCCTGCGCCACGGCCTCCACGATCAACAGGCCCCTGGGGCACACCAGTTGGGAGACGCGGGCCAGCAGGGCGCGAGGATCGCCGCCGATTCCGACGTTCCCGTCCATCAGCAGAGCGGTGCCCCAACTCCCCTCCTCCGGAAGGGGGTCGAAGACCGAGCGGTGCAGAGCGGGTCCGCCCAGGCTGCGTGCCCGGTCGACGGCCGCCTCGCTCACGTCGACACCCAGCGTGCGCCGCCCCACCGCGGCGAGCGCCGCCACGAGCCGGCCCGGGCCGCAGCCGATGTCGAGCACGGAGCCCTCGCAGCGGTGCAGCGCCGACAGATCGGCGGCGTCGGCCCCCGCGCACCAGCGCTCCACCTCCAGCGGCAGCAGCCAGCCGTCGGCGCGGCGCAGGAAGAGCGGGCCGCGCTCTCTGCGCACGGCGTCCGCGTACGGGTCGGCACACCAGGGCGGCGCCGTGTCCGGGGTCGTCGTGGTCATGCCGCACCCCCGCGCACGGCCGGGGTGAGCCGCCGGTGCTCCGCCGCGAACCGCCCGCCCGGCGCGAGCGCGGCCACCCGCTCCGCGTCCCGCGCCGTGTCCACGTCGAGGACGCGCGGCAGATCCCGTACGCGCAGCCCCGCCTCGGTCAGCCGGGCCCGCTGGGCCGCGCCGGTGAACGGCGTCGACATCGGCACCCCGCGCAGCAGTGCCGGGTCCGGCGCCGCGAGACCGAGTGCCCAGAACCCGCCGTCCTCCGCGGGGCCGAACCAGGCGTCGCACTCCTGCCACGCGTCCGGCGCGAGCGCGGGCGCCAACAGGCCGGGCAGGGCGGCGAGTTGAGGGGTGTCCATGCCGACGAGCAGTGCGGGCCCGTCAGCTGCCGCGTCCTCGAACGCCGCCGCGAGCCGCTCGTCGAGGCCGTCGCCGCGTTGTCGTACGACGTCGAACCCGGCCGGCAGCCACGGGCCCGGGGCCCCTTCGAGGACCAGGAGCCGGCGCCGTACGGGCGCGGCGAGGGCGGCGTCGAGGGTGTCGCGCAGCGCGGCCTCGGCGAGCCGCGCGGCCTCGGCGGGCGTGAACGGCGGCGTCAGACGCGTCTTGACCCGCCCGGGCACGGGCGCCTTGGCGATCACGAGGAGGGTGGCCGTCGAGGTCATCGGGCCGCCCCCTGTGCGAGGACGGACCGCATGTCCCGTACGGCGTGCCACGTCCCGCGCCATGTCCCGGTCACCTTCGACTTCCCCTCACGCGGCAGGTACGGAACGTCGCGCTCCTCCACCCGCCAGCCCGCGTCGGCGGCCCGCACGACCATCTGCAGGGGGTAGCCGCTGCGCCGGTCGGTGAGCGCGAGGGAGAGCAGGTCCGTGCGGCGCGCGGCGCGCAGCGGGCCCAGGTCGTGCAGGCGCAGGCCGGTGCGGCGGCGCATCATGCGGGCGAGCGCGACATTGCCGGCCCGGGCGTGCGGCGGCCACGCCCCGCGCCCCTGCGGCCTGCGCCTGCCGAGGACCAGGTCGGCCTCGCCGCGCGCGACCCGGCCGACGAACGGCACGAGCAACGCGGGGTCGAGCGAGGCGTCGCAGTCGCAGAAGCAGACGATGTCCGCGGTCGACGCGGTCAGGCCCGCGTGGCAGGCGGCGCCGAAGCCGCGGCGCGCCTCGCTCACGACCGTCGCGCCGAGGCTCCGGGCGATGCCGGCGCTGCCGTCCGTGGACCCGTTGTCGACGACGACGGCCCGCCAGCCCGCCGGGATCCGGGACAGCACCCAGGGCAGGGCGGCGGCCTCGTCGAGGCAGGGCAGCACCACGTCGACGGAGACCGCGGGCGAAGGGGCCGGAGGAGAGTCTGGAGGGATCACGGCACTCACCCTACGAATCGAAAACGGGCAAACCGGACTTCATGTCCTTACGAAACAAGGACATCGCCCCGTCCGCACCCCCACGACCGCTCCGGCAGCCGCGCGGCGGTGCGACGCTTGAGCCATGCACACTCCATCGCCGCAGGGCCGGGTCCTGGTCGTCGACGACGATCCGACCGTCGCCGAGGTCGTCGCGGGCTACCTCGACCGCTCCGGCTACGACGTGGCCCGCGCCGCCGACGGCCCCAGCGCGCTCGAACGTGCCGCCGCGCACCGCCCCGACCTCGTCGTCCTCGACCTCATGCTGCCCGGCATGGACGGCCTGGAGGTCTGCCGACGGCTGCGGGCCCGCGGGCCCGTACCGGTGATCATGCTGACGGCGCGCGGCGACGAGGACGACCGGATCCTCGGCCTGGAGGTGGGCGCCGACGACTACGTGACCAAGCCCTTCAGTCCGCGCGAACTCGTGCTCCGCGTCGGCTCCGTGCTGCGCCGCAGCCGCGCCGCGACGCGGCGCGCGGCCGCGGGGCCGCTGTCCGCCGCCGGGCTCACGCTCGACCCGGAGGCGCGCCGTGCCACCCAGGACGGGGTCGAACTCGCCCTGACCATACGGGAGTTCGACCTGCTCGCCTTCCTCCTTCGGCACCCGGGCAAGGCCTTCACCCGTGAGGACCTCATGCACCACGTGTGGGGCTGGGACTTCGGTGACCTCTCCACGGTCACCGTCCACATCCGCCGCCTGCGCGCCAAGATCGAACCGGACCCGGCGAAGCCCCGCCTCATCCAGACGGTGTGGGGCGTCGGGTACCGCCTGGACGACGGCACGACCGCGCCGAAGGACGAGGAGGACGCGACCCGTGCGTGACACCCTCCTCATCGCCCTCTACGCGTTCCTCGGCGCCGCCGCCGCAGGCGTGCTCGGCGCGGTCGCCCTGCTCGCGCTGCGCCGCCGCTCGCTGACCGTGTCGCTCACCGTCGTCGCCTCCGTGGCGGTCACCGCGATGCTCGCCGGGACGCTCACCGTGGCCTGGGCGATGTTCCTGAACTCGCACGACCTGGGCGTGGTGACCACAGTCGTCGCCATGGCCGCCGTCGTCTCGCTCGCCACGGCGCTGCTCCTGGGCCGCTGGGTCGTGGCCCGCAGCCACGCCCTCACGCTGGCCGCCCGCTCCTTCGGCGAGGGTGGCGACTTCGCCGCGCCGACCGTCCCCGGGACGGCCGAACTGGCCGCGCTGACCCGCGAGTTGCAGATCACCAGCGCGAAGCTCGCCGCCTCCCGCGACCGTGAACGCGCCCTGGAGGCGTCCCGCCGCGAACTCGTCTCCTGGATCTCGCACGACCTGCGCACCCCGCTGGCGGGACTGCGCGCCATGTCCGAAGCCCTGGAGGACGGCATGGCCGCGGACCCGCAGCGCTATCTGCGCCAGATAAGGACCGAGGTCGAGCGCATGAACGACATGGTCGGCGACCTCTTCGAACTCTCCCGCATCCACGCGGGCACCCTCGCCCTGTCCCCGCAGCGCATCTCCCTGTACGACCTGGTCGGCGACGCGCTCGCCGGCGCCGACCCCCTCGCGCGGGAACACGGCGTGCGCCTGGAGGGCGACGGGGTGGCGCAACTGCCCGTGGAGGTCGACGCCAAGGAGATGAGCCGCGTCCTCGGCAACCTCCTCGTCAACGCCATCCGCCGCACCCCCGCCGACGGGACCGTCGCCGTCGCCGCCCGACCCGCGACCGACGGCACCGGCGTCGTCCTGTCCGTGACGGACGGCTGTGGCGGCATCCCCGAGGACGACCTCTCCCGCGTCTTCGACACCGGCTGGCGCGGCACCGACGCGCGCACGCCCCCGTCGGGAGCGGGCCTCGGCCTCGCGATCGTGCGCGGCATCGTGGAGGCCCACCAGGGCCGCACCACCGTCCGCAACGTGCCCGGCGGCTGCCGCTTCGAGGTCACGCTGCCCGCACCGGGATAAATTCGGATGCCGCCCTTCCGTATGGCCTGGCAAGATCGCCGTATGCCGATCACCGACGTATCGCCCGGAGTCCGTCTCGCCTACGACACCTTCGGTGATCCCGCGGACCCGCCGGTGCTGCTCGTCATGGGCTTCGGCGCCCAGCTGATCGCCTGGCACGAGGACTTCTGCCGCGCCCTCGCGGAGCGCGGCCGGTACGTGATCCGGTACGACAACCGCGACTGCGGCCTGTCGACGAAGTTCGACGAACACCCCGTGGACATGGGGCGGTTCGTCGCCGCCGTGAGCTCGGGGGACTTCCCGACCGCCCTCGCCATGGCCCCGTACCGCCTGGACGACATGGCCGCCGACGGTCTGAACCTGCTCACCGCGCTCGGCATCGACCGCGCCCACGTCGTCGGCGCCTCGATGGGCGGGATGATCGCCCAGGCGATGGCCATCGCCCACCCGGAGCGCGTGCTGACCCTGACGTCGATGATGTCGTCGACCGGCGAGAGCGAGTACGGCCGCTCCACCCCCGAGGCGCAGGCGGCCCTCCTCGCCCCCAGGCCGACCGACCGCGAGGGCTACATCGCGTCGGCGGACACGGGCCTGACCTGGGCGTCCCGCCGTTACGCGGACGCGGCCGGCCTGCGTGAACTGGCCGCGCAGAGCTACGACCGCGCCCACTGCCCGGCGGGGACCGGGCGCCAGCTCGCGGCGATGATCCTCAGCGGCTCCCGCGCCGACGCCCTGCGCGAACTGAAGGTCCCGACCCTCGTGATCCACGGCCTCGACGACACCCTGATCACCCCCGACGGAGGCGAGCGCACCGCGGCCCTGATCCCCGGCGCGCAGCTCCTCCTGCTCCCCGACATGGGGCACGACCGCCCGCGCGAGCTGTGGCCGGAGCTGGTCGGGGCGCTGGCGGCGCACACGGTCTGACCCGCCGCGTCAGGCCGTCTCGGCCGCGAACTCCTTGATCCCCTCCGCGAACCCCACCTCGGGGCGCCACCCGAGCGCGTCCCGCAGCCGCGCCGAGTCCGCCGTCACATGGCGGACGTCGCCGAGCCGGAACTCGCCGGTCACCACCGGCTCCGGGCCCCCGCAGGCGGACGCGAGGGCGCGGGCGAGTTCGCCGACCGTGCGGACGTCGCCGCTGCCCACGTTGTACGCGGTCATGTCCTCCGGGGCCCGCTCGCGCAGCGCCTCGACGGCCGCCGCGTTGGCCCGTGCCACATCCCGGACGTGGACGAAGTCCCGCCGCTGCGCGCCGTCCTCGAAGACACGCGGGGCCTCGCCGCGGGCGAGCGCGGAGCGGAAGAAGGAGGCGACACCGGCGTACGGGGTGTCGCGCGGCATCCCGGGGCCGTACACGTTGTGGTAGCGCAGCGCGACGGCGCGGCCGCCCGTGGCGCGCGCCCACGCGGCGGCGAGATGCTCCTGCGTCAGCTTCGTCGTGGCGTAGACGTTGCGCGGGTCCAGCGGCGCGTCCTCAGCGACCAGGCCCGGCGTCAACTCCCCACCGCAGTACGGGCATCGGGGCTCGAAGCGGCCCGCCTCCAGATCGGCGACGGCACGCGGCCCGGGCCGTACGACACCGTGCGCGGGACACTCGTAGCGGCCCTCGCCGTAGACCACCATCGACCCCGCGAGGACCAGGTCGCGGACCCCGCGCTCGGCCATCGCGGCGAGCAGCACCGCCGTACCGAGATCGTTGTGCGAGACATAGGCGGGGGCGTCGGCGAAGTCCTTGCCGAGGCCGACCATCGCCGCCTGGTGGCAGACCGCGTCCACCCCGTCGAGGGCGGCGCGCACGGCGTCGGGGTCGCGGACGTCGGCCGCGCCGCGCCCGTCCCGCGGCGCCGTGTCGAGCACGACGACGTCGTGCCCCCGCCCCGTCAGTTCCGTGACGACCGCCGACCCGATGAACCCGGCTCCGCCGGTGACCAGTACGCGCATGCGGCCACGCTAAGGGCCCGGCGCGGCGGAGCGGCCGAGGCGGGCGGCCCCGTCATGACTCCGTAAGATCCCGCCTCCGCCGGTTCAGCCGACGGAGGCGGGCAGCGGGAAGCGCACCTCCGTCAGCTCCTGCGACACGTCCCACAGCCGTCGCGCCACCTCCGCGTCCAGCGCCCCGGGCGCCGGCTTCACCCGGGTCGGCGCGCCCCGCAGTTCGCCCCGGCCGTCGGGGCCGATGAACTCCCCGCCGCGCACGCCCGGTTCGGTCGCCGCGTACAGCTGCGGCAGCGCGCCGCGCTCGGCGGACTGGGCGAGCGGGCGGGCGAGGTAGCCGAAGAGCAGGCGTTGCAGCCCGGTCGTCCCGTTCGTCTGGAGGCCGGTGGCGCTGTAGCCGGGGTGCGCGAGCACGCTGCGCACCGGGCTGCCGGCCGCGGCCAGGCGGCGGTGCAGTTCGAGGCCGAAGAGGGTGTTGGCCAGCTTCGACTGGTTGTAGAAACGGGCCGGCGCGTAGCCGTGCTCCCCGGTGAGGTCGTCGAAGTCGATGCGGCCCTGGCGGTGGTTGAGCGAACTCACCGTCACCACACGGGGATCGGGGCCGGTCAGTGCGTCCAGCAGCAGGCCGGTGAGCGCGAAGTGCCCGAGGTGGTTCGTGGCGAACTGCACCTCGTGGCCCTGCGGGCTGAGCGTGTGCGGTGGTGCGAGGACGCCCGCGTTGTTGATGAGGACGTCGATCCGGGGATGAGCGGCGCGCAGGCCGTCGGCGAAGGCGCGTACGGAGATGAGGTCGGCGAGATCGATCCTGCGCACCTCCGTACGGTCGCCCGGGAGGCCCGCGACGACCGCTCGCCCCTTCTCCGGATCGCGCACCGCGAGGACCACGCGCGCGCCGCGGCCCACGAGCGCCCGGACACTCGCCAGGCCGAGACCGCTGCTCGCCCCGGTGATCACGAACACCCGCTGCGACTGGTCGGACATCTGATCGGCACTCCACCGTTGCTCGTTCATGTGGCACAGCCTGGCGTTGATGGCACTTGGTGTCAATACGCCTCTGAGTGCCGAGGCGCCTCCAGGTGTCACAGGAGGCATGGTGTGTAGAGTGGGCGGGTGAGTACCCGACCCGGCCAGACCCTGGCCCAGCGCAAGCGGCAACTCGTCTCGGACGAACTGACCGAGGCCGCCCTGCAGTTGCTCGCGCTCAAGGGCTTCGACGCCGTCACCGTCGACGAGATCGTGGCGACCGCGGGCGTCTCCAAGCGGACGTTCTTCCGCTACTTCGCGTCCAAGGAGGACGTCGTCGTCCAGTTCCTGGCCGACATGGGCGCCGACATGCGGACCGGACTCGCCGGCCGCCCCGCCGCCGAGCCGCCCGCGCAGGCGCTCCTGCACGCGGTCCGGATCCCGGTCACCACCTGCGCCGCGCACTCCGAACGGGCCCTGCGCGTCGTCCAGTTGATCCTGCGCACCCCCGCCCTGCTGGCCCGCTTCCTGGAGCGCCAGGCGCAGTGGCGCGACGACCTCGCCGAGGAGCTCGCACGCCGCGTCGGCCGCGACGCCGAGACGGACCTCTACCCGCGCCTCGCCGCGGGCACGGCGCTCACCGCGTTCCACGTCGTCCTCCAGCGCTGGAGCGCGAGCGACGCCGCCCAGGACCCGGTCGCCCTGCTGGACGAGGCCTTCACGGTGGTCGCTCCCGCGCTCGATCCGGCGCGGGGCTGACCGGCTGACCCTCCACGTCTCGCGCACCCCGCCCCGCGCGCCTAGCGTGGATGCGTACCCGCCGGGCCCCCGTGCGCCCGGCGTCCCCGACGGAAGGGTGTCGCGTCATGCCCGCTCAACCCGAAGGCGCGCCCGTCTGGGCCGACGCCATGTTCCCGGACCTGGAGAAGGCGAAGTCCTTCTACGCCGAACTGTTCGGCTGGTCCTACGACCCGGGCGCCGAGGAGTTCGGCAACTACACGCAGGCGAAGACCGCGGACGGCAAGCACGTCGCCGCCCTCGCCCCGCAGATGCCCGGCATGGAAGGCGTCCCGGCCGCCTGGAACCTGTACCTCGCCACCCCGGACGCCGCGGCCGTCGCCGAGCGGGTCACGAGCGCGGGCGGAACGCTCATGATGGAGCCGATGCAGGTCAGCGACTTCGGCACGATGATCACCGCGCAGGACCCGGCCGGCACCCTGTTCAGCGTGTGGCAGCCCGGTTCGCACCAGGGCTTCGAGAAGGTCAACGAGCCCGGCGCGTTCTGCTGGGCCGAGGTCAACACCCGTAACGCCGCGAAGACCGACGAGTTCTTCACCTCCGTCTTCCCCTACGACGCGAAGAAGATCGCCGACGAGCACGTCGACTTCAACGTCTGGCAGCTCGGCGGGCAGCCCGTCCTCGGACGCATGCAGATGACGGACGACTTCCCCGAGCACGTCCCCTCGTACGTGAACGTGTACTTCGTCGTCGAGGACTGCGACGCCGCCGTCGCCACCGTCGAACGCCTCGGCGGGAAGCTGCACTTCGGCCCGATGGACAGCCCCTTCGGCCGGTTCGCAGCCGTCGGCGACTCGCAGGGCGCCGCGTTCTCCGTCATCGACGTCACGGCCGCCAAGGGCGAGATGCCGCAGCTGGACTGACGGTTCGTCAGTCGCCCTCGGGCAGCGTGAACCCCAGCTCCCGCGCGGCGAGCTCCGGCGTCGGCTGCGCCCAGCGCTCCACCGCCTCCTGCGTCAACGTGTGGGAGAGGGAGCGCAGTTCGGCGCGGTCCAGGTACAGCGTGCCGTTCAGATGGTCCGTCTCGTGCTGCACGATCCGGGCCGGCCAGCCCGAGACCACCTCGTCGACCGCGCGCCCTCGCTCGTCGAGGGCGCGCAGCCGTACCCGCTCGTGCCGGGCGACCACGGCCTGATAGCCCGGCACGCTCAAACACCCTTCGTAGAACGCCACGTGGCGCCCGCCCGCATCCTCGTACGACGGATTGACCAGGACCCGGAACGGCTGTGGCACACGCCCCCGGGCCGCCCGCACCTCCTCCGAGACGGTCGCAGCGTCCTCGATCACCGCGAGCCGCAGCGGCACGCCGATCTGCGGCGCCGCGAGGCCCACGCCCGGCGCCTTGTGCATCGTGACGCGCATCGCCTCGACGAGCCGGCCGAGCAGCTCGTCGGAGAGCTGTCCGTCGACGGGCTCGGCGGGCCGGCGCAGGACCGGATCCCCGGCCGCGACGATCGGCAGCGGCAGCTCCCGGGCCAGCAGGGACTCGACGTGATCACTCAGTGACGTGGACGGCATCGCGCCAGCATGCCAAGAGCGATCACCGCACGGCAACGCGCCTGTGTGTTGCGACCTCATGAACAGCCGGTGGAAAAGGGAATGCGCGCCCCCGACCAGGGGGTTTGATCATGTGGTGGCCATTCCGGCAGGCGGCGTGGCGTGCCCGTGAGCGACGAGAGACGGATCCGGAAGACGCAGATGACACAGCAGACGTACGAGGGACAGGGCGTCGGCGCCGCGCCCGAGGCGGCCCACCCGCTCGACAACCCCGCCCACGCCGCGCTGAGCGGCCCGCACGCGCACCTCGCCGAGCGGCGCGGCCGCGTGCTGCGCTACCCCCTCGACGTCTCCCCGTGGCTGGCCCTGCCCGACGACCCGGGTCCCGGGGACTGGGCCGACCTCGCCGCGCTCGCCGGCCCCGGCGCCGACGTCCCGCTGCCCGGCGTGGTCCGTGACCTGCCGGCCGGCTGGGAGCTGGTCCAGGACATCCCGGGCGTGCAGCTCGTCGACACCGGGGTGGACGCGGTGCACGCCCCCGAAGCGGTGCCGCTCACCGCCGCCGATGTCCCCGAGATGCTCGACCTCGTGGGGCGTACCCGGCCGGGCCCGTTCCTGCCGCGCACCATCGAACTCGGCACCTACCTCGGCATCCGGCGCGGTGGCGCGCTCGTCGCGATGGCGGGGGAGCGGCTGCACCCGCCGGGCTGGACCGAGATCAGCGCCGTCTGCACCGACCCCGCCCACCGCGGCCAGGGCCTCGCGGCCCGACTCGTCCGCGCCGTCGCCGCCGGGATCAGGGAGCGCGGCGAGACCCCGTTCCTGCACACCGGCGCAGGCAACACGCGCGCGATCCGCCTGTACGAGTCCCTCGGCTTCGAGCTGCGCCGCACGACCCGGTTCCGCGCGGCCCGCGTACCCGAGTAGGCGGTGCCGCGCGCCTACGGTTTGTGGGTCACCCAGAGCAGTTCCGCAGGCCAGCGGTGTGCCCAGTCGGGCGGGTCGGTCTCGTTGTAGCCGTTGGGCGTCGAGGGGCCGGGGCGCGGCTCGATGAGGTCGTCGATGACGAGACCCGCGCCGCGCAGGACCCTGACCCAGTCGCCGTAGGTGAGCTGATAGCTGGTCGCGCCGTCGTCCTCGGCGATGGTGCCGAGCCCGAAGTAGTCCTGGCGCAGCGTCGTGGTCACGCGGCCGGCGGGTTCGTCGTAGCACGCTTCGAACCACGGGCTGGCGACGTTGAACACCAGGCGCCCGCCGCGGCGCAGGACGCGTGCGGCCTGCGGGACGGCCAGGTGCGGGGGCGCCCAGCTGAGCCCACCGAAGTCGCAGAACACCAGGTCGAAGGCGTCGGCGGCGAACGGGAGCCGTTCGGCGGCGCCCTGCACCAGCGGGTAGCGGGCTGGGCCCATCGCGCCTGCCGCCGCGGCGAGTTGGGCCTCGGACAGGTCGAGGCCGACCACGGTGGCGCCCTCGACGGCGAGCGTCCTCGACCACTGGCCGGCGCCGCAGCCGAGTTCGAGGACGCGTTGGCCGGTGACGTCACCCAGGGCGTGCAGGTGCGCGTCGGGGACGGAGTACATGCCCCACAGTCGGGGCGCGGCGCCGATCTGCGGATCGTGCTCGTGCTGGTAGGTGCTGCTGATCCGGTTCCAGAGCCGCCGGTTGGCGGGGATGCTGTCCACGGGCCGACTCCAGCACTGCCCGCCCGGGGCGGTCAACACGCTGCGGACACCGGACCGATCTAGGCGTCGTGCTCGCGGGCGGTCTCGTTGTAGCGCACCAGGTACCCGGCGAACCGCGCCAGATCGTCCTCCGGCCAGTCCGCCAGGCGCTCGCCGAACATCTGCCGGCGGCTCACCGTCACCTGCGCCAGGATCTCCGCGCCGGCCGCCGTCGGGTGCAGGACCTGGACCCGGTGGTCGTCCGGGTCGACACGCCGTATGACCAGGCCCGCCCGCTCCAGGGCGGAGACCTGGCGGCTGACCGTCGACTTGTCCAGTGCGTAGTGTGCGGCGAGATCCGTGGCGCGGCAGCCGCCCTGCTCGTCGAGATGGCTGAGCAGGGTGAACGAGACGAGCGACAGCTCGGGATGCATGCGCGCCGCCGTCGCCCTGGCCCGGCGGGCGAAGGACGTCAGCTCTCGCTGGATGGTGTCCACGGCCGACTCGCGGTCGGCCGGACTGTCGGGCTCTGCCACGTGCGGTTTCCTCTCCGGGTGCGCTCGTTGCACTCTACAACCCCCGAGGTGGGGCGGGTTCCGCGCCCGGCGGGCGGCTCCGCCCGCCGGGCATTAGCCTCCGTTCCATGAGCGAATCACCCGCAGCGCCCGACGCGTACACGGTCGTCCTCAAGCCCCGCCTCACCGACGGCGACGGCCGCACCGACCACGGCAACCCGCTGCGGTCGGTGCGCGTCACCGCGACCGGCCGCGTCGGCGAGTCCGGCTACCCGCGCTACGAGGGCGACGGCGTCCAGGCCGACATCGACCCGCGCACCCGCACGGTCGAGGCGGTGACGTTCGACGGCGAGGAGATCCCGTACGGGTATGTCGCCGAGGCCGACGAGGCCTGAGCCGGCGCCGCGTGGCCCCGCGAGCTACCCGGGGAGCAGATCCGCCGGGCCCTCCACCGCCGGGCCGCAGCCGTCGGGAAGTCCGGCGACGACGAAGGCGATCACGTCCCGCGGGGTCCGGGCCGGGTGATCGGGAACGTCGCGTCCCGCGGGGGAGCGGGCTGCCTTCCAGCCGCCGCCGAACTGGGGGAAGAGGCTGGGGACGTCCTGTGACCAGGGGGCATGGGTGCAGCGGCTGAACTGCAGACTTCCGTGGCTGACCAGGGGGAAGAGGGCGCGCAGCCGGGGGTTTGCGTAGGCCGCCTCGACGATGTCGTGGTCGATCAGGCGGTCCGGCAGGTCGCGCACGAGCTGCCATTTGTACGCCACTGCTTCGCCCCGCTCGTGCGCCAGGGTGAGTCCGTCGGTCGTGAGGAGCGGCCACGTGGCGCACAGGTCGGCGATCGGGACCCCTGCCTGCCATGCGTGCGCGATGCGGACGACGGTCCGCAGGTCGGTGGTGTGGCCGGACATCGCGTCGCCGACCCCCGTCCACCACGCCCGGAGACCGAAGACCCGCTCCTCCCGGCCGAGTGTCACGACGAAGCTCCCGCGGGCCGCGTCCACGCTCGCGACGATGTGCCGCCAGCTGTCCGTCGGGGAATCCGGGGCGCTGACCGTGCCGAGGTCGAGGTGCGCGTCGGCGGCGGCTGCGCGAAGCGCCGCCGCCAAGTTCCCGCCGGCTGCGGCCACTTCGGGGTAGAGCGCGGGATCCGGCTGAACGGCGGGGGAGGTGTCCATGGCGGTGATTGTCGCCCGCCGCTCACGCGTCACGCCATGACGAGCCGCCGCACCAGGAGCCGCACCCGCTGTCCGGTCTCCTCCGGCGGCAGGCGTCCCGCCCGGGTCAAGGTCACGAGGCCGTGCAGATTCGCCCAGAACGTCTCGGTGAAAAGAGCCGGTTCGACCCCGTCGCCGGCGACTTCGCCGAGAGTTTCCAGAAGTGCTGCGAAGGCGTCCTTCAGCGGCTCCGGGGTGTCCTCCCGCGCGTAGGCGAGACCGCCGTCGAGCTGGAAGAGGGCGTCGTGGACCGCCGGGTTGCGTGCGGCGAAGTCGAGATACGCGCGGGCGAGGGCGGCGACCCGCTCGCGCGGACAGGCCGGGGCGGCGGTGGCGGCCCGCACCGTCGCGGCCAGGTCGGTGGCGCCCTCCAGGGCCACGGCGCCGATGATCTCGCGTTTGCCGCGGAAGTGGCTGTAGAGGACGGGCTGGCTGTACTCGATGCGTTCGGCGAGCCGACGGGTGGTGACCGCGTCCCAGCCCCGCTCCTCGGCGAGTTCGCGGGCCGTCACCACGATGAGGCGCTCGCGCTCCGCCCGGTCGCGCCGCTTGCGCTCCTGTACCGACATGGCACGGATCCTAGCAGCGAATGCTAGCAACGCTAGACAACCGAGCGTCAGTAGGTCTAGCGTTGCCATGTCAGCTAGCGATGCTAGAAACCGGGGGGATCGTCGTGCTCGACGCGCTTGCGGTCGCGCCGATCGCCCACCGCGGCACGACGTGGACCCCGCCGCAGAACCGGCCCACGGACTGGAAGCGGCGGCTGAACCGCTACCAGCGCCTGCGCCACCACCGAGAGGACGTACCGAAAATGGCGAAGCTCCAGAGCCTCGACCCGCACACTCCGATGTTCGCCCAGTTCAAGGAGGAGACCGGGCCCGTCGTCCTGGCCAACACCTTTGTCGTTCCGAAGGAGCTGACCGAGTCGTTCCTGACGCTCTTCCGGAGGCAGGCCGAATTCATGAAGGCCCAGCCGGGGTTCGTCTCCCTGCGGATGCATCAGGGGACGGCCGGAAGTCGTCTGCTGATGAACGTCGCGGTCTGGGAGTCGACGGAGGCGTTGGCGGCCGCGCTCGCCGACCCGGAGTTCCAGCGTGTGGCGGCCGAATTCCCGGACGACGTCGTCTCGTACCCGCACATCTTCGAACAGATCGACGTCTGACCCGCCGCATCCGGCCCGCCGCACTGGAGTCCTCGTCCGGGGTGGCGCTCCAGCCGCTGTTGGCAACGGCCCCGGCGGCCCCGGTTCGTGCGCGCCGCCCGCTCGTCGATTCCACGAAGACCCGCCACTCGCAAGGAGAAGAACGATGCTGCTCAAGAAGATCAACACCGTCCTGGCCGCCGCCTTCGTCCTCTTCGCCCTCTGGTTCGGGTCGGAGTTCATCCTGACCCCGGAGACGACGGCGCCGACCTTCGGTCTGCCGAGCTGGCCGTCCGGCGACGGTGGCGGCTTCCTCGTCGTCAAGGGGGTCCGCGATGTCACCATGGCGCTGGGCATGGGCATTCTGCTGGTGACTGGTCACCGCCGGGCGCTGGGGCTGGTGATGCTGGTGGAGGCGTTCGCCGCGTTCGGCGACATGGCCAATGTGCTCGCCCACCACGGCTCCGCGGCCACCGCGTTCGGCGTGCACGGCCTGACCGGGGCGGTGATGGTGCTCAACGCCCTGCTGCTGATCCACGAGACCCGCAAGGCGGCTGCCGCTGTCCCGGCCGCGGTCACGGCGGCCGAGGGCGCAGCCGCGGCGCCCGTCCGGCAGTCCGTCTGAGCCCGCTCGGCGCGGGCCGCGGTAAGGCTTCCCTGCGTGGCGCAGGTCTCTTATGCAACTTGTTGCAAAAGGCCTCGCGAGTCGTCTAGAACTACAAGCGACGATCGATCTGCGCGCCTCGCACGGAGGGCTTCATGAGCCGCTACCCCCACCTTCTCGCCCCGCTCGACCTGGGCTTCACCACCCTGCCCAACCGCGTCCTGATGGGCTCGATGCATGTGGGTCTGGAGGAGGCGGAGAACGGGTTCGCGCGCATGGCCGAGTTCTACGCGACCCGCGCCCGCGGCGGCGTCGGCCTCATGGTCACCGGCGGCATCGCCCCGAACGAGGCCGGGCGCCCGTGGGGCGGCGGCGCCAAGCTCACCACCGAGGCGGAGGCCGAGCAGCACCGCGTGGTCACCGACGCGGTGCACGCGGCGGGCGGCAAGATCGCCATGCAGATCCTGCACTTCGGCCGCTACGCGTACCACGAGGATCTGGTCGCGCCGAGCCCGATCCAGGCCCCCATCAGCCCGTTCCCGCCGCACGAGCTGACCGACGTCGAGGTCGAGCAGACCGTCGAGGACTTCGCGCGCGCCGCCGAACTCGCCAAGTCCGCCGGGTACGACGGCGTCGAGATCATGGGCTCCGAGGGCTACCTCATCAACGAGTTCATCGTCGCCGCGACCAACCACCGCACCGACCGCTGGGGCGGCAGCTATGAGAACCGGGTGCGCTTCCCGCTGGAGATCGTGCGGCGCGTGCGCGAACGCGTCGGCAGCGACTTCATCCTCATCTACCGCCTGTCGATGCTCGACCTGGTCCCCGGCGGCTCGACCCTCGACGAGGTCGTCCACCTCGCCAAGGAGATCGAGGCGGCCGGCGCCACCATCATCAACACCGGTATCGGCTGGCACGAGGCCCGCATCCCCACCATCGCGACCTCCGTGCCGCGCGGCGCGTACACCTGGGTCACCAAGAAGGTCATGGGCGAGGTGAACATCCCGCTCGTCACCACGAACCGCATCAACACCCCTGAACTCGCCGAGGAGTTGCTCGCCGACGGCGCCGCCGACATGGTGTCCCTCGCCCGGCCGATGCTCGCCGACCCGGACTTCGTGAACAAGGCCGCCGCCGACCGCTCCGACGCCATCAACACCTGCATCGGCTGCAACCAGGCCTGCCTCGACCACACCTTCAGCGGCAAGATCACCTCCTGCCTGGTCAACCCGCGCGCCTGCCACGAGACCGAGCTGGTCCTGTCCCCGACCCGGCTGCGCAAGCGCGTCGCGGTCGTCGGCGCAGGACCCGCCGGGCTCGCCTGCGCGGTCTCCGCCGCCGAGCGCGGCCACGACGTCACGCTCTTCGACGCCGCCTCGCGGATCGGCGGTCAGCTCAACGTCGCCCGCAAGGTCCCCGGCAAGGAGGAGTTCGACGAGACGCTGCGCTACTTCCGTACACAGCTCGAACTCCACGGTGTCCAGGTCGAGTTGAACACCCGGGTCGACGCGGGCGCGCTCGACGCGTACGACGAGGTCGTCGTCGCCACCGGCGTCAGCCCGCGCACCCCGGCCATCGACGGCGTCGACCACCCGAGCGTCGTCGGCTACCTCGACGTCCTGCGCGACGGCGCGCCCGTCGGCGACCGCGTGGCCGTCATCGGCGCCGGCGGCATCGGCTTCGACGTCGCCGAGTACCTCACCGACGGCGGCGAGAAGGCCAGCCAGGACCCGGCCACGTACTTCCGGCTCTGGGGCGTCGACATGGACTACGCCGACCGCGGCGGCCTCACCAAGGCCGACCGGCCCGCGCCGCCGCGCCAGGTCCACCTCGTCCAGCGCAAGACGTCCAAGGTCGGCGCCGGGCTCGGCAAGACCACCGGCTGGATCCACCGCACCGAACTGCGTCACCGCGGCGTCACGATGATCGCCGGCGCGAGCTACGACCGGATCGACGACGCGGGCCTGCACATCACCGTCGACGGCGAACAGTCCCTCATCCCCGTCGACACGGTCGTCCTGTGCGCCGGCCAGGAGCCGCACCGCTCGCTGTACGACGACCTCGTCGCCGCCGGCCGCACGCCGCACCTGATCGGCGGCGCCGACGTCGCCGCCGAACTCGACGCCAAGCGCGCCATCAAGCAGGGCACCGAGGTCGCGGCGGCCCTCTGAGACCGGTGGTCACGTGTCCGGGCCCGCCGGACACGTGACCACCCTCTTTCGCCGGCCGTCCCCGGCGAGGGCCTCGCCTACCCTTACGCCATGTCACTGCCGCACGCGATCCTCACGGCGCTCCTGGAGAAGCCGTCGTCGGGCCTCGAACTGACCCGCAGGTTCGACCGGTCCATCGGCTACTTCTGGTCGGCGACGCACCAGCAGATCTACCGCGAGCTGGGCAAACTGGAGCGCGACGGCCTCATCCGCGCGGTGCCGGGACAGGCACCGGCCCGCGGACAGAAGAAGAGTTACGAGGTCCTGCCCGAAGGCCGCGCCGAACTGGCTCGCTGGACGGCCGCGCCGCAGGACCCGAAGGCGCTGCGCGACCCGCTGCTGCTGCGGCTGCGGTCCGCCGCGGTCGTCGGCACGGACGGGCTCCACGACGAACTGCACCGCCATCTCGACCTGCACCGGCGGCAGTTGGCGACCTACCTCGAGATCGACGAGCGGGACTTCCCACCGGAGAAGGACGCGCAGGCGGACCGGCTCCAGCACGCGGTGCTCCGTGCCGGGATCGACCTGGAGACGTTCTGGGTGCACTGGCTGGAGCGGACGCTGACCGACCTCGACCTGGACGGCACGGCCGACGCGTAGGGACCGCCAACGGGGTCCCGGCCATGGGGTTCTCGGGGTCTTTCCTCGTCGCGCGAGCCGGCCGTCCGCCGACGGAACCGGCGGCGATCCGGTCCGCGGACCGGACGCCGCGCTGGTGCGCCGGGGACGGCGCCTGGCAGATCCTTCAAGCGACACTCCTCGCCGTTCCGCTTCCGCGCAGCGGTCTAGCCGAGCGTCGCCGCCGTCGGGTCCCACTCCTCCGGCAGCGGAGACGGCGGCACGAGTTGGGTGGGCGGTCGGGTGAACGTGGCGCGGCGGGCCGAGTCCGTCGCCGCCGTCATCGTCTCCAGGACGTGCAGCGCCAGCGCCCCCGAAGCGCGCGGCACCGTCCCCGTACGGATCGAGCGGGCCAGGTCGACGACGCCGAGACCCCGGCCGTCCGTACGCCCCCGGACGGGGAGTTCGGCCCAGTCGGCCGCACCGTTGGACCGGACCCGCAGGGGACCGTCGAACCGGTTGGGGTCGGGCACCGCCAGCGTGCCCTCCGTGCCGATGACCTCGAAGTGCTGGTGCGGGCGCGCCGCGTCCCAGCTGAACACGGACGTCGCCGTCGGCCCCGAAGCGAAGTCGAGCAGCGCCGAGACATGCGTGGGCACGTCGACGGGGAACGTGCGGCCGGCCGCGGGGCCCGCCCCCGCGACCCGCTCCTCGCGCGCCCGCCGTGCCGACGCCGCGACCTGCTCGACGCCTCCGAAGAGCGCCACCAGCGCCGTCAGGTAGTACGGGCCGAGGTCGAACAGCGGGCCCGCGCCCGGCTGGTAGAAGAACGCCGGGTCAGGGTGCCAGCGCTCGGGCCCGAGCCCGCACACCGCCGTCGACGCCGCGACGGGCGCCCCGATGTGCCCCGCGGCGACGGCCCGCAGCGCGGACTGGAGCCCCGCCCCGAGGAACGTGTCCGGCGCGCACCCCACGAGCAGCCCGCGCTCCGAGGCCTCGGCGAGCAGCTTCTCGCCCTCGCCCGGCAGGAGCGCCAGGGGCTTCTCGCCGTACACGTGCTTGCCCGCGCGCAGCGCCTCCCGGGCAACGGCGACATGCGCGGCCGGCACCGTCAGGTTCACGACGAGCTCGACCTCCGGCAGCGCCAGGACCGTCGACAGATCCCCGGCGACCGGCACCGCATGGGCACGGGCCGCCGCCTCGGCGCGGGCGGTGTCGAGATCGGCGACCGCGACGACCCGTACGTCGGGGAACGCCGCCAGCGTGCGCAGATACTCCGCGCTGATCACACCCGCCCCGACGACGGCGACCCCCACCGGACCTGAACTCACGCTGCCCCCAAGGACGTTCGCGGACGATCACTCGGCTCAAGGGACCGTAAGCGGCGACGCGGCACGGCCACAAGGGTGCGTCACACAGGCGACTGCCGCCGCCCGTGCGGGGCGACGGCAGTCGTGAACGGCAAGCGAGGAGAGAGTCAGACGCGCTGTCCCGCTCCCCGGCGCCGCAGGTACCAGGCGCCGCCCACGACGGCGGCGGCGACGAGTGTGCCGCCCGCCGCGAGTGTCAGCGTCCCGAAGTCCTGCGCCGCTCCGCCGAGTCCACCGCGCACGCCGCCCACCGGGCTGGACGTGGCCGAGATCGTCGGGCTCGCCGTGACGGTCACCGACTGCGGGCCCACGGTCGACCCGTCGGAGCACGCGATCACCACCTGGTAGGTGCCCGAAGCGACCCCCTGCCAACTGGCGTTCCCGGTACTGAGCGGTGTCTGCCGCCCCTCCGCGAAGTTCGCCTGACCGGAACTGAGCAGCGACGCGTTGCCGCCGTTCGGGCAGGACGACGTCGTGGCCTGCACGGTGGAACCGCTGCTGGTCACCGAGATCCCGGCGGCGAACGCCGACGGCGCGGCGAACGCGATCGGCAGCGCGGCCGCCGCGGTGACGGTCAGGCCGCAACGAGCGAGTATCGAAGTAGTACGCATGATGTCTGCCCTCCGGCGGCACGGGAGGCGGCACATCCCATGCCCCGCCCGAGTAGGCAATGCCCGTGCTGCCTGACGCACAGCCAAACTCCGTACGGCACGGGCCGCATGCGGACGGCAGCCGGGCAGGTGACGCGTTCCATCGTCCGGCCCATGCGACAGCCGCGCGGCGCCCCGAGGCGGATCGGTGGCGCGGTGACGAGTGACGTTCGGACGTCCGTATCGGGACCTTCGGCCGTAGGTGCCGGGTAAGAGACAGGCGTAGCTTGTGAATGAATTCACGAGCGCCCGGACGGAGCGTCCGTGACCGCCCCCGACAGGGAAGAAGGCTGCTGCCATGGCTCTCCACACCCCGGAACGCCGGACCACCCTCGGTGCGCCGCGCCACCGCAACGCGGGCAGCCAGGACAGCGTCGTCGTCCGCTCGGCCACCGCCCGCGGGACGCTCGCCGCCGCACGGGTCCTGGTCGGCTTCTACTTCCTGTGGGCCTTCCTCGACAAGACCTTCGGCTTCGGCAAGGCGACCCCGTCGAACGGGAGCTGGCTCAACGGTGGTCACCCCACCGAGGGCTTCCTGCTGCACGGGACCACCGGCCCCTTCGCCCACATGTTTGACTCGGTCGCCGGCGCCTGGTGGCTCGACACCCTCTTCATGGTCGGCCTGCTCGGTGTGGGCCTCGCGATGATCCTCGGGATAGGCATGCGCGTCGCCGCCGGTGCGGGCACGCTGATGATGGCCTTCATGTGGCTGGTCACCCTGTGGCCCGGCACCAACCCCTTCCTGGACGACCACTGGATGATCGCCCTGGTACTCCTGATCACCGCGGCCACCGGCGCGGGGAGCTACTTCGGTCTGGGCGGGGCGTGGGCCCGGCTGCCCCTCGTCCGCAAGCACCGCTGGCTGATCTGACCGCGACCGCGACCGCGACGGGGAACGGGCCCGGGGCGTCACGCCCCGGGCCCGTTCGTGCCGTCGCCCTGCCCGTCACCACCTGCCGCGCCTTCACGAAGGCCGCGAGGGAACTGGCGGAGCGTCAGGACTCCGTCGTCGTCCGGAGCCGCTGATCCCGCTGGGCGGGCGCGGGGGCGGGGCGCGGCGACGCTCACGTGCGTGACGCCGCGCGGGGCCGGCTCAGGAGTGCGTGGTCACCGCCCGCTCCACCGAGAACGCCCCCCACGTTCCGTCGGGCAACTGCGCACGGATCTTCACCCGGTGCCGGTCGCCCGCGTCCTCGCCGATGTAGAAGCTGTACTTCGCCGCGTCCTTGGGCGCGTCCTCACCCCACATGACGGTCGTCGCCTGCTTCCCGTCGAGGAAGACCTGATAGGCGGGGACCTCGCCGCCGGTGCGCGGCGGCGTCCAGGTCAGGTCGAGGTAGTACGCGCCGTCCGACCGCCGGGCCGTCACGCGGAAGTCTCCGGGCGCCGTGCCCCGTTCGACGTCCTTGTCCTTGGCGCCCGAGGTGGTGATCCGCACAGCCGTGCTCGGCGGCGAGACGTGGTCGGCCGCGTCGCGCGCCCGCACCGTGAAGGAGTAGGCGGTGCCCGGCCGCAGCCCGGTCAGCAGGGCGCGCGTCTCCTTCCCGGTCACGCTGTGGATCTTCGTGGTGCCCTGGTAGACGTCGTACGAGACCACGCCCCGGTCGTCGGACGCCTTTCCCCACGACAGCGACACGGCCCGGCCGCCGTCCGCCCGGCCGCGCAGCCCGCTCGGCCGGGTCGGCGCGGACCGGTCCTGTGCGACCGCCGCCGGCGTGGTGACCGTGACGGCGCGGCCGGCCGGGCCCAGGTCGCCGTCCGTGCCGCGGGCGCGGACCGTGAAGACGTAACGGGACGTGGGGCGCAGCCCGGTGACGTCCACCATGTGCCGGTCGGCGGCCAGCTTCCGGACGCGGACGGACCCCCGGTACACCTCGTACCCGGCGACCGGTGCGGTGCCCGTCGGGCGGTTCCACATCACGTGCACGGACGTGGCGCTGCCGGCCTGTGCGGTGATGCCGGTCGGCGCCGACAGCGGCGGCCCGTCGTCCGCGTCGTCGCCGCCCGGCATCAGGCCGCACCCGGCGAGGCCGAGGGTGAGCGCCGCGGCGCAGGCCGCGCGGGGGAGCAGAGTGCGTGGGGGGACGCGTCGCACGGGCGTGCCTTCCGCTCGGAGCGAGATTGGTTCAGACCTGTATGGCACGGGTGACGGGTCCTCATCAAGAGGGTGTGCGCGCTCAAGGGGCGCCCGTCCGGCCCCCGAGCGGTGGACGGCGCGCCCCGGTGGAACCAGATTGGTGATCCATGTCCGGTTGCCGTCGTCCCCGCACCCCCTGCCCCCGGCCCGCGGCACCCTCGCCACCGTCCCCGACCGAAGGCGTCTCCCCGTGCACCCTCGCTCCCTGGCCCTCGCCGCCGTCTGTGGCGCGGCCCTCCTCGCGCCCGCGGCCCTGCTCCCGACAGCGGTCCGAGCCGACACCCCCCGTGCTCCCGGTACCGCACCAGCCGTACCCGCCGTGCGGGAAGGGGGTGTTCGCGCCGTCGACCTGCTCGCGGCCGTCCGCGGCTGCCGCCAGATCTCGCACGGCCGCTACCGCTCGGACGACGGCGCCCGCGCGAACGTCCCGGTGTGCGCCACGCGCGGAGCCGTGCACTGGAAGGCCGATCTGGACGTCGACTGCGACGGCCGCGCGGGCCGCCACTGCAACCGCCGCACCGACCCGTTCTTCCTCAACGCGACGGCCTACCAGCAGTCCGACGGGCGGCACTTGAGCGCCGAGACCCTGCCGTACATCGTCGTGCCCGGCTCCAGCCGCCGCTGGAACCCGTACCGCTCGGGCGTGCGCGGCGGCACGGTCGGCGCGATCGTCCACCGCGGGAAGGTCCTGTACGCCGTCGTCGGCGACACCGGCCCCACCGACCTCATCGGCGAGGCGTCGTACGCCGCCGCGCGCGCCCTCGGCATCAATCCCGACCCGGTGCGGGGCGGCGCCGGGAACGAGGTGACGTACATCCTCTTCCCGGGCGCCGCCGCCCGCCCCATCGAGAATCACCGCTCGGCCGTCGCCGCCGGTGAGGCCGCAGCGCGCAAGCTCCTGCGCGCCGGCTGACGCCCGAACTGGCGTGCGTAGGCGCTCAGTTGACCGGCCGAGCACCGCTCGGCCGAGTTGCGGGACGGTGATGACAGAACGCGCCTTGCGCCCCATCATGGGTGAGTCATGGGGGGTTCGAGGCGTCCGTCCCGTCTGCGCCGTCGCGGCAGTGTGCCGCGCCAGGTGCCGATGGCCGACGCCGACGCGGGGCTGTTCGCGGTCCTGCTGCACGGCGTCGCCCTCAGGCGTCGTCGGGTGCTGATCGCGCTGGAGCGCCGGGCGCGGGCGCTGTGTGCGCTGCTGCGCAGACTGCTCGCCCCGGTCCTGACGCCGCCCGGCCTGGCCCTCGACGGCCCCGTGCGGCGTACGGGCATCAGACCGGTGCCGGCGTCGCCCGGCACCCTCTTCCTGGCGGGTGACCTCGCTCGAAGAGGCCCGCCGCCTGCCGTGCCCGGCACCGTCTGAGCGCGGGCTCCGCGCGCGTCGTCCCGCCGGCCGGTGACCTTTCTCCGTTCCATATACGTTCATGTCAGTACGCGTGATCCCGCCTCCGAGCGGGTGCGCGTCAGGGGGGAATCCGTATGTCCACCGCTGTATTCGGTCCATGGAAAACGAGGGTCAAACGCCTCCTCGCGCGTACGGGATACGACATCGTGCGCAGCACCGACAACCGGGGAGGGGTGGATGACTTCCTTCCGTTCGAGGCGACGATGCGCGCCGCGCGGGCGGCCGGTATGCCCGTCGGCGACTACCTCGACGAGGTCATGAACGGGACGCCCGGCGCCACCCGGTCCACCATCGACGAACTCCGCGGGCTGGGCGTGTTCGACGCCGAGCCCGCCACCGTCCTGGAGATCGGCCCGGGGTCAGGGCGCTACCTGGAACGGACCCTCCAGGAGTGCTCACCGGAACGCTACGAGATCTACGAGACGGCGACGCCCTGGGCCGACCACCTGGTGCGCACCTACGGGGCGGTCGCCCGCCCGACCGCCGAGTGCAGCCTCGCCCCGACACCCGACGACAGCGTGGACCTCGTCCAGGCCCACAAGGTGTTCAACACCCTGACCTTCCTCGGCTCCGTCCGCTACTTCTTCGAGATGGCGCGCGTCACGCGACCCGGTGGCCGGATCGTCTTCGACGTCATGACCGAGACCTGCCTCGACCCGGACACGGTGCGCACGTGGGCGACGAAGGGCGGTGCGGGACACGACTCCTACCCGGCCGCCATGCCGCGCGGGACCTGTGTGGACCTCTTCTCCTCGCTCGGCTGCCACTTGGAGGCCAGTTTCCTGGCACCCCTGGGCGTCGGCACCACGGAGGTGCTCGTCTTCGTCAAGAAGTCCTGAGTACGGTTCGGCGCAGGCGGGCGCGCACTTCGGCCTCCCAGGCCGGGGCGCCCGCCTGCCGCGCGAGGGCCAGCGCCCGGCGCCAGTGCGCGCGGGCGGCATCCGGGCGCCCGAGGAACGCGTCCAGGTCGCCGAGGTCCAGCGCGACGGGGCCGAAGGCGCACAGGCCGCTGCCCGCACCCGCCAACTCCCCTTCCGCGGGCAGCAGTTCGGTGTGCAGGCTCGCGGCGGTCTCGGTGTCACCCGCCTCGATGGCGCCGCGCGCGGCCAGGCACAGCCGCGCCTCGTGGAACAGGTCGTGCGGAGAAACGGGCGCCCCCGCACGGTGAGTGGCGGGGCGCACCCACGGGTCGTACGGGCCGAAGTCCGCATCGGGAGCCGGTGCGTGACGGGGCATCAGGGAGAAGCGGGCGAAGGCGGCGAGACCGTCCGTCACCCCCGGCATGCCGCTCGCCTCCAGCCGGGCCAGCGCCTCGGCCAGCTCGGCCCCGGCCGAGGCCTCTGCCCGTACGGCAGCGCGCAGGGCCGTGTACGCGGCGGTGAACGCGCCGACCACCGGCAGCTCGTACCGGTCGCCGAGCCGGTCGGCCGCCGCCGCGTGTCGGTCCGCTTCATCGAAGCGCGCGAGGGCGCAGGCGGACTGGAGGAGGACGAGGTGGCCGAGGACCTCGTAGGTGACCAGGTCGTGGCGGGCGCCCAGGTCCACCAACTCCCGCCCGATCGCGGCGCGTTCGGGGGACAGGCCCGTGCGGTGGAAGGTGTGCAGCCAGCGGGCGTTGAGGGCGAGCGCGAGCAGCGCCGGGTCCGCAAGGGGGCGGGCCAGCGCCACCGCCTCGCGGGCGGCCTCGGCTCCGCGCGGTCCGGCGGTGCCGCGCAGCTCCAGGGCGAGGGTGCTCAGCAGGCGGCTGCGCACGCTCGCCGGGGCGTCCTTGAGGGCCGCGAGGGTGCGCTCCGTCGCCGAGGCGATGCGGGCCGACAGGTCCTCGTCGTCGTTGCGGGGCCAGTTCGCCGGCACGTCGAACGCCGTCAGGACGGACGCCGTCAGCTGCGGGTCGCCCAGGGTCTCGGCCGCGGTCAGGGCCTGGGCGCGCGCGGCGCGGGCCTCGGGAAGACGGCCCGTCACGGCCAGCGCGCGTGCCCGGCCCATGAGCAGCCGAAGGCGTGTGCGCGGGTGGTCCTCGCCCGCGCGGTCGTACGCCGAGAGGGCGGCGGCCCACAGCCGCTCGGCCTCGTGCGGTGCGAAGCGGTGTTCGGCGCGTTCGGCCGCGGCCGCCGCGTACCGGGCACCCGGGAGCGCCGTGGCCCGCGTCCCCGCCGCCAGGAAGTGCCGGGCGAGCGCCTCCACCGCGTCGGGGCGGACCCGCTCCAGAGCGGCCCCGGCCGCCGCGTGCCACTGCGCTCGGCGCGGCCCGGACACGTCCTCGTACAGCGTGTCCCGTACGAGCGCGTGCGCGAACCGCAGCCCGGGCCGCTCCTCGAGGAAGCCGAGGCCGAGGCCCGCCTCCAGGGCGTCGGTGAGGGACGGCCCGTCGAGGCCGGTCAGCTCGGCCAGCACTTCGGCGTCCACGGCGAGCGCGTCGGAGCCGGGGCCGGTGAGCACCGCCGCCTGGTGCAGGACGGTCCTGTGGTCCCGCACCAGCCCGTCGAGCCGTGCGCGCACCACGTCCCGTACGCCGTCCGGCACCGCCGACTCCGGGGCGTCGGGGCCGTGCCGGGCGACGAGATGCGCCAACTCCTTTACGTAGAAGGGGTTTCCGGCGCTGCGCCGCCAAACCGTCCGCGCTGTCGCGTCCGGTACGTGCGTCCGCGGGCCTGCTGTGGCCCGCACCAGCGCGCCGACCGCCGCCTCGTCCAGGCCGGACAGCGCAACCCGTACCGGGTCGGTGCGGGCGAGCCGCGCCAACGTGGCGGCAAGAAGCGGATCCGCGTCGGCGGCGGTGTCCCGGCAGGCCGCCACGACCAGCACGGCCCGGCCCTCGAACGCGGCCCGCGCGTTCTCGCCGAGCACCGCTGCGAGCAGCCCGTGCGTCTCCTCGCCCGCCTCGTGCAGATCGTCCAGGAGGAGCAGCAGCGGGGCCGCCGCGGCGGCGTCGGCGAGGGAGGACACCGCCGCGCGGTGGGCTCGCGCCCGCGCCGCCACCGGGTCCACGTGCGGACCCGAACCGCCGTCCGCGGTCAGGGGATCGGGGACGCCCAGCGTGGCGAAGATCTCCGGCCACGGGCCGCGCGCGACCCGCCACCCCTGCTCGGCGAGGCGTCGGGCCGTCTCCCGCAGCAGGGCCGTCCTGCCCGCGCCCGCGATGCCCGTCACCAGGGCGACGGACCGGTGCGAGGCGCCCTTCGCGTCGTCGGCGGCACCCTGGAGCGCCGCCAACTCGGCATCGCGGCCCACGAGTTCGGGGACCGCACGAGTCGGCGGCAGCAGGTGTGCCGACTGGGCGAGCACCTCCGTCTCCAGCCTCCGCAGCGCCGGGCCCGGGTCGAGACCCAGGTCGTCGGCGAGCACGCGGCGCGCCCTGCGCAGCACGTTCAGGGCCTCGCCCTGGCGGCCCGTGCGGTACAGGGCGAGGGCGAGCAGTCGCCATGCGTCCTCCCGCCAAGGCGACGCGGCGGTGTGCACCTCCAGGTCCGGCACCGCGTCGGCCGCCCTGCCGAGCGCGAGCAGCGCCCGCGCCCGCCGTTCGAGCGCGAGACGGCGCAGCTCCGCCAGGCGCTCCGCCTCGGCCCGCGCCCACGGCTCGTCGGCGCATTCCGCATAGGCGGGCCCGCGCCACAGCGCCAGCGCCGCGTCGAGCGAGGTGAGGGCGCGCCCGGCCGCCGTCGCGTCGCCGAGGTCCTGCCCGGCCGCCGTCACCGCCGCCTCGAAGCGGTCCGCGTCGACCGCCCCGTCCTCGGTGCGCAGCGCGTAGCCGGGGCCGACGGTCACGAGCAGGCGCGCGGGCTGCCGGGCCGCACGCCCCGGCTCCAGCGCGCGGCGCAGATCCGACACGAACGTGCGGAGCGCCCCGAGCGCCCGCGCGGGCGGCTCCTCCCACAGGTCGTCGACCAGCCGGGACGCGGGCACGACCCGGCCCTTCGCGACGAGCAGCCGGGCGAGGACGGCGCGATGGCGCGGCCCCTTGAGCGCGAGGGGCCCCCGGGCGTCGGCCGCGACCAGGGGCCCCAGCACGCCGAACGTCACCGCTTCGTTCTCCTCGCTCATACGCCCTCGATCTTACGGAGCGACGCGGAGGCGGCCCGGCGGGCCGACCCGGGGCCGGTCCGCGCACCGGCCCCGCACCAGTCCCCGTACTCGGCGCCGTACTGATCCGCTTACTGATACGCGTACTGATTCACGTACTGATCCCCGTACTGATCGTTTGCTGATCCGTGCGTACGAAGCTGGTCCACGCCACCCGCCCTCCCCGCGAAGGAACCCCGTGACCAGCACCGATCCCCAGATTCCCGGCTTCACGCAGCAGCGCGTCACCGTCGCCGACGGCGTCGCCCTGAACGTCGCCGTCGGCGGCAGCGGCGCCCCGCTCGTGCTCCTGCACGGCTTCCCGCAGACGCACCTGATGTGGCGGCACGTCGCCGCCGATCTCGCCGCCGAGCACACCGTCATCTGCCCTGACCTGCGCGGCTACGGCGCCAGCGACAAGCCCGCCGAGACCTCGCCCGACACGTACGCCAAGCGCACCATGGCCGCCGACGTCGTGGCGCTCGCCCGCGCGCTCGGCCACGAGCGGTTCGCGCTCGCCGGGCACGACCGGGGCGCGCTCGTCGCGATCCGTGCCGGGCTAGACCACCCGGAGGCGATCACGCACCTGGCGTCGCTGGACGCCATGCCGACGTTCGACACCTGGGACGTCCTGCACGGCGCGTTCGGCGCGGTCGGCTTCCACCTCTACCTGATGGCGCAGCCGCCCGGCCTGCCGGAAGCGATGATCGCGGCGAGCGCGGACGCGTACTTCGGCCACTTCCTCGACCTGTGGGCGGGTTCGGGCGACGCGATCCCCGACGACGTACGCGCCCACTACCTGGCCGCCTGCCGCGCAGCCGTCCCCTCGATCGTCGCCGACTTCCGGGCCACCGCCGGCATCGACCTCGCCCACGACGAGGCGGACCGCGCGGCGGGGAACCGGCTGCGGATGCCGGTGACCGTGCTCCAGCAGGACTGGGGCACGGCCCTCGGGTTCGACGCCACGGCCCGCTGGCGTGCCTGGGCCGACGACCTCGACCACCGCACCGTCCCCTGCGGGCACTTCATGGCCGAGGAGGCGCCGACGCTCGTCGCCGACGCCCTCCGCGACCTGCTGAAGCGGCGGTAGCCGACGTCACTCCTTGCGGTACGCATACGCCTCCCCGGCCGCCGCCACGACCGCGTCGAGGTCCGCCCCGGCCGACGCCGAGACGACGGCGGCGACCGCGCCCTCCACGAACGGGGCGTCCACCAGGCGGGTGCCGTCGGGGAGTTCATCGCCCTCGGCGAGCAGCGCCTTCACGGTGAGCACCGCGCTGCCGAGGTCGACGAGGACGGCCACGCCCGCGCCCCGGTCCACCTGCGCGGCGGCGGCCGCGATGAGTTCGCTGCTGGTGCCGAGGCCGCCGTCCTCGGTGCCGCCCGCCGCCGCGACCGGCGCCGTCGACCCGCCGCCCGCGAGCCCCGCCGCGAGACGCGCCACGGACTCGGCGACCTCCCGGCTGTGCGAGACGAGGACGACGCCGACCGCCTTGTCGGGGGCGTTCACGAGGCGTCCCCCGCGGCCTCGGCGAGCGCCCCGACCAGGAGCGCCGACGACGTCGCGCCCGGATCCTGATGCCCGATGCTGCGCTCGCCCAGATAGCTCGCCCGCCCCTTGCGCGCCTGGAGCGGGGTCGTCGCCTCGGCCCCGTGCTCGGCCGCCGACCGCGCCGCCGCGAAGTCGCCGCCGTCCAGCGCGTCCACGGCCGGGACGAGCGCGTCCAGCATCGTCTTGTCGCCGGGCGCGGCCCCGCCGAGCGCGGCGACGGCGTCGACACCGACGCGCAGCGCCTGCGCGAGATCGGCCTTGCTCACCTCTGCCGCGTCCCCGAGCGCCTTGCCGGTGCGCCGCAGCAGCGTCCCGTACAGCGGACCCGACGCACCGCCGACGGTCGAGATCAACTGCCGTCCGGCGAGGGTGAGTACGGCGCCCGGCGTGTCCGGCGCGTCCTTGTCGAGGACGGCGCGCACGGCCGTGAAACCGCGCTGCAGATTGCTGCCGTGGTCGGCGTCGCCGATCGGCGAGTCGAGTTCGGTGAGACGGGCGGCCTCACGGTCCACGGCGGTCGCGGTAGCCGCCATCCAGCGCCGGAAGAAATCGGCGTCGAGCACAGGATCTCCTTGCTTGGTAGATGCGTTGAGCCGATCGACACGTACCGCGGGACTCACCTGCCCCAGCGCAGGGCCGCCGTGCTGACCGGCGCGTCCCACAGCCGCAGCAGTTCCTCGTCCACCTGGCAGAGCGTGACGGAGGCACCGGCCATGTCGAGCGACGTCACGTAGTTGCCGACGAGGGTGCGGGCGACGGGCACCCCGCGCTCGCCGAGGACGCGCTGCACCTCGGCGTTGAACCCGTAGAGCTCCAACAGGGGAGTGGCGCCCATGCCGTTGACGAGCGCGAGCACGGGGCTGGTGGGGTGGAGGTCCTCCAGGACGGCGTTGACGGCGAAGTCGGCGATCTCCCCCGACGTCATCATGGAACGCCGCTCGCGCCCCGGCTCGCCGTGGATGCCGATGCCCAACTCCAGTTCGCCGGGCGGCAGATCGAAGGTCGGCGACCCCTTCGCGGGGGTGCTGCACGCGCTGAGCGCCACCCCGAAACTCCGTGAGCTCTCGTTCACCTGACGGGCGATGGCCTCGACGCGCTCCAGCGGCTGACCCTCCTCGGCGGCGGCCCCCGCGATCTTCTCCACGAACAGCGTCGCCCCGGTGCCGCGCCGCCCTGCGGTGTACAGGCTGTCGGTGACGGCGACGTCGTCGTTCACGAGGACCTTGGCGACGGACACGCCCTCGTCCTCGGCGAGTTCGGCGGCCATGTCGAAGTTGAGCACGTCGCCGGTGTAGTTCTTGACGATGAACAGCACGCCCGCCCCGCTGTCCACCGCGGCGGCGGCCCGCACCATCTGATCGGGCACGGGCGACGTGAACACCTCGCCAGGGCAGGCCGCCGACAGCATCCCGGGCCCCACGAACCCGCCGTGCAACGGCTCGTGCCCGGACCCGCCGCCCGACACCAGCGCCACCTTCCCGGCGACGGGCGCGTCCCGCCGCACGATCACCCGGTTCTCGACGTCCACGTTCAGTTCGGGGTGGGCTGCGGCCATGCCACGCAGGGCGTCGGCGACGACGTTCTCGGCCACGTTGATCAACATCTTCACTGGTGTCTCCTGAGGACTGCTCTGGAGGGGGCGGTGGGGTCGGATGCGGATATGGGTGAGTACGACACAAGGTACGTGCCGGAAGTATCAACCTTGGGGGAGCGGACGTCACGAGCCCGGGCCCGAAGTCGTACACCTTGATCACTTTGTGAGCGGCGCCTAGGCTCCCATGCCCATGGAGACGGGGGATCGGCGCCACGGTCGCAGGCCGTGGCGCGAGCGGCGGGCCGGACAGCGAGCGATCGCGGCCCTCTTGGCCGGGGCGGCGGGGGTGGCCGTTCTCGGCGCGGTGCTCGTCGTCCTGCCGGGCGTGGTGGTCGACCACGATCTCGCCGGGGCGAGCGTCGCCGCGCAGGACCGGCTCAAAGCGGTGAACGACGTCCGTACGACCCTTCTCCAGGCCGTGGGCGGCGTGGTCGTGCTGTTCGGCGCGATCGCCACGTGGCGGCAACTGCGGGTCAGCCAGGACGGGTTGCGCGCCACCCGGGAGGGCTACATCACCGACCGGTTCAGCACAGCCGTCGATCAGCTCGGCAGCGACAAGGTGGAAACACGCATCGGCGGACTCCACGCGCTGTGGCGGATCGCGGAGCACTCCGCCCGTGACCGCGAGGCCGTCGTCTCCATCCAGGCCGCATACCTGCGGACCCACCTGCCGTGGCCGCCCGCGGGACCGGAGGCTCCGGCGCCGGACGCGCCGATCAACGACGTCGCGCCGCTGGAGGTCCGTGCCCCCGACGCCCAGGTGGCGCTGACCGGGCTCGGCGTGTTGCTGCTGGAACCCCGGCAGCAGTCCTGGGTCAACCTCGGCGTCACGGACCTGCGCCGGGCCGACTGCGACGGACTGTGGCTGCACGAGGTCAATCTCGACCGGTCCTGCATGGAGGCGGCGGGCCTCTACCACGCCAACCTGACGCAGGCCTCTCTCGTCTCCGTCAACCTGCGGCACGCCGACCTCAAGACGGCGATCCTGCGCCGGGCCCGCTGCGTTCTGTCCGACCTGCGGGGCGCCCGGCTGGTCGAGACGGACCTGCGGGACGCGGACTTCACCGAGGCCGATCTGCGCGAGGCGAACCTGCGCAAGGCCGACGCCGGCGGCGCCGTCTTCCGCCACGCCGACCTGCGCCTGGCCGATGTGCGCGGCTGCGACCTGCGCACCGCCGACCTGTTCCAGGCACGGCTGACCGGCGCGCTGGCCAGCGAGCACACGCGCTGGCCGGCCGGCTTCGACCACGCGGCCGCCGGTGTCGTCGTCACCGAGGACCCCGGCCCCGAACCGCCGCCCCTGCTCCAGCCCTCGGGGATCACCACGCAGCACCCGCCCCTGCGGTCCCTGCCGTGACCGAAGGGACCGCCGCCCGGGCCCTCGTCCAGGACCGTGATCGTCAGGCGGAGCAACCGGCGTCGGCGATGACGTAATAGCCGGGCGCCGTCTCCTTGAGGGTGTGTGTGGTCAGGGTGTTCCACAGCCCCATCGCCTGGTCGGAGCCGTTGGCGTAGGTGTAGCCGCCGCTCTGGTGGGCGCGGCCGGCCACCGTGTGCTGGTAGTTGCTCGCCGTGAAGCAGGTGGGTGTGTACCCCGTGGTCGTCGCGGACACCGATGCGGAGGCCGGACCGGCGGCGCCGGCGGAATCGACGGCGGCCACCGTGTAGGCGTACGTCGTGCCGATGGCGAGCCCGGTGTCGGTGTACGGGGAAGAGGCCGTGGTGCCGACCTTCGACCCGTCGCGGTAGACGGTGTAGGAGGCCGCGCCGTCCACCGCGTTCCACTTCACGGAGGCGGTGGTGTCGGTCGTCCCGGAGACGGCGAGGCCCGTGGGGGCGGGCAGGGAGCCGGGGTTCCCGTTGTCGCCCCCGGCGCCGTCGAGGCCCCAGAACCGGGCGGTGTGGTAGCTGGAGCAGATGGTGTCCAGGTAGTAGGTACCGGTGGTGCCGCACTGCTCGGCGCCCGTGCCCGGGTCGACGGCCAGGCCGTGCGCCATGCCGGAGACCGAGTAGACCTCGACGGCGGGCGTGCCCGCGGAGTCGTCGTAGACGCTGAGCGTGGTGCCGCCGCTGAGGCTCTCGGTGCGGGACGGGGTCTGCCCGGTGCCCCACACGTTCGTCCACTGGTCGCGCAGCTCGGCGGCGTTGGCGGGGGCGACGGTGGTGTCCGCCGTGCCCTGCCAGATCGCCACCCGGGGCCACGACGTGGTGCCGGCGGGAGCGGCGGAGCGTACGAGATCGCCCCACTGGGCAGGCGTCCTGTCCGGCGGGCTGTACATGCAGGTGTAGGCGGCGGACGTGCTCGTCGCGCAGGACGCGGGCAGCCCCGAGTCGATGGAGCCGCCGGCGAACACGTCGGGGTAGGCGGCGAGCAGGTTCGCGGTCATGCCGGCGCCCGCCGACAGGCCGGTGATGTAGACCCGCCCGGTGTCACTGCCGTACTGCTCGACCGCCTTGTCGACCATCTGCTTGATGGACAGGGCCTCGCCCTGGCCCCGCGCGCTGTCGCCCGGCTGGAACCAGTTGAAGCAGGAGTTGGCGTTGTTCGCACTGCTGGTCTGCGGGAAGACCAGCGCGAAGCCGTAGCTGTCGGCGAACTTCGGCCAGCCCGAGTGGGCGTAGTAGTCGCTCGCGCTCTGCGTGCACCCGTGCAGGGCGACCACGAGCGGAGCGTCGGCGGGCAGGTCCGAAGGCGCGTACGTGTACATGGAGAGGCTGCCGGGGTTCGACCCGAACCCGGTGACCTGGGTCAGGCCCGCGGCGGACGCCTGCGGGGCGGTGGCCAGCAGACCGGCGGTGAGGGCGAGGCCTCCCACGGCGGCGGCGACCCAGCGGCGGACGCCTCGGGCGCGACGGCGGACATGGGCGGCTCCGAACGGGCGGTACGGCTCTGTCATGACGACTGGCTCCAGGTGAGACAGGCCCCAGGGCGGGCCGGGACGTCGATGTGGCGTGCATCATCGACGCGCGCCGACCGGCCCCGACATATGTGGGGGCGCCAGGCGGGGCGCGGGCCCCATGTGCGGGCCACCCATGGCGGTCGCGGTTCAGGACGGGCCCGGGCCCGTCTCCGGCGGAGGCTTCCCGGCGTCGAGCAGCAGGCAGTGACTCGTCCCGGAGATGTCCAGGACGCGACGCACGGGCCGGCTGACGGCGATGACGTGGAGGCTGCCGCCCGCCGCGGCGGCCCGACGCTGGTGCCGTATGAGCAGGTTGATGCCGCTGGAATCGGCGAACGGGACGTCGAAGAGGTCGAGTTCGCAGCGCCGCGTGTGCAGCGGGGTCAGCGCGCGATCGAGACCGGGCGCGGTGTGGACGTCGAGCTCTCCGCACGCGGCCAGGAGCACCGAGTCGCCGGTGTCGATGACGTGGATGGTGAACTGCGGCTGTGACGGCGTACTCATGGACTGGCTCCCCAACATCCCCGCAGATGTGGTCTGTTGAGCTTTCATGGAAGCACCGTCGCACCTGCTTGGCATTCGAACAGTCGACAGTGGGGCCGGGAGTCGGGTGCATTCGCCGCCAGCACATGCCGGTGGCCGCCGGGTAGGCGCCGACCGGAAGACTGCATAGTGTGGGGCTTCGTGACCATGCGAGGAGCGGGAGCACTGTTGAGCGACTTAACTGCCGAACGTCAACTGGCTGATGCCGCGGTTCAGTTGGTGGACAAGCTGCTCGACGAGGAGGCGGCGGAGGACGCCGTCTTGGAGGAGTGGGCGCACTGGTGTTCCGCCCACTTCGGCGTGCGCGAGGCCGGCGTGCTGCTGGCAGATGACGGAGGCGCTTTGCGGGTGGTGGCCGCCACCGCCCCGGACGTTCGGATGTTGCAGACGGTCGCCGCGGACAGCGGGGAGGGCCCGGGCCCCGGTGCCTTCCACTCCGGGATGCCGGTCGTGGTCGACGACCTGGCCGCGGCGGCGGACCGATGGCCCGCGTACGCGTCCTGGGCGGACGAGTTCGGGATCGTCGCGATCGGCTCGCTGCCGCTGCGGCACAGGGCGTCCTCGCGGGTCCTCGGCGTCCTCAACCTCTTCGTCGCCGAGTCGGTGCCTTCGAAGGAGAGCATGCGCGCGGCCCAGTCCCTGGCGGACGCCGCCGGGACCGGCCTCGCGCACCGACGGGCGATGGGAGCGGCCCGCAGAACCGTCGGCCAGCTCGAACACGCCCTGGCCAGCCGGGTGTTGATCGAGCAGGCCAAGGGGATCCTGGCGGAGCGCTGGCGGACCGACGTCGGCACCGCCTTCGACAGACTGCGCCGGCACGCACGGTCCCGGCGGGTGCGCCTGGACGACATCAGCCGGGCGGTCGTGGCCCGGGACCCGGACGGCGACCCGTTCGCGGTCTGAGACGGACGCGTCGCGCAAGGGGGCTCACCACTCTCCAGGACGTCGCCCGTCGCGTGCGTCCGGGCCGGCTCCACGGGCATGAGGCCCGCGGTGCGCCCACCGGATCGCCATGTTCTTCGGACTCGGCGGGCAGCCGCCCCCTCCGCACGGCGCTGAAACGGCCCGCCATGGTGTCCGACGCTGTGGACGCGGCGCTCACCATGGCGGGCCCACACATGTCCGCGGCGGCACCGCGCCCCTAGCCTCCGGCCGTACCCACCCCGCGACTTGGAGGACCCGCATGCCCCCGTTCCGCACGGTCACCGCCCCGCCCCCGCCGAGACGAGCCGCCCTCGCGGCCCTGTCGCTCGTCGGAGCCTGTTCGCTCGTCATCGCCTCCGCCGCGGTGGCACCCGCGACCGTCCCCGGCGGGCATTGCGCGGGCCGCGCCCAGCTCCACGTGCCGGGAGCGGAACTCCAACAGGCCGACTGTCTCGACGAGTTGACCACCGCGGGCACCGTCGCCTCGGGCCACACCGACCCGGCCGACTACGCCGGACTCACCCCCAAGGACCTGGCCGCACCCAGCGGCGTCCCCGGCATCCAGATCGACGGCTACTTCCCCGACACGTCGACCACCAACACCAACCACGCCTGGAACCACGACGCGCAGTTCGTCATCCGCCTGCCCGACCACTGGAACGGGGGCCTGGTCGTCGCCGGTACCCCGGCCAACCGCGAGCAGTACGCCAACGACCGCGCCATCGCCGACTGGGTCCTCGCCCGCGGTTACGCCTACGCCGCCACCGACAAGGGCAACACCGGGCTCTCCTTCTACCGCGACGGCGACCGGCCGGGCGACGCCATCGCCGAGTGGAACGACCGCGTCACCCAACTCGCCCGCGCCGCCAGGACCGTCGTCGCCCAGCGCTATCACCGCCCACCCGTCCGTACCCTCGCCACCGGCATGTCGAACGGCGGCTACCTGGTGCGCTGGCAGCTGGAGAACCACCCCGAGCTGTACGACGGAGGCGTCGACTGGGAGGGCACCCTGTGGCGTGCCGAAGGCCCCCACCTGCTCACCTTCCTGCCCCCGGCCCTGCGCGCCTACCCGGCCTACGCGGCCGGCGGCGACGGAGCCGAAGAGGCCGAGAAGGCCCTGCACAAAGCCGGATACCCGGCCGGCTCCGAGTTCCTGTGGCCGTACCACAACAAGGTCTACTGGGACCTGACCCAGCGCATCTACCGCGAGGAGCTCGACCCGGACTTCGACGGAGCGACCGAGGCCGGCACCCCCTACTGCGCCTCCGGCACCCCGCGGTGCGACACCGACTACGACTACGCGTCCCGGCCCGCCGAGGTCCGCCGCGCCGTCGACCGCATCGCGCTCACCGGCCGCATCGGCAAACCCCTCATCACGCTTCAGGGCACCCTCGACGTGCTGCTGCCCATCAGCAAGGACTCCGACGTCTACGCCGACATGGTGCACGACTCCGGGCGCGGCGCGCTGCTGCACTACTACCGCATCGAGGACGGCACCCACGTCGACTCCCTCGTCGACACCTTCCCCGACAGGCTCCGCCCGATCGTCCCCTGCTACCGCTCCGCCTTCGCCTCCATGGAGAAGTGGCTGGGCGGCAAGTCCCAGCCCCCGGCCGACCACACCGTGCGCCGCCCGGCCGGCGCGGACAGCGCGACGCTGCTCACGAGGTGCCCGCTGAACTGACGTCGTGCGCGTCACGGTGACCGGCGCCTGCCGGCACATCGAGATCGACGAGGCCGCCGCGGCAGTGTTCTGCCGTCGGCCGAGACCTTCGCGGAGTCGCCGGCATGGGCGGCAGGATCGTCACATGCAGCCGATCTTCGTACTCGTGCACAGTCCGTCCGTGGGCCCCTCGACCTGGCGCCCCGTGGCCGACCACCTGACGGCGGCGGGGCACCAGGTCCGCGTGCCGTCCCTGCTGAACGTGGGCGCCGGTGCCGCGCCCTTCTGGCCGCGCGTCGTCGACGCCGTCCGCGAGGACCTCCGGCAGGTCCCGGCCGACCGCCCCGTCGCATGGGTGGCGCACAGCAACGCCGGCCTGTTTCTCCCGGCGATCCGTTCGGCCCTCGACCGTCCGGTGGCCGGCTCCGTCTTCGTCGACGCCGCCCTTCCGGCCCGAGCCGGCTCCACCCCAGTCGCCTCACCGGAGTTGCTGGAGTTCCTGCGCCCGATGGCCGTGAACGGGAGGCTGCCGCGGTGGACGGACTGGTGGGACGAGGCCGACGTCGCGCCCATGTTCACCGATCCGGAGATGCGGCAGACCGTCGTCGAGGAGCAGCCGACGCTGCCGTTGTCGTACTACGAACAGCGCGTCCCCGTACCCGAAGGATGGGACGACCACCCCTGCTCGTACCTGCTGTTCGGCCCTCCGTACGACGACCTGGCCGACGAGGCGCGCGCTCGCGGCTGGCGTGTGGCGCATCTGCCCGGCGAGCACCTTCACCAGATCATCGATCCGGCCGGGACAGCCCGGCACCTCGTCGAACTCGTGGCGCCCGGCCCGGTGGACCGGGACGCGAGCCCTCAACCGGGACTGCCTCCCACCCGAACCAGCCCCCACTCGTAGGCGACGATCACGGCCTGCGCACGATCCCGCAGTTCCAGTTTCGCGAAGAGCCGGTTGATATGGGTCTTCACGGTGTGATCCGTGATGCCGAGCCGCCGTGCGATCTCCGCGTTGGACAGCCCGCGCGCGATCAGCGTGAGCACTTCCGCCTCGCGCGTCGTGAGTGCTCCCAAGGAGTGCGCCGGTATCCGCGACCCACGCGTGTGCACGAACGCGCTGATCACCCGCTTCGTGATCTCCGGTGAGAGCAGGGCGTCGCCGGCCGCCACCACGCGTACCGCATGCAGCAGTTCGGGAAAGGTGGCGTCCTTGAGGAGGAAGCCGCCCGCTCCGGCGGCCAGCGCGTCGTACACGTACTCGTCGAGACCGAAGGTCGTCAGCATCAGCACCTTTGTCGCGCCGTCCGACGCGGCCAGGATCTCGCGGGCCGCATCAATGCCGTTCTTGTGCGGCATGCGGATGTCGAGGAGCGCGAGGTCGGGTCGGGTCTCGGCGGCGATCCGTACCGCCTGCACGCCGTCCGCGGCCTCGCCCACGACCTCGATGTCCGCCTGGGTGCCCAGGAGGTTCACAAAACCGGTGCGGACGACCGCCTGGTCGTCGGCGACGAGCGCCCTGATCACCCTCGGCTCCGCCCTCGTGCCGGTCATGTGGTTCCCCAGGGGAGCTCCGCCTCGACGAGGAATCCGCCGTCGGGGCCCGTGCTCGTGGTGAGGCGGCCGCCGACCAGGGCTGCCCGCTCCCGCATCCCGGTCAGCCCGTGGCCCGCGCCGGAGGCCGAGCCGGGGCCGGGCCCCGGGCCGTCGTCCTGAATCCGCAGGGTGAGCAGCCGATCGGCGCCGTAGTCGAGCTCCACCACCGTGCGGGCGCCGGGTGCGTGCTTGCGTGCGTTGGTCAGCGCCTCCTGGGCGATCCGGTAGGCGGCCAGCTCCCAGACCGCGGGCAGCGCGACCCGCGCACCGGTGACCCGCAGTTCAGCCCGGCCGCTCACGGTCCGGTGCTGCTCGACGAGGTCGGCGAGGCGGTCCAGCGTCGGCTGCGGGGCGGCGAAGGTCTCGTCGCCCCGCGCCTGGGGCGTGCGCAGCACGCCGAGGAGGCGGCGCAGTTCGGCCATGGAGGAGCGGGCGGTCTCGGCGATCTGCTGGAAGCCGTCCCGGGCCTCGGGGGTGAGGCCCGGGCTGGTGTAGGTGGCGCTCTCGGCCTGCACGGCGATCATCGACACCGAGTGGGAGACGATGTCGTGCAGTTCGCGGGCGATGGCGGCGCGCTCGGCCTCGGCCGCCTGCTGGCGCTCCATGGCGATCAACTGGGCCTGGGCCACCACGCGTTCGTCGCGGGTCTCCTCGCGGGAACGTACCGCGTCGCCCATCATCACGGCGCCGAAGACGACCACGGTCAGCAGGAACGACTCGGCGAACAGACTCGGTGAATCGTGCTCCCACAGCGCGGGCACCGGCAGGTCCATCCCCGCCCAGGTGTTGATGTGCACCAGGTTCACGCACAGGGCCCCGAGGGCACCGCCCGCGACCGTGATCGCGGGGTGCAGGACCCGGTTGCGGCCCAGTGTGTAGCAGCCCGTCAGACCGCTCGCCATGATCGAGACGTAGAGGTTCACGTCGCCGGCGAACCCGATGAGTCCCGCGGCGACCGTCAGCACCGCGACGGGTGGGAAGGCGCGCCGCCACATCAGGGAGGCGGAGGAGACGAGCACCCCGACCGTGGTCGTCACGGAACCGGGAAAGGCGATCAACTCGGCCACGGATGCGACGGTCAGGGCGCCGCCGGTGACCCAGGGGTAGGCGGGGGCGGCGATACAGGCGCGCAACCGCTGTTGAAGGGACATACGCATGGCTCCATGGTCCGTGCCCGCGCGGGGGAGCGCGTCACCGCAGGGGTTGAGGCTGCGCACGGCTGTCATGCCACGGGTTGACTTCCAGGTGCGGAGCCTCGGTTGACGCCCTCCGGCCTGCGTATTCGTAGCGTCGACAGACATGACGAAGCCTCTTGAACGGTGCGTGCGGCAGGTCCGGCGTCGGCCGCCCTGGTGGTACGAGCCGTGCGTGGTGGCCGCCTGCGCCATCGCCGCGCTGGGCCTCGCCCTTGTCCCGGAACTGTCTCCCCGGGAGGGCGCTGTTCGGCAGGCTGCCCGCAGAGCTCCGATGCTGGCCGGCCGCCCCCTTCGCGACGCACCTCGCCGCGGCCGGCCTGCATCGGGCCCGGCCGCCCGCCTGATGTGCCTCGGGCTCGTCCTCGCCGGGCCGGGGCGTCCCGGCCGGGCCTGCCCGGGGCGTCCCGGCCGGGCCTGCCCGGGGCTCGGCGCCGCTACCGCAGCCCAATGGACGGCCTGGCCCGCGCCTCCCGTGGCCCTCGCGCTTGTGGCGGCGCGCCACGGCAGGCGACCCGCACCGCGGTTCGCAGCCGCGGCCCTCGCCGTCACGTCCACAGCGGTGCCGCCCTTCGCCTGGGTCGGCCCCGTCGGCTTCCACCGAAACGCCGTCGCCTTTCCGCTCGGTCTGACCGACCCGCCGCGGCATCGGTCCCCCCTCGCCCTCGCCACGGATACCGGAGAGAAGGTCCTCGCATGACCCGTACCCTGATCGTCACGAACGACTTCCCGCCTCGCCAGGGCGGCATCGAGACCTTCGTCAGGGAACTGGCCGACCGTTTCCCGCCCGACAAGGTGGTCGTCTTCACCTCGACCGCGGACGCGGGGATCCCCACCCCCGCGGACCCCTTTCCGTACCCGGTGATCCGCCACCCGGCGCGCACGCTGCTTCCCACGCCTCGGGCCACCGCACACGCCGCGGCCGTGGCCCGACAGTACGGCTGTGAACAGGTGTGGTTCGGGGCGGCGGCACCGCTCGGGCTGATGGCGAGTCGTCTGCGGGCGACGACGGACATCCGTAACGCGGTCGCCACCACCCATGGCCACGAGGTGTGGTGGGCCCGCACCCCGGGGGCCCGCGGTCTGCTGCGCCGCATCGGCACACAGGTCGACGTCGTGACCTGGCTGGGCGAGAGCACCCGTCGACCGATCGAGGCGGCCTTGGCTCCCGGCACCCGCACCGCACGTCTGGTCCCGGGGGTGGACACCACGGTCTTCCGCCCCGGCCTGGACGGCGGTCCGGTACGGGCCCGCTACGGCCTGGGCCGGCGCCCGGTGATTCTGTGCGTCGCCCGGCTGGTTCCGCGCAAGGGGCAGGACACGCTGATCAGAGCATTGCCCTGGATCCACAGGGCAGCCCCCGACGCCATGCTCCTCCTGGTGGGCGACGGACCGTACGCCTCCGAACTGCGTCGAATCGCCGTGGCCGAGGGCGTGTCGGACTCCGTCGTCATCGCAGGCGGCCACCCCCAGCACACGCTCCCGTCCTTCTACGCCGCGGGCGACGCCTTCGCCATGCCCTGCCGAACCCGCAGGCGCGGCCTGGAGGTCGAGGGCCTGGGCATCGTCTCCCTGGAGGCCGCGGCGTCCGGACTCCCCGTCGTGACGGGCGACTCGGGCGGGGCCCCCGACACGGTTCGCGACGGTGAGACGGGCTACGTCATCGACGGCCGCTCGGTGGCGGCGACCGCGGACCGGCTGACCAGGCTCCTCCGTAACCCCGAACTCGCCCATGACATGGGCGCGAAGGGGCGCCACCGGATCCGGACGGAGTGGACCTGGGACCACTCCTACACGGCGTTGACCAGGCTGTTTCGTTCTGAGGGAGCGGCCGGGTGAGGCGGCGGCGACCGTATCCGTCGATGGCATGACCGTCGGGCGCCGGCCCAGGCCGTGGCGGGCCCGCAACTCGAGGGCGCGGCCCACTCCTCGCCGGTGACGCCGGCGCGGAGTGGGCCGCTGTCGCCCGATGACCGGCACCCGGCGGCAGGGCGGCGAACAGCAGCGCCCCCACCGGAAGCCGGCTCGGCGGAGCGGCGAGCGCCCAACTGCCCTACTGCGGCGTCCGGATCAGGAAGGGTCGCCGTACTGGAGGCCCCGCCCGTTGGTGCCGATGTAGACGCGGCCGAAGGTGTCGGGGTCGCCGGTGACGACGCCGGTGCCGCCGATGGCGCCCCACTGGTGGGCGTCGTCGTTGACGCGGACCCAGGTGGCGCCCTTGTCGGTGGAGCGGAAGACGCCGGTGACGTCCTTGACGGTGCCGATCAGGTACAGGGCCTGGTAGGAGGTGCCGGGCGCCGCCTTGCCGAAGCCGATGGCGGAGGCGGACGTCACCGAGGTGAGCGTCGTGAACGTGCCGCCGCCGTCCGTGGAGTGCAGCAGGCCCTTTCCGGCGCCCGCGATCCACAGGTCCCCGGTCCGGCCCGGGACGGCCTTGAGGCGGCCGTCGGAGGGCAGGCCGGTGGCCCGGGCGGTGAAGCTCGCGCCGCCGTCGGTGCTGGCGTACAGCGTCCCGCCGGACAGGGAGTAGAACGTACGGGCCGACGAACGGTCCGCCACGACCTCCGCCCCCGCGCCGAGCCCCCGCACCTTCGTCCAGCTCGTCCCCTTGTCCGTCGAGCGGTAGGGGGCCTGCCCGGCCTCGGTCCACACCAGGGTGGAGCCGTCCGCGGCGAGGGCGACGCGGCCGCTGTGGGCGGAGGCCACCGGCTCCGCCGCGAAGCCGCGCCAGGTGGCGCCGCCGTCGGTGGAGTAGGCGCCGTCCTGATCGCCGCCCGTCCCCACGCGCACCATCACCGACGGCTTGGACTCGGCGTAGTCGATGTCGGTGCTGTTGCTCATCAGCGGGTTCTTCATCCGCCCGGACGGCACGGCCGTCAGGTCGGTGTGACGGAATCCGCCCTGGTCGCCCATGGAGGTGAGGACGCTCGCGCCGCCGGGCGGGGCGACGGCGTCGAGGATCGCGGTCTCCTCAAGTCCCTTGGCGCCCACCGTCCAGTGGCTGGTGGCGGCGTCGGCGTCCTTGCTGCGCCAGATTCCGTTGCCGGTGCCGTACAGGACATGTCCGGAGTCGAACGGGTCGATGGCCAGAGCGGTCATCCAGTGCCCGGTGTGCGTGCCGACGTACGGGGCGCCGGAGGCGTCGCGCTTCGCCGTCCCGCCGAGCGCCTTCCACGTCGAGCCGCTGTCGGTGGAGCGGTAGATCTCGTCCTCGGGGTACCAGCGGTCCAGCGTCGTGACCATCACCGTGGAGGGCCTGCGCGGATCGACGGCCAGGCCCGCGAACCCGTACGAGCCCTTCGAGGGGGAGATGTCCTTCCAACTCCCGCCGCCCGGCGTGTACTTCCACACCGAGCCTCCCGTCACGCCGTTGGGCCCGAGGTTGTCGGTGTACGTGAGGTACAGCGTGCCGTCGCTCGTGACGGCACCGTGCTGCGGGATCCGCCCGGTCGGCTGTCCGGCGACGGCGCGCCAGGTGGCACCGCCGTCCGTCGACCGGTACAGGGGCGCGGACTTGTCGGCGACACCGGCGTACACCGTGCCGCTGCCCTTCGGCCCGTACGTCACGAAGGTGACGCCCGCGTCGTCCCTGGCCGGGAAGGACGCCACCCGGCTCCAGGTCACCCCGTAATCGGCGGACCGCCACAGCCCGTTCTTGCGCGAGCCGAGCAGCAGGCGCGAGTGGTCCGACGGGTCGACGACCAGGCGTTCGCCGGCTCCGCGACCGTCCTCGTTGCCGCCCACCTTGAAGGGCAGTTCGGTGCGCTTGAAGGTGCGGCCCCGGTCGGTGGAGCGCAGGATCGCGCCCTTGCCCGCCCAGTCGTTCGTGTACGTGCCCGCGGAGAGGTAAAGGCGGGAGGGGTCGACGGGGTCGGTGGCCAGCGCGTCGATGCCCAGCAGGTTCCAGTCCTTCTCGCCGATCCAGTCGGTCAGCGGGATCCACTGCTCGGCGCCGGTGTCCCAGCGGTACGCGCCGCCCATGTCGGTTCGGGCGTACAGGAGGCCCTGCTCACGCGGGTTGAACACCAGTCCGGTGACGTAACCGCCGCCCACCACCTGGGCGTTCCGCCACGCGTACGGTCCGGCCGCCGCGGCCGTGGCCTGCGTGCGGGCCACCTTCACCAGCCTCCACTGCCCGCCGGCGCCGCTGCTCGCGGCCGGATACTGGACGGCCGCCGCGCCGTCCGCCGTGGAGCTGTCGGCGACGGCCAGGACCTGCCCGCTCTTGCGGGAGGTGAAGGTGACGGCGCCGGAGTCGCCCACCTTCTTGATCCTCCACTCCTGTGCGGTGGAGGAGCTGTCGGTCCGCTGCTCGGCGGCGGCACCCTTCGCGGCCGAACTCCGCGCTGTACCGAGGACTTTGAGGCTGCCCCGGTTGACCAGCTCGTAGTAGCCGTCCCCGACGGGCCGCAGTCTCCACTGCTGGCCCGCGGTGTTCCGGTCGGTCCGCTGCCGGACCCGGGTGCCGTCGGCGGTGGAGCCGTCGACGTCGAGGGCCTTGCCGCTGTGCACCGAGACCAGCCGGTAGGAGGCGGTGGCGTCGACCGTGGCGGCCTGTGAGTCGTCCTGCGTGAACAGCAGGTACGGCACGACGGCGGCGGGAGCGCCGAGCAGCAGGCCGGTCGCGGTCCAGCGGCGGCGGTGGCGTCCGCGCTGCCTGCCATGTGCCGGGCTGTTGCGGGGGTTGTTCATGGGGGGTGTTCTCCTTGGCTGTTGTGCATGGGAAGCCGTCGGACCCGGCCACTGCTGTGGACGGGGCCGGCTCCTAGTGGCCACCGACGCCTCAAAAGGTTGCTCTGCGCAGGCAGAAGATGTGAACGCTCAACTACCGGGCCGTGCCCAGGGCGGTGTGAGCCAGGGGAAGGTCGTGTCGGCGGCCGCGGCGCCGCGCACCGACACCTTCGCGCCCTCGTCGAGCCGGTGGTGACCTTTTCGTCCTGTCAGTTCCTCCGATGCCGGTTCCGGCCCTGGGGTGGGATGGCGCGACTACGCCAACACCCCTGCGCAGGCGCCCCGTTGACACCCGTCGTGCCACGTGTTTGCATCCCGTCATGCCCGCACCGGAGCCATTGACCCGCCGCCGCGCCGTGGACCTCGTCCGCGTGGCCGCGGCGCTGTGTCGGCCCCTCGGCTGACGGCCCCTCACCCGGTACTTCCCCGGTTCTCCACTTCGGTTCTTCGCTCCGACGGCCACGTCGCACACCCGCCGTCGACCTCCACAGGCCTGTCGGGCTCACCTGCCTCCGTGCCCTGCCGCGTACGACACCTGCCGCCACCCCTGACGAGGATCACCATGTCCCCTGCCGGTTCCGCCGCCCACCACGAGACCGCCTACGACCGCCACAGACTGCGCCAGTGGCTCGCCGGAGAGGCCCGGGCCGACGGGGTGACGCGGCGTCGGCTGCTCACCCTGCTCGCCGCGACCGCCGCCGCCACGGCGCTTCCCGCCGCGAACCAGGCGCGCGCCGACGGCCCGACGATCGTCAAGCCGTTGCCGCCCGAGTGGTTCATCCCGCGCGGCACCAACGCCGAGACCCGCTGGGAGGCGCTGCGCGGAACCGGCCATCACACCCCCAACGAACGCTTCTTCGTCCGCAACCACACCGCGACCCCCGTCCTGGACGCCGCCGACTGGCGGCTGCGGCTGTGGGGCGACGGCCTGCGCGGAGCGCCCGGCGAGGACCGGGCGGTGGAGTTCGGCTACGACGACCTGCGGGCCCTGCCCGCCGTGACCCGCACCGCGTTCGTCGAGTGCGCCGGAAACGGCCGCAGTTACTACGCCACGCAGCAGGGCGAGCCGATCACCGGCACGGCCTGGACGCTGGGCGCCGTCGGGGTGGCGCGCTGGCGCGGGGTGCGCCTGGGCGACGTACTGCGCAGGGCGGGCCTTTCCGCGTACGCCGTGGACGTGCAACCGCGCGGCCTGGACGCCGAGTTCGTGAGCGGCGGCGAGAACCTGGGCCGCGTGCGGCGACCGCTGCCGCTGGCCAAGGCGCTCGACGACGTACTGCTCGCGTACGAGATGAACGGGGAGCCGCTGCCGTACGACCACGGTCACCCGGTGCGGGTGCTCGTGCCCTCGTGGGTGGGGATCGCCTCGATCAAATGGGTCGGGGACATCGAGGTGTCCGCGCAGCCGTTGTTCTCGCCGTGGAACACCACCTTCTACCGGCTGTTCGGCCCCGCCCACCCGCCGGAGGGCAGCGCCCCGTTGACCCGGCAGACCGTCAAGAGCGCCTTCGAGCTGGCGAGCGGCGCGACCTTCGAGGCAGGGCAGCGGCAGGTGCTGCACGGTCGGTCCTGGTCGGGCGCCGGCGCGATCGCGCGGGTCGACATCAGCACCGACGGCGGCGCGAGCTGGCGCCCCGCCCGGCTGCACGACCGCCCGCACTCCGGCACCTGGACCCGCTGGTCCGTGCCCTGGACGCCCGGCACGCCCGGACCCGCGCACCTGCTGGCCCGTGCCACGGACACGGCGGCCCGCACACAGCCGGACACCGCCGTCGCCAACACGCAGGGCTACCTGTTCGACGGGGTGGTGCGCCATCCCGTGACCGTCACTCCTGGCGGACGTCCCGCGTGAGCTCGCCGAGAGGGATCGGTGCTCCGAGAATCCGTTCGGCCGCGCGGTGCCCCGACAGGAGTGCCCCGTGGACCGTGGCGGGTTCGTGGGCGTACGTCGCCTCGCCGGCGAAGTGCAGCACGCCGTCGACGGGGCCCGCCAGGGCGTCGTGGTCGTCGTGGGAGGAGCCGACGGCGACGTACGAGTACGAGCCTCGGGCGAGCGGGTCGCTGCCCCAGCGGGTGATCCAGTGGGCGACGGGGTCGGGGACGGAGGCGCCGTAGAGCGCGCGGAGCGCGTCGAGGACCGAGGCGACGATCTCCTCGTCGGTCTTCCGCTCGATCTCCCGGCCCCAGGCGCCGCCCGCGAAGGTCAGCAGCATCGGTTCGCCGCTGACGGCCGAGACGTCGTACCAGGAGTGCCAGGGGAAGCCGGGCTTGCCGTGCCGGCGGATCGCGTAGACGTCGTCCTGCCAGAACCGCTGCGGGAACTGGAGGAACACCTTGTTGAAGACGCCCATGCCGAGCCGGTCGATCGGGCCCGCGACGGTGTCGGGGAGAGCGGGGGTGAACTCGATCGTCCCCGCTTTGAGGACCCCGAGCGGCACCGTGACGATCACCTGGGCGGCTTCGAAGGACTCGGTGCGCGTGTCGACGCGTACGCCGTCGGACGACGACCTGGTGATCGCGGTGACGGTCGTTCCCAGGCGTACGTCGAGGCCTTCGGCGAGCTTGCGGGGCAGTACGTCGAAGCCGCCGGGGAAGATCACCTCGTCGCCCTCGATGGCGTCCTCGTCGAGGGCGTGCGCGGCGACCTGCTCGGCCTCGGCGCCGCACTGCTCCTCCGTGCGGTGCCGGTAGAACGCGCGGACCCGGTCGGCGCGTTCGGTGGTCAAGCCGGTCGCGGCGAGGGTGCGTTCGGCGGCGGTGGCGTAGCTCTCGTCGTGGCCGGAATCCGCGATGGTCCGCTGGAAGAGCGCGTCCGCCGTGTCGACGTCATCGGTCCACCGCCGGGTCGCGTCGGCGTCCAGCAGGCGCCCTGACTCGTCGTGGTCGGCGATCGGGCGGCCGCCCGCCTGGAAGCTGCCGACCGTGAACTCGTGGGTCTCCATGCCGAACGCCGGGACGAGGTCCGTGAGCGGGTTGCCGGTGAGGCCGTGGATCCACGAGGCGCCCCGGTCCACCGAGAAGCCCGCCGTGCGGTCCGTCCACATCCGGCCGCCGACGCGGTCGCGTGCTTCGAGTACGAGCACGCGCTGCCCCGCGGCGTGCAGGAGCCGCGCTGCGGTGAGGCCGGCGACACCGGCGCCCACGACGATCGTGTCCATCAGCTTCGCTCTCTTTCGGGGGAGGTGACGGCGGTGGTACGAGGATCAGGCGGCGTGACCGAGTTGGGTCAGGGCCAGGTCGAGCGCGTCGGCGAAGAAGTCCGCCGCTGCCGTGTCGATGCACAACGGCGGCTTGATCTTCAGGATGTTGAGGTGGTCGCCGGTGGGCTGGACGACGACGCCCAGGTCGAGCATCCGATCGCACAGTTCGGCGGTCTCCTCGGTGGCGGGTTCCAAAGTGGCCCGGTCGCGGACGAGTTGGAGACCGAGGTAGAGGCCTGATCCGTGGACCGCGCCGACGAGCGGGTGACGGCCCGTCAATTCCTGTAGGCGGCGCTTGAGGTGGCTGCCGACGCGGACCGCGTTGCCCTGGAGGTCCTCGTCGCGCAGCGCGTCCAGGACGGTGAGGCCGACGACGCTGGAGACCGGGCTGCCGCCGGTGGACGAGAAGAAGTAACCCTGCTCGCGGTACCGGTCGGCGATCGCCCGTGACGTGATGACGGCGCCGAGGGGATGCCCGTTGCCCATGGCCTTGGCGACGCAGACGATGTCGGGCACGACCTGCTGCTGCTCGAACCCCCAGAACCAGTGGCCGAGCCGGCCGTACCCGGCCTGGACCTCGTCGGCGACCGCGAACCCGCCGTGGCGCCGCACCGCCGCGTACACCTCGGCCAAGTAGCCGTCGGGCAGGGCGACTCCGCCCGCGTTGCCGTAGAACGCCTCGCTGATGAACGCCCCCGCGGGCCGGCCGGTGGCGGCGAGTTCGTCGATCACGGCGACGGCTTCCGGCGCGTAGCGCGCCGCGTCCGCGCCGCGGTGGCGGCCCCGGTACGTGTTGGGCGAGTCGACGGTGTGCACCCAACTCGGGCGTGTGGCCAGGGCGTTGGGGTTGTCCTGGAGGGAGGTGGAGACGGCGTCCGAGGCATAGGTCCAGCCGTGGTACGCCTCCCGCACCGCGACGACGTCGGGGCGGCCGGACGCGCCGATCGCGAGGCGCAGGCCCAAGTCCACCGCCTCGGAGCCGGAGTTGACCAGGAACACCGTGTCCAGCGGGTCGGGCAGCAGGGCGGCGAGACGCTCGGTGAACTCCACCACCGACGCGTAGTGGAACCGCGAGTTGGTGTTCAGACGCCGGAGCTGGCGGGTCACCGCCTGTTCGACGCGGGGGTGGGCGTGACCGAGCGGGGTGACGTTGTTGACGATGTCGAGGTAGGCGCGGCCGTCGGTGGAGAGCAGATGGTGGCGCCAACCCCGTTCGATCCGGGGCGGGGTGGCGTAGTAGTGCCCCTGGACGGTCGCGAAGACGGAGCCGCGACGCTCCAGCAGATCCGTGTCGGCCGGCCGGGCGTCGTCGGTGGGCGCCAGGCCCAGGAGCGGGGCCGGGTCGGCCGTGAACGGCAGCCAGGCGGCGGCGTACTCGGGGCGGACCAGAGGCGGGACGGCGGGGCTGTCGGACGTGCGCAGGGTGAGGTGGGCACGGCTTCCGGCGGGGAGGCGGACGAGGTCGTCGCCCGGCCGGACCGTCGCCCCGGTGGCCACGGAAGGTGTGGTCGTGGCCGGGAACGTCGCCGTGAGCAGGAGAGCGCCCTGGGTGATCTCCACGACGCCCGGGCCCGCGGAGCGGACCTGCCCCGGCTCGGGGGCCTGAAGGACAGCCGTCTCGCCGAGTCGCAGGTCGACGCCGGTCGGGACCGTCGCGGGGGAGTGCATCGAGAGGGGCCGGGCCAGGTTCAGTCGTGGCTGCGCGTACCGCGTGACGGTCGCGGCGCTGCCGCTCGCGAGCGCGGCGGCTGACAGCGTCTCCTCGGCGTCGGCGTCGGTGTCGGTGTCGGCGTAGAGCCAGGCTCCGCCGTCCATGGCGTCGGATTCGGCGGACAGGTCGAGTACGGCGACGCGGTCGGCGGATATGCCGCGCAGCAAGGGGAGTCGGGGAGCGGTGACCGTGACAGGGGCGTCGGCGTGGCCGGTCGCCTCCTTGACGAGTCGGCTCATCGCCGGCAGTGGCAGGGAGACGGCCTGCTCGAAGATCCGCCACTCGCGGTCCAGCGCGGACGTGGCGTACGCGTTGTCCGCGTCGACGGCGGCCTGCTGCCGTCCGCTCACGACGAGGCCCGCGGCGCGCAGCACCACGAGCGGCCAGAGCGCCTCGGCCTCCGCGGCGGCGAGGGGGCGTACCGCGTGGAAGGCGCGGACGGCGGGCAGTACGTGATGCGGTTCGATGCCGTCGTGGTGGAGGACGGAGGAGAGCGAGACGGCCAGTTCGCTGATCGCCCAACTCGTCGTCAGGTCACCGAAGTCGATGACGCCGTCCGGCATCGGGACGCGACCGGCGGGGTCGCGGATCAGGTTGTCGTCGGTGAGGTCCAGGTGCACGGCCTGCCGAGGCAGCGTGTCCGCGACCGCCTGGACGCGACTCCAGGCTTCGGCGGCGGCCTCCTGGACGGCGGACCGGCGCTCGGGCTCGGTGATGTGCCCGGCGAGCAGGGCGACGACACGGTCGGCGTACCGCAGGTCCCACTGGAGGACGCGGTCGAGGCCCGGGTGGCTGAACTCGCGCAGCGCGGTGCTCACTCGGGCGACGATCGTGCCCATCGCCGCCACCGTGCCGGGGGACAGGTGGCGTGGCCCGGAGAGGGCGCCGCCGGGCAGGTGCCGCAGCAGCCGGGCGACGGCAGGACCGCCGTCGGTGTCGACCGTGGTCCGGAGCGGGGTGCCGTCCGGGTGGCGCAGGACGGTGGCGACCCGCAGGTCGGGGTGGGCGGCGGCGATCAGGTCGGCGGCGGCGTCCTGCGCCTCGATCTCCGTGGGACCGAAGGCCGGGTTGGCGATCTTCAGGACCGCCTGGATCGCCGAAGTCGCGTCCCGCAGCAGGAAGTTGGCGTCCTGCTGGCTGCCGAGCGGCTCCGCTCGCACGCCGTCGTCGATGCCGAGGCGCCGGCACGCCATGAGCTCGGCCTCTTCGAGCGTGGTGCGGGGAGCCGGGAGCGCGTCCTCGGCGAAGAAGTCGATCGTCGTGCGGTGCTCGGAGCGCGGCATGCCTGGGTCCTCGACGGAGTACGGGGTGCGGGGTGACGGGGGGCGCGGGAGGGAGGCGGAGGTCTCAGTCGACGTGCCACAGGAAGCGGTGGGTGTGGATCCCGAAGTAGGGGAACTTCTCCACGGCCGTGACGCCCTCGACGGCCCGTACGACGTCGTTGACGAAGTCCAGGAGGTCGTGGGGGCGCGGGCAGACGACCTCGACGAACAGGTCGAACGTTCCGGCGGTGAGCACCGCGTACACGACCTCGTCGTGCCGGGAGAGTTCGTCGGCCACGGCGCGCGGGTCGCCGTCGACGCGCAGTCCGAGCAGCGCCATCGTCTGATGGCCCATGGTCATCGGGTCGGTCACCCCGACCACCTGCACCGCCTTGGCGTCGATCAGGCGCTGCAACCGCAGTCGTGCGGCCGACGGCGAGAGCCCCACCTTCGGTCCCAGCTCGGCATAGGGGATCCGCCCGTCCACCTGCAGCTCGCGCAGGATGGCCCGGTCGATCTCGTCCATGAGGTACCTCTTCGCCGCCGGAACAGGGGGTTGGGGTGCTGATGCGAGAACCATGCCGGGTCTTCGCGCTCGAATCAAGCGTTGGTGTGCTCGAATCACGCGCGAGGGAGAGGTGCCCGGGGCGGAGGCAGCGGAGGCGGGGGCGCCTGAATTCGACGAAATCCGTTGTCCGCAGGGCCGCCACCTGCGGTTACGGTACGGCGATGACCAGTACGTATCGCCCCGCGGCCCGGGTCGCTTCCGCCGCAGACATCGACGCCATGGTCTCCACGCTGACCACCGCCTTCTTCCGCGATCCGGTGTGGGGCCCGGCCTTCCCCGACCCCGCGCTGCGCGCTGTGCAGGCGGCGGCGATGTGGCGTCTGTACGTGACCTCCGCCCTGCGCTACCCCTGGACGCTGGTCACGCCCGGCGCGGAAGCCGTGGCCGTGTGGATCCCGCCGGGCGGCGCCGAACTCACCCCGGAAGAGGAAAGGGGCATGGGGCCTGTGCTGGAGCGGGCGGCAGGACCGGACGTGGCCAAGGCGGTCCTGGCGATCGGCGAGCAGCTGACAGCGGCACTCCCGCAGGAGCCGTTCTTCTACCTCACCCTTCTCGGAGTGCACGACGACCACCGAGGCAAGGGACTCGGCATGCGGCTGCTCGCGGAGAGTCTCGAGCGCGTCGACGCCCAGGGAGCCCCTGCGTACCTGGAGTCGACCAACCCCGCCAACCTCGCTCGGTACCAGAGCGTCGGCTTCACCCCGCGCGGCGAGATCACCACCGCCACCGGCCACGTCGTCACGACCATGTGGCGCCCGGGCCGCGGAACGGGACGATGAGGGCACTCGCGGGAGCAGTGCCTGCGGCGCGCTCTAACGCTCCGCCGCGCGCCCCAGCAGCGCCATGACCGTATCGAGCTCGCCGCGCGCGAAGTCGTAGGCGTGGGAGTCGGTGTGGCCGCGGTACACGGTCTCGATCACCATGATCAGCATCAGGTGGAGGCAGTACAGACGGCGGCGCACCCGCTCGTTCTCCGTGAGCTCCGCACGTCCGTAGCCCCGCATGAAAGCGGTCGGGTCGCCGAAGGCGGGCAGCTGGGTGCCGGCGAAGCAGACCTCCATCAACGGGTCGCCGTAGAAGGCGCGTTCGTGGTCGATGACGCAGGCGATCTTGCCGTCGCGGACCATGACGTTGCCGTCCCACAGGTCCCACTCGATCAGGCGCGGCTCGGTGACCTCGTCGAGGGCGGTGGCGTGCTCGGCCAGCACCGTGCGTACGGTGTCGTACTCCCGGCCGATGTCGACGGCGCGGCGCTCCCCGTCGGCAAGGACGTCCTCGACGAGGCCGGTGAACACACGCCGCCAGCTCGGGTCGTACGGCCCGGCCAGTGGCCCGAAGCCGGGCCCGGCAAGGGAGTTGATCTCCCGGTTGGCCGCGCCGAGCTGCTCGTTGTAGGCGTCGCGCTCGGCGGGGGTCAGCCCGTCCTTGACGAGGGCGAGGTTGTCGGCGTCGACGTACGGCATGAAGAAGTAGTCGGCGTCGATCAGTTCGTGACTCCGGTCGGCGAAGTGGACCTCGGGGACCGGCACGGAGGTGCGGGTGGCCAGCAGCTCCAAGGTCGCCAGCTCGATCGCCATGGCGCCGCGCTCGTACGTCATCACCTCCACGTGCGGCGGCGGCGCGATCTTCAGGACGACCTCGGCGCCGTCGCGCAGCCGGATGCGGTAGGCCACGTTGAACAAGCCGTGCCCCAGTTCGGTCGCCCACGCGTCCCCGGTCGGCACCTGCCCGGGCCCGTAGGCGCGGGCGATCACGGCGCGCAGGACGTCGGGCGACTGCCGGTTCTTGGTGATGCTCTCCACGCCGGGACCTTTCGATGACGGTGACGGTGACGGCGATGACGGCGACGACGAGGGCGTCTTAACACGCAGTCGATGTCATGACCAGGGGGGCGAGGCGGGCAGGGAACGGTCATGACGACTTCCCCGACGCCGACCATCTCCCTTCCTGTCGCGCCGAGCGTGGCCTCGGACCTCAACGCCCTTGCGCACTGCATGGGTTCGATGCGGGCACCCCGCACGGCCTCGGAGGACACGAACAGGCCCTGTACGGCGCCTACTTGCCGGCGCTCGCCCTCTCCTCGGCAGTACGTACGACCTGCCGCACGCCCAGACCCGCGCGGCGGTGCTCCCGTACATACTGGCGTTGAACGCGGCGTCCGCATCTGCGCCGCCCGCCGCGGGCGGCGTGGGCCGGTACGGATCCGGTGGCGGCAGCAGCCCGTCAGGCGAGTCGCCGTGCGATGCGGGGCCCACGAGGCTCCCCAGGCGCCCGGCAGGGTCCCCGCGCGAGCCTGATAGAACAGCTGTCTGTGGGGATCCAGGAGCGCGAACGCAAAATGTACCGGCCGCTGCGGAGAGCCGGCATCGAGGTGATCCCGAACGCCGTGCCCGACGGCACGATGCCGTTCGTCCACGGTTACCGTCGCGAGGACATCGTCGGCGGCTTCTCCCACCCCTACGAGGCCCCACGACTCGTGGAGCGCCTCAACGAGGACTGGTACGAACTGGCGACCTCCACCGGCCTCTTCGACCCCGGGCGGCGACGCGAGTTCCTCCTCATGCTCCCGGTCGGCACCCGCAGCCACAGCGCCTATGTGCGGGACATGAACGGCGCCGGCCGCGCCGCACCCCCGGTGTGGACCAGGGTCCGGCTCCTGGACCGCTGGGACGTCATGGGCCGGGGTGCGGCATCGGCGTTCCTCGGCATTCACGCGGGCCATCCGGGCTTCGGGATGCTGGCGCTCGACAGCGGCGTGTACATCAGTTGCTCGACGGGGGAGCGGGGCGTCGACGTCCTCGCGGTGGGCCACCCCGACCGCTCCGAGAACGTCCTGCGGCACCTGGAACGCTTCGCATCGTGGCAGGGTGGCGCCGACCGCGTGCTTCGGGAGCGCATCGCCGCGTGGCTCGCGGGCCGCGCGGTGGGTGCGGGCGGCGGGTCCTAGGGGCTGCCCGGCCGACCCCGGACTGCACGCAGTTCGCCGATCAGTTCCTTTATTCCTTTGCCGCGAGGGCGGCGGCCAGCTAAGTTCTCCCAGCCGACCGATGCCGTCCGATGCCGTCGGGGCCGGCGCCGTCGACGAGGAGGTGTGGAGCACATGCGCAGGAGTGCCCAGCAGGTGAGTCCGCGTACTGCCCCTTGCCACCTCCTCACGACGGAGACACCTTGTCGCCTCGCATCACCCCACTGACCGACCCCGTTCACGGCGCGAACAGCCGACGTCTCGCCTGGCTGGCGTCCGACGCCGAATCGCATCCCGTCGGATCCGCCTTCCTCCGCCTGTTCGACAGCCCCGACCAGAAGCACCTGGCCGAACTGACCCTCGCCGTCCATCCCGCGGAACGACGCAAGCGCGTCGGTTCCGCGCTCGCCGACGCCGCCGTGACCGCCGCCCGGGCCGAGGTTCGACGCTGCGTCATCGCGCAGGCCGAGGCCGGATCGCCCGGCGACCACTTCCTGCCCGCCCACGGGTTCAGGAAGGTCCTCACCCTCAGGTACACCCGCCTGCCGCTCGCCGACACGGACCCGGCCGCCCTCACCCGCGTCGTCGAACGCCCGCATCCCGGCTACCGGTTGAGGTCCTGGCACGGAACCGTGCCCGACGACCTCGCCGAGACCTTCGCCGCCTCGCGCCGTGCCATGGACGACATGCCCATGGACGACACCGACTACGGCAGGGTCACCTGGGACGTGGACCGGCTCCGGGCCGCGGCGCGGGCCGTCGAACAGCGCGGCGACCTCCTGCACACCGTCGTCGCCGTCGACGCGTCCGACGGTTCGATCGCCGGGTTCACCGAACTGGTCGTCCCCGGCGACGGCAGAGGCGACGGCCAGCACTACGGCACCGGCGTGCTGCCCGAGCACCGTGGACACGGTCTCGGCCGGTGGATGAAGGCCGCATCGATCCGGTACGCCCAAGAGCGCCATCCCGGTCTCGGCGGCCTCCTGACGGACACCGCCGAGAGCAACGCACCCATGAGGCAGATCAACGACAGCCTCGGCTACGCGCTCACGCACACGACGCACCAGTACCAACTCGACCTGTAGCCCGGCAGCCGTACAAGCACCCGGCCGGACCGCCGCCGCGCATCCGTGTGTAACATCCCCGCCCCGTCACGCGTGTTGAGGACGAGAGTCAGAGCCAGCCGCAGACGACACGCCCCTGGGGAGACGCATGATGACGGACGGCGCGCACGACCCCGGCGGCGGTCCGGCCGGGCACCGCGGTGCCGAGGGCTTCGACGCCTTCTACACCGCCACCGCCAAACGCCTGGTGTCCACGGTCTACGCCATGACCGGCGACCTGGCCGAGGCGGAGGACGCCGTGCAGGAGGCGTACGTCAGGGCCTGGCAGCGCTGGGACCGGCTGGTGCGCGAAGGGGACCCGCTGCCGTGGGTGCGGACCGTCGCCTCGCGGCTCGCGATCAGCACGTGGCGCAGAACGCGCGGCCGGCTGCTCGCGCACCGCAGACACGGCCCGCACGCGGACCTGCCCGAACTCTCCGCGGACCGGGTCGCGTTGATCGAGGCGCTGCGCGAACTGACGCCGCAGCAGCGGCAGGTGATCGTGCTGCACCACCTTCTCGACCTGCCCGTGGAACAGGTGGCCCGCGAGACGGGGGCCTCCGGCGGTGCCGTACGCACCCGTCTCAGCCGGACCCGGAAGATCCTCGGCGAGCGTCTGGGCGACCGCGCGACGCCGTCCGTGAACGCCGCTGCCCAGACCGCCGCCAAGGAGGCCGCGCACCATGCCTGAGGTCGACGAACTGCTTGACGACGTGACGCTGTCCCTGCCCGACGCCGCCACCCTCCGCGCCCGCGGCGCGCGCCGCACCGGCCGCAGGCGCATGCTGGCCGCCGGGGGAGCCGTGGCGGCGGTCCTGGCCGGGGTGTTGTGGGCGGTGCCGGGAAGCGGCCAGGAAGCCCGACCGGCGAGCGGGCCGGGAATGAAGGTGTCGCAGAGCGCGTCGGCGTTCCCGGAGTCGACGCCGTACCGCAAGAACGGCACGATCCTGCTCGGCCCGGCCACGGACCTGCCGCGGGACGGCAGCCGGCACTGGGCGCGCACGAAGGAGGGCGCGCCGGAGGAAGGCTGGCCGCTGGCATGGGTCGGCTTCGACCTGAATGCCTGCGGACCGGACATCCTGCCGAAGAGCAAGGCGTCGCCCGGCGAGCACCGGGGCGGCAGTTGGCACTACACGGGGACCGGCGGGGCGGTGGCCCGCCAGACCTATCTGGAGTACACGAACCCCTACGACCGCTCGACCGACCTCTCCGATCTGTTCAACTCCCTGACCGATTGCGGACTGTACGCGAACGGGGCCGCGGGCGCCGAGCCCTCCCAGGTCTTCAGGGGCTCGGACCCCGACCGGCCCGGCCTGACGGTCCGGGTCGAGTACGGGTGGAAGTGGATCAGGGTGGTGCAGGAGCAGTCCCACAGGACGGCGGCACGGTGACCGTGCTGCCGCCAAGGACCGTACCCACGCGCGCCGTTGGCGCGAGCGCGCGCCTGTGGCATCGTGCCCGGCATGCCCGATCATGACGTGGTACGACGCAGCTACGACACCGTGGCCGACGACTACACCGCCCGCCTGCACGACGAGCTCGCGGGAAAGCCGCTCGACCGCGCGCTGCTCGCCTCCCTCCTCGAACAGACCGAGCCGGGCGCCCCGATCGCCGACCTGGGCTGCGGACCGGGCCACGTCGCGGCCTGGCTCGCCGAGCGGGGAGCGAGCACGGTCGGCATCGATCTGTCCCCGGCCATGGTGGAGACGGGCCGCAGCCGCTTCCCGAAGGTCGAGTTCCGTCAGGGCGACCTCCTCGAACTGCCGGGTGCGGACCGTGAGTTCGGTTCCCTCGTCGCCCTGTACTCGATCATCCACCTCGCTCCGGGCGAACTGCCCCACGCCTTTGCGGAGGCCGCGCGCGTCCTGCGCCCGACCGGCCTCGCCCTCTTCGCCTTCCACGTCGGCGAGGAGACCCGGCACCTCGACGAGTGGTGGGGCCACGAGGTCGACCTCGACTTCCGCTTCCTCCAACCCGCGCGCATCGCAGGCCTGTTGGAGGAAGCTGGGTTCACCGTGGAGATGAGCATGGAGCGCGCCCATTACGCCGGCGAGGTCGACACGCGGCGCGCCTACCTGCTGGCCCGGCGCGGAGGCTCCTGACCATGGAAGAGATCTGGCGCCGCCTCGAGACCTGTCATGCCACCGTGTACTTCGCCCCCGAAGCAGGACCCGGCTACGCCACCGAGGGCCTCAAGGGCTTCTGGATGGGCTACTTCGCCTCCCGCTCGGCCGCGCTCGGCGCCGTGCCCGCCGACGTGGTGACGGCCACGTTCTACAACTTCGCCCCCGCAAGGGTGGCCCGAGCGCTCCCCGACGCCTGGGCGTACTGCTCGCCCGAGGCCGCGCTCGCCGCCCGGCTCGACGTCGTGGACCGCTCGCTGCGGCGGATCCTCGGGGGCCTCGTCGCCGAGCCGTCCACGGCGGAGGCCGCCGCGCTGGCCCGCCGCGCGGTCGACGCCGCTCCCCGCGCGGGCCGCCCCCTCTTCGCCGCGCACGCCGCCGTGCCCGTACCCGACGAACCGCATCTGGCGCTGTGGTGGGCGGCGACCGCGCTGCGCGAATTCCGCGGCGACGGCCACATCGCCGCGCTGCTCGACGCCGGCCTGGACGGCTGCGAGGCCAATGTCGTCGCGGTGGCCCTCGGCGCGTCGCCGCAGGCGCAGCGCGACCACCGCGGCTGGACCCGGACGGAATGGGCGGCGGCCACGGACCGGCTCCGCGAGCGCGGGTGGCTCACGGCCGACGGAACTCTCACCGCCGAGGGACGCCGCCGACGCCGGGCGATCGAAGCGGCGACCGAACGGCTGGCCGCACCCGCCCTCGCCGCGCTCGGCCCGGCGGACACCGGCCGGCTCGACGCGTGCCTGCGCCCCCTCGTCCGACGGATCGTCGACGCCGACGCGATCCCGTTCCCGAACGCGATGGGACTCCCGCGGCCCGAACTCGACGGCTGAGCCGGACGCGACCCCTGACCCGTCCGCGCCGCTCACCCGCCCGGCAATAACGGCAGGCGCCGGCAGGGCAGTTGACCTAGGCTCCGCGGCATGAGCCCCGATGTTCCCGTCCTGTCCGGCGCCTCCGTCCGCCTGGAGCCGCTCACCCTGGACCACGCTCCTGAGCTGGCCCTGGCCGTGGAAGAGGACCGTTCCTCGTACGGGTTCACCATGGTGCCGCGCTGCGACGAGGTGAAGGACTACGTCCAGGCCCAGCTGTCCCGCAAGGGACTGATCCCGTTCGCGCAGATCCGGGTGGCCGACGGCAGGGCGGTCGGATGCACGGCCTTCTGGGACCTGCGGACCTGGCCGGGCCGTGACCGACTCCGCGCGGTCGAGGTCGGGTTCACCTGGCTCGGCGCATCGGCCCAGGGGACCACGATCAACGCCGAGGCCAAGCTGCTGCTGATGACGTACGCCTTCGAGGAGTGGGGCGTCCACCGCGTCGACCTCAAGACCGACGCCCGCAACCAGCGCTCCCGCGCCGCGATCGCGGCTCTCGGCGCCACCTTCGAGGGCGTCCTGCGCAACTGGTCCCTCTCCTGGGCGCCCGGCGAGGACGGACGGCTGCGGGACTCGGCCATGTTCTCGGTCACCGACGGCGAATGGGGCGACGTGAAGGCGGGTCTTGAGCGACGCATCGCGGCCCGCGCAGCGGCGAGTTGAGCCGGCCGTCGGTTCACGCGCCGGTGTGCTCCGGGCCGCGTACGGCAGCCTTTCCCGCAAGGAAGCGCGCCTTCTTCTGACGGTTCCCGCACGTGTTCATCTCGCACCACTTGCGCGTACGGCTCTGGCTGCTGTCGAAGAAGGCGGCCCGGCAGGTCGGTGACGCGCACAGGGCCAGCCGTCCGCTCCGTTCACCGGCGAGGATGGCGATCGCGTCGGCGGCGATGACGCTCAGCGCGTCCTCCACGCGGGAATCCGGGCCGAGCCGCCACTCCCGTTCGTTCCCGGCGGTCAGAAAGGCCGAGGCCCGGCCGTGCGTGCTGAAGTCGTTGATGACCCGCACGGCGGATGACGGAAGCACGTCCCCCACCGCGGCCGCGGTCAGCGCGGTGTGGATCGCTTCCCTGAGTTTCCTGGCGCGTTCGAGCTGCGCAGGGGTGCATGACGCCACGACGAGTCCGTACTCCGCCAGCCAGTCGACGAGCCGCTGCGGTACGGGAATGCGCTCGACGGCATCGCCGCGGCGCTCCGTCAGCGTCGCCGTGAAGCTGGTCGCCGGCACGGTGCCGAGACGGAATTCGGGAAAGCGATCGGGCATGGAACCACCTTAGCCGGTTGCGGACCGGCACCGAGGCTTGTTAGAACCGTCTTAGCCGGTTCGCGTTGATGTCCGGCCGGTGCCCGACGAGCAGGAGGCCCCATGCCCAGCGACGTGCAAGCGGTGCACGGAGTGCACGACGTGCAGGCGTTCGAAGCCCGCGCCACGGACGCCGACCTCGACGATCTGCGCGCACGACTGGCCGCGGCCCGGCTGCCGGAAGCGGAGACCGTCCGCCCCACGGCATCCGGCGCGCACCGATGGGACCAGGGCGTCCCCCTGGCGGACCTCGTCGACGTCGTGGACTACTGGCGTACCGCGTACGACTGGCGTGCGTTCGAGGCACGCCTCGACCGGATCGGGCAGTTCCGTACGACCGTCGACGGACTCGGTATCCACTTCCTGCACCGCCGCTCCCCGCGCGGAGACGCCACACCGCTGGTCATGACGCACGGCTGGCCGGGGAGCGTCGCGGAGTTCGTCGACGTCATCGACGAACTCGCGGATCCGCAGGACGCGGACGCTCCCGCCTTCCACGTCGTGGCCCCCTCGCTGCCGGGCTTCGGCCACAGCGACAAGCCGACCACTCCGGGCTGGGGCATCGAGAAGATCGCGGCCGCCTGGGTGGAACTCATGGGACGGCTCGGCTACGGCACCTTCCTGGCCCACGGCGGCGACTGGGGAGGCCCGATCACCACGGTCCTCGCCGGCCGCTTCCCGGAGCACGTCATCGGCCTGCACACCACGACCGCCCAGGCGCCGCCCGGCCTTTCGACGGACGGGCTGACGGCGGCCGAGCTCGCCTGGGTCGAGGAGACGCGGGACTTCTGGAACGGCCCTGCTGCGGCCTACGCGAAACAGCAGGCGACCCGGCCGCAGACCATCGGCTACGCGCTCGTCGACTCCCCGGTCGGGCTGCTCGCCTGGATCCTCGACAAGTTCGCCGCGTGGACCGACACCGAGGACAGCCCGTTCGAGACGATCTCCCTGGACCGTTTTCTCGACAACGTCACGCTGCACTGGCTGGCCAGGACCGGCGCGTCGTCGGCCCGCATCTACTACGAGAGCCACCTCGCCCTCGACCCCGACCTCCGGGGCGACGTCCCGGCGGCCGTCTCCGTCTATCCGTACGACATCGAGAAGTCCCCGAGGTCCTGGGCGCAGGCGCGCTACCGGCACATCGTCCGGTGGAGGGTGGCCGAGTCCGGTGGCCACTTCCCGTCGCTCGAGGTCCCCGAGTACTTCGTCGACGATCTACGGGACGGCCTCGCGGCGGTACTCGCCGCCCGGCGCTGAACCCGCCCGCCGCCGGGACGGGCCGGTGAAGTGGCCTGCCGTGGTTCGGTGATCCGCGACATTAGTCTCGGCGTCATGACCGACACCACGACTCCGAGCGCCTCGCTGCGCACCGTCACCGTCGAGCGGGCCGGAGCGGGCCGCTTCACCGCCACCAACGCCCGCGGCGGAACCGTCGACTTCGGCACCGGCGCGGACTCCGACTTCACCCCCGTGGAACTCCTCCTCGCCGCGATCGGCGGCTGCTCCGCCGCCGACGTGGAGGTCGCCACCACCCGCCACACGGACCCCACCACGTTCTCGATCACCGTCAACGGCAACAAGATCGAGGACGAGACCGGCAACCGTCTGACGGACCTGGAGGTCGTCTTCACGGTGGCCTTCCCCGAAGGACCGTCCGGGGACCGGGCCCGCGCGATCCTCCCGCGCGCCGTGAAGACCTCCCACGACCGGCTCTGCACGGTCAGCCGCACCGTCGAAGCGGGCACGCCCGTCCGCACGGTGGTGTCGGAGACGCCCGAGGGCGCCTGACGCGCTCGTACCGGACCAAGATCCACCGGGGTCCGGTGCCGAGTGACGCGTCAGACCGTGTACCCGCCGTCCACCGCCAGGTGCTGCCCGGTGATGAACCCGGCCCGGTCCGACGCGAGGAACGCGACCGCCTCCGCGATGTCCTGGGCGCCGCCGAACCGCCGCAGCGGAATGTTGCCGCGGGTCACCTGAAGGGCGTCGTCGTCGAGTTCGCCGTCCGCGATGAGGCGGGCGGCGATGCCGTCGGTGAGCATGCCGGGACCCACGCAGTTGAACCGCACCCCGTACCGGCCCTCCTCGGCCGCGAGGGCCCGTACCAGTGCTTCGACGGCGGCTTTCGGTGCCGATGAGAGGCCGTCGCGTACGGGGTAGCGGTGGGTGGCGGCCGTCGTCACGGCCACGACGCTTCCGCCGCTGTCGCGCAGCGCGCCGAGCGCCGGGTGCACCAGGTGGTAGAAGGCGAGCGCGTCGGAGTGGAGCTGGTCGCGCAGGCGGGACGGGGGGACGCGGCTGAGGTGCACCATCGGGACGTGCGGCCCGGCCGCGTACACGAGCGTGTGCAGTGCGCCGAACCGGTCGACCGCCGCGCGCACGGCGGCCTCGGCCCGCGTCTCGTCGGTGAGGTCGGCGCGTACGGAGTGCACGTCCGGGCCTTCCGCCACCAGCGCGTCCGCCGCGGTCGCGTTGGACCGGTACGTGAAGAGCACCCTGCTGCCGCGCCGGGCCAGCGTGCGCACCACTGCCGCCCCGATGCCGCCCGTTCCGCCCGCGACCAGTGCGACGCCCTTGCGCCCGGCGAAGTCCTCGTCCTGCTCGGCCATGCGCCGCCCTCCAACTCCCCGGCATGAGTACTCCGGTTATGTAGCCGTAATCGCCGGAGAGTTGAAGGCATCGGCGCGTTCGGGACGCCCTGCGACTGCGCGACGTCCGTCAGTCGAGGCCCTCGATGACGCGGAAGTCGCGCTCGACGGCGTCGGAAAGGACGTCAAGGGCCTTCTTGTACGCCGGGCTCTCGCGGGTCGCCACCGCCTGCTCGAAGGAGTCGAACTCGATCAGGATGGTGCGCTCGGCGATCCCGGCGTCGTAGGCGACGACCCGGCCGTCGCGGGCGAGCACCCGCCCGCCCCCGGCCTGGACGGCCTCACGGGCCAGCTTGTTGTAGGCGGCCAGCTTCTCGGGGTCGGAAATGGTGCGGTAGACACTGACCCAGTAGCCCTTGGCCATGGAACCCCCTGTGAACTGGCTGATGTGGGTGTGCTGTTGAGACAAGCGTACGGGTCAAGATTGTCTTCCCTGCCGCCGAGGAGAGGCAGGATGCGGTGAGACGACAAGACCGAAGGAGCGCAGCATGTCCTTTCTGGAGCCCCTCGACTACCCGGAGCCCCGCTACCACGGTGACCGCGGTGAGGTGAACGCCGTCTTCCGCCCCGCCGAGACCCCGCCCGACCTCTCCTCGCCCGGCGGGACGACCCACTACCTCGCCACCCATGAGTCGACCGGCGGCGAATTCGGCCTGTACAAGGTCGAGTTGGGCGCGAGGTCCCCCGGCGCGAAGACACACTTCCACCGGGCCATGTCGGAGTCCTTCTACGTCCTGTCCGGTGAACTCGAGCTCTTCGACGGACGCAAGTGGGTCACGGGCCGCGAGGGCGACTTCCTCTACGTGCCGGTCGGCGGCCTGCACGCGTTCAAGAACGCCACCGACGAGCCGCTCTCGATGCTGATGCTCTTCTCGCCCGGCGCACCGCGCGAGGAGTACTTCGAGCAGGTCGCGGAGGTGTCCCGGCGCGGAGGCGAGGAGCTGAAGAACTTCCGTGTCCGGCACGACAGTTACTTCGAGGAGGATCTCGACGCAGACGCCGGCTAGCGCGCGGGCCGCGGGGTCGCCCGCCTCACCGGAACCGTCGTGGAGTGCGACGTGCGGGTCCCGCCGCTCCTGCAGCTCGACCCGTTCGCGCACCCGGCGCGCCGGACTCGGCACGTTGTAGCGCGACTGTTGCGACCGTGCTCACAGAAGTGCCCCGCGGATTCGATATGTTTCCGGGGACTTCGGGGACCGGGCGACGGACGTTGCCCTTGAGCAGGGGACGATGCGACATGGTGACACCTTCGGCGGAGCTGTTTCAGCCGCTCGGGGCCGACGACCCGCCGGTGGTGGGCGGATACCGGCTGGCCGCCGTTCTGGGCACCGGTGGGATGGGCAAGGTGTACCTCTCGTACACGCCGGGCGGCAGGCCCATCGCGCTGAAGGTGATCCGGCCCGAGTTCAGCCAGGACCCGGAGTTCCGGCGCCGGTTCGAGCAGGAGGTCAGCTCCGCGCAGCGGGTGCAGGGGCTCTACACCGCGCCCGTCATCGACGGCGACACCAAGGGGCAGCAGCCCTGGCTGGCCACCGCGTACGTGCCCGGGCCCTCGCTGGCGCACGCCGTCGCCCAGCACGGCGCCCTGCCGCTGCGCAGCACGCTCCTGCTCACGGTCGGCGTCGCCGAGGCGCTGCACGTCATCCACGGTGCGGGCATCGTGCACCGTGACCTCAAGCCCGCCAACGTCCTGCTGGCCGCTGACGGGCCGCGGGTCATCGACTTCGGTATCGCCCGCGCGGCCGACGCGACCTCGCTGACCGGCACCGGCGTGTCCGTGGGCACGCCGCACTTCATGGCCCCGGAGCAGGCGGCGGCCGGCACGATCACCCCCGCCACCGACGTGTTCGCCCTGGGCCAGATCGCCGCCTTCGCCGCGATCGGCAAGCCGGCGTTCGGCGAGGGGTCCTCGCACGCGGTGCTGTACCGGATCGTGCACGAGGACCCGGACCTCAGCCAACTCCCGGACGAACTGCGGCCGTTGGTCACCCACTGCCTCAGCCGTGACCCCGCCGACCGGCCGAGCCTGACCGAGATCATCACGAAGTGCCACGAGCTGTCCCCGACCCCGCTGCGCCAGGGCGAGGACTGGCTGCCGCAGACCTTCGCCAGCTCCATCACCGAGCGACTGCGCCTGCCCGAGCCAGCCCCGACGCCGGCGCCCGCCGCTAGCGCGCCGACCCCGCCCGTCGGGGCAGCGCCCACCCCGCCCCCGCCGACCGCCGCGGCCACCCCCGCGCCCCCGCTCGGGGCGCCCCCGCACGTCCCGACCGCGTTCAGCCCGCACACGCCGCCGCCGTCCCCGTACGCGCACACGGCGCCCCACCCCTCCGTGCAGGCGCGGGCCCCGTACCCGACGCCCGCGCCCGCCCCCCAGTGGAACCGCGGCTACGCGCCCCCGCAGGGACCGGGCATGCACGGACCGAGGCCGTGGCCCACACCGCCCCCGCCGAAGAAGCGGACGGGACTGATCGTCGCCGGGGTCGTGGTGGGCGTCTTCGCCGCGCTGGCGATCATCGGTGCCCTGGTGCCGGACGAGGGGTCCGGGGACGGCCAGGCCGGATCCAGTAACTCCAGCAGCTCGGGCGGGAGTGCCAAGGGCGGCGGCAGCGGCAAACTGCCCGACCCCAAGCCGGCGACCTACAAGGGCATCGATCTCACCGAGGACTACTACCTCCAGCTCGCGGACAACCCGCCGAAGCCGATCGACGGCGGCGACACCGGGGCCATGTACATGCACGGTGACCTGTACTACTACTACTACGGCGGCGACAGCGCCGACGACCAGCAGATCGGCACCGACAACGGCAAACTGGTCCTCCTCAACAACGCGCAGCAGGGCTCCTTGAAGACCTGCCGCGCGGAGACCCGCTACACCGAGAAGATCGTCCTCGCCCAGCTGACGGCCGGTTCGGAGATCTGCGTCCGCAGCGACTCCGGGCACATCGCCGTCGTCACGTACCGCGGCAGGTCGGGAGTGAACGACCCGAGCAAGTACGTCACCCTCGACGTGACGGTCTGGCGCAACGCCGAGGAGCCGACGGACGGCGACTGACCGATCCGCGCTGGTGCGGACCCGTCGGCGACCGTAGATTCGAGGTACGGACCATCCCATTCCGTCGGAAAGCGACCTCGAACCATGAAGGCAATTGCGCTCGACCAGTACGGCTCCGCCGATGACCTGCGGCTTCTGGAACTGCCTGACCCGAAGGTCGCACCCGGAGAGGTCCTGATCCGGGTGAAGGCGGCGGGCGTCAACCCGGTGGACTGGAAGCTCGCGGCAGGCTACCTGGACCCGATCATGGAGGTCCGGTTCCCGCTGATCTCGGGCTGGGACGTCGCCGGTGTCGTGGAGAGCGTCGGCCTCGACGCCGGGGAGTTCGCGGTCGGGGACGAGGTCTTCGGCTACGTCCGCAAGGACTGGGCCCAGAACGGCTCGTACGCCGAACTGGTCTCCGCCCCGGTCCGCACGCTGGCCAGGAAGCCGCGGGCGTTCACCTGGGAGCAGGCCGCGGGGGCGCCGCTCGCGGGCCTCACCGCGTACCAGTGCGTCAAGCGGGTCGGCCTGGCCAAGGGGGAGACGGTGCTGATCCACGCCGCCGCCGGAGGGGTCGGCTCCCTGGGGGTGCAGATCGCCGCCGCGCTGGGCGCCCGGGTGATCGGCACGGCCAGCGAACGCAACCACGCCTTCCTCCGTGAGCTCGGCGCGGAGCCGGTCACCTATGGCGACGGTCTCGTGGACCGCGTACGGGAACTCGCGCCCGACGGCATCGACGCCGCGCTCGACTTCATCGGCGAGGGCGCCGTGGACATCTCGCAGCAGCTCCTCAAGAGCCGTGACCGGGTGGCGTCCGTCACCGACGGCGAGGCGGCCACCAAGGGCGGCCATTACGTGTGGGTCCGCCCGGACGCCGCCGACCTGACGGCCCTTGCCGGCCTGGCCGACTCGGGGGCGCTGACGGTGCACGTGGATCGCACGTTCCCGTTGGCCGAAACCGCCGCCGCGTGGCGCCTCAACCAGGAGGGCCGCACCCGCGGAAAGATCGTTCTGACCGTGCAGTGACAGACCGGACAGTGACAGACCGTGCATGGCGTGTAATGCTCTGGCTTCAGCTTCACTCCTGACGCTACGGTTCTTCATATGTCCGTCACATATTCGCTGGGCACCAGGCGATCCGCTGAGGAGCTCAACGCGCAGATCCGCCTGCTCATGCTCCGCTCCGGCGGCTGGCTCAACGACGACCAGCGCCGCGAGTACGAAGGGCTCGTCGCCGAGTGGGCCGTCGCGGTCCGCGCCGACGCGGACGTGGCGGGCTGACCGCGCCGCGGAGAACGCTCCCGTGGCGCCTTTCCTGTGACCTCTCCCATGTGGGCCACGCCACCTGCTAACCCCGGTCGTAGACGCCGCAGGCCCCTGCCCGCCCGCTGTGCGACGGGCGAACGGCCGGGACGAAAGTCCTTTCTGCGTACCCAGGTAGTACGTCACTTCTTTGCGCCGCGCTCCGGACGCGCCTAACCCTGGCTGACGTTCCGGGCAGTCCGGACGTACTGAACGCAGGGAGAGACACATCCGTATGCCCACGCTGACGCCCGCCGACCGCGCCACCACCCGCACCGCCCGGATCCGCAGGATCTCGATCGCCGGGATCGCCACCGCGGGTGCCGCGGCCGCCGCGCTCACGCTGGTCCCCTCGCCCGCCCAGGCCGCCGAACCGGCCGCGCCGAAGCAGGCCGCGACCGCGCAGAAGTCCTACCCGGACACCCTCGACGGCTGGATCCGCGAATCCCTCGACATCATGAAGGCGAAGGGCATCCCCGGTACGTACGAGGGGCTGCACCGCAACATCATGCGCGAGTCCTCCGGCAACCCGGAGGCCGTGAACGGCTGGGACGTCAACGCGCAGAACGGCACCCCGTCCAAGGGGCTGCTCCAGGTCATCCAGCCGACCTTCGACACCTACCACGTGGCGGGCACCGCGAACGACCTGACCGACCCGGTCGCCAACATCACCGCCGCCGCCAACTACGCCGCCGCCACGTACGGCTCGATCGACAACGTCGACTCCGCGTACTGACCGGACGGACAACGACGACGAGGAGGTGCGACGCATGGCGCGCAGGTCCCGCAAGGCACACAAGGCACGTAAGAAGGGGCTGCGCTACGTCGCATGGGGCGCCCTCGCCCTGGTCGTCGCCGGAGGCGGCGGGGTGGCGTACGCCTGGCAGCACCTCGACGGGAACATCCAGGGCACCGACATGAACGCCCTGCTCGGCCACGACCGGCCGACCGCCCGGCACGACGGGGCGATGAACATCCTGCTGCTCGGCTCCGACTCGCGCGCCGGAACGCACGGCGAGTACGGCAGCGGCGTCCTCGGCGCCCGCGCCGACACCGCGATGGTGCTGCACGTCGACAAGACCCACCGGAAGGCGTCTGTCGTCAGCATCCCGCGCGACACGATGGTCGAGCGGCCCACGTGCGCCAAGCCCGGCGGCGGCACCGTGGCCGGCGCCCAGCAGACCATGTTCAACTCCTCGTACGCCATGGGCGGCCCCGCCTGCACCGTGAAGACCGTGGAGAAGATGTCCGGCGTCCGCATGGACCACTACCTCGAAGTCGACTTCAAGGGCTTCCGGAAACTCATCGACCAGCTCGGCGGCGTCGACATCACCACCGAGCGGGCGATCCACGACTCCGGCAGCGGGCTGCGCCTGTCCGCCGGTGAGCACCGGCTGAAGGGCGAGGACGCCCTCGCGCTCGTCCGCACCCGGCACGGCGTCGGCGACGGCAGCGACCTCGGCCGCATCCAGCTCCAGCAGGCGTTCATGAAGGCCCTCATCCACCGGGCCGAGACCGTGGACCCGCTCGGCAGCCCCGCCACGTCCTACGCCCTCGCGGACACCGCCACCAAGAGCATCAGCGCGGACTCCGGCCTCGCCTCGGCGGGCAAACTCCTCGGTCTGGCCGAGGAGTTGAAGGGCATCAGCCCGGACCGTACCCACATGGTCACCCTGCCCGTCACCTACGACGCCAGGGACGCCGGACGCGTCCTGCCGATGGACAAGGCCGCGCACCGGGTGTGGTCCGCGCTGCGCGACGACCGGGCGGTGCCGAAGTCCGCGACCCAGGGGTCGGTCGGCGCCCGCACCGACTCGCCGGTGTCGGCCGGCTCCTGACGCGAGAAGGCCGCGCCCACGACAGCGTGGGCGCGGCCCGCACCTCACCGGAAGGTGCTCAACTCAGCGGCTCCACACGGATGTTGCGGAACCGGACCTTGTTCCCGTGGTCCTGGAGCCGGATCGCCCCGGCCGACGGGCCCTCCGGCGCGCCCGCGCCGGTCGGACCGTCGATCGCCACGTCGTCGTGGACCTTCGTGCCGTTCCACACGACCGTGACCCGCGCGTCGGCGGTCTTCTTGCCGCCGTCGTCGAAGCGTGCCGCGCGGAACGTGATGTCGTAGGTCTGCCAACTCTCCGGCGCCGTCGCCGCGTTGACGTCCGGCGCCTTCTTCAGATAGATCGCCCCGGCCTCGTTCGTGTCGAGGGTCGTGTCGCCGTACGAGTCGAGGATCTGCAATTCGTAGCGGTCCTGGAGGTAGATGCCGCTGTTGCCGCGGTTCTGCCCGGTCACGTCGTCGGGCAGCAGGGGCACCCGGAACTCCACGTGCAGTTTGAAGTCCCCGTACGCGTCCTTGGTGCGGATGTCCCCGCAGCACACCTCCATCGAGTCCTCGGCGGTGAGCGGCCACTCCAGGCGCCGCCCGTCGGTGTGCTGCCACTGGGCCTGCGAGGCGGCCGTCCCGTCGAAGAGGGCGACCGGGGCGCCGTGCGGGCGCACGGTGATCAGATCGAGGTTGACGTGCCCGGTGTCGCCGGCGTCGAAGCGGTAGGCGAGCGTGTTGCGGCCCGCCTTGAGCGTGACGCGCTCGGTCTGCGTCGACCACGCGTCCCAGGTGCCCGTCGACGCCAGCTTCGTCTGGCGCAGCTTGTCCCCATTGGCGTACAGGGAAAGGGACTTGGTGCCCTGGAACGGGTTGGGGCCGTTCGAGTAGCGCAGGTTCACGTCGTAGTCGCCGGCCTCGGGGACGGTGACGTCGAAGGTCGTCGCGGCCTTGCCCTCGGTGTTGTAGCGGTCGACGAAACCGCTGCCCGAGTAGCCGGGGTGGTCGGTGTTGATGCCGGCCGTGCCCGTCAGGCGTGCCTCCTCCGCCTCGTACAGGGTGGCGGGCGGCGGCTGCTCGCCCGGCAGCGCGTTGAGCGTGTACCAGGCCTCGGTGCTCCACAGCGTCTCGCCGGAGTCGGACGCGAAGGGGCGCGGGGAGCGCAGGTGCACGACGCGGTCGGGCTTGAGGCCGTCGAGCCGCAGCCGCACGGTGCGGCCGTCGTCGGCGAGCGTCGCCGAGCGCACCGCGAGCTTCTCCTCGCCGATCTTCGGGCCGCCGTAGTCGGACGTCGGCGTGTACCGCCACTGCTCGGCCGTGTACCGCTCGGCCAGCTTCTCGGCGGTGGCCTGCGACAGCGGCTGCGTGTACTCCAGGTCGAAGCCGCCGGGGACCGCGCGCATCTCCTTGACGTCGAAGGTGTTACCGCCGTTCGGCGTCAGCTTCTGGAGGCCGAACTTCAGCTTGCCTTCCTGGCCCCAGTTGCCGTCGGCGCCGAGCCCGCCCGCGTAGATCGCGCCGTCGGGCCCCATCGTGATCCGGTTGACCCCGGCCTCCAGGCCCTGCGTGTAGCGGAACACGGCGCCCTGGTACTGGCCCTTCACCTTCTCCAGGTAGGCGCGCTGCAACCCGCCGTAGGTGACGTCGCCGAAGAGCATCTGCCCGGCGAAGCGCCCCTGCTTCAGGTACAGCGGAGTACTGGGGGAGTTGGCGATCTCGTTCTGCGGCAGCCACAGCACGGGACGGGTGACGGGCTGGTCGTCGAACGGGCCCGACGGCTCCGTGTAGTGGTTGAAGAAGCGGTCCTGTCTGATCTGCACCAGCTTCGACGCGGGCAGCCAGCCGCCCTGGTTGTCGGTGGTGAAGATGTCCCCGTCGGGGCCCCAGCCGATCCCGTTCGGCGTGCGCAGACCGCCCGCGACCGCGTGGATCTTCCCGGTCTTCCTGCTGACCTTGTACGTGGTGCCGCGACCGGGCGCGGGCTGCGGGGTGGTGGTCGCGCCGCCGTAGTTGATGGCGACGGACAGGTTCACGTAGAAGTAGCCGTCCTTGTAGAGGAGGCCGAACGCGAACTCGTGGAAGTTCCCGCCGTACGGCCAGGTGGCGACCGTGCGGTACGCGTCGGTCACCAAGTCCTTGTCGGTGTCGACGAGTTGGGTCAGCTCGTGCTTCTGCGAGACGTACAGCGAGCCGTCGACGTACTTGATGCCCATCGGTTCGCGCAGCCCGCTCGCGACCTTCTTCACGGTCACCTTGTCGCGGCTGGTGTCCCCGGTGACGTGGTCGAGGACGTACACCTCGCCGTCCTTGTTCTGCGACCCGCCCCACGTGCTGAGCGCGAGGCGTCCGTCCGGCAGCCAGTCCATGCCGGTGACCTGCGGCTCGAAGCCGTCGGGGCGCAGATCGGTGAGGTCGAGGTCGGGGCGCACGCCGGCCAGCGGCAGGCCGTCGCCGGGGCTGTCCGCGCCCGACTCGCACTCCTTGCGGCCCGGCGCGGTCACCCGGACCACGCCCGCGTCGGTGCTCAGCGCCTCGCGCGGTACGACGGTGAAGTCGCCCGCGCCCGGCGGCTTCCACGCCAGCGTGAGCTGCTGGCCGCCGGTCCGCTCGAAGTAGTCGACGCGGAACGGGTGGGAACCGGCGGCGAGTTGGACGGATCCGTCCTTGGGCTCGGCGCCGTGCAGTCCGTCGTGGTCGATGACCTCGCGGTCGTCGATCGTCAGGCGCGAGCCGTCGTCACTGGTGAGCCGGAACGTGTACGTGCCGTCGCTCGGGATCACCAGATAGCCGGACGCCTCGGCCGAGAAGTTGTCGGCGAACCCGCCGAAGTCGTCGGTCGTGGACCAGTCCACGGTCGGCATGAGCTTGTCGTGGTTGGGGGTCTGCCGGGGCTTCAGCGCGCAGAGCTTGCTGAGCGGGACCTGGGTGTCGAAGACGCGCAGGGTGACGCCCGGCTCCTGCGGCGGGATGTCGTCGGGCGCGGCGGCGGACGGGGGAGCGGTCCAGATCCCTCCGGCCAGGAAGCCTCCGACGAGCAGGGTGGTGAGCCGTCTTCGGGCGCGCGGGAACAGCCGTGGATGCATCGGTCCTCCAGGACGGGACCGGAGGCCGCCGGATTGCACCCCGGTCGAGCTATTACGCCTACGGTTGCGCCGTCACGCTAGAAGACTTCTGCCGATCCCGTCCAGACTTTGTCATCGATGAGTTCAAAGTCCTGGGCATGCTCAACTGCCCGCCGGGGGAGGGGTGTTCAGCGGCCGCGGCGGCGCATCGCCGCCGCCTTGCGGGCCTCGGCGAGCTTGCGCGCCTCGCCGGCCTTGCGGGACTTGCCGCCGCCCGCGCTGCCGCCCTTGCCGCCACCGCCACTGCCGCCGGCGGCCGGTGCGCCCTTGCTGGAGCCGAGACCGCGGAACGGGGCGTTGGTGTTCTTGGGCTTCGCCGCGGCGGGGTCGCTGTCCAGCGGTGTGCCCGACGGCTTCCTGGCGCCCGTGATCCGGCTCAGCTCCGCCTCGCCCGAGCGCACCTTGGTGACCGTCGGTTCGACGCCGGCCTCGACGAGGAGCGCGCTCATCTCGCGGCGCTGCCCCGACAGGACCAGGGTGACGACGCGGCCGGACTCGCCGGCCCGCGCCGTGCGGCCCGCGCGGTGCAGATAGTCCTTGGGGTCGGTGGGCGGGTCGACGTTCACCACGAGGTCGAGGTCGTCGACGTGCAGGCCGCGCGCCGCGACGTTCGTCGCCACCAGCGCGGTGATCGCGCCGCTCTTGAACTGGGCCAGGGTCTTGCTCCGCTGCGGCTGCGACTTGCCGCTGTGCAGCGCCGCGGCGTGCACCCCGTTCGCCCGCAGGTGCCGGGTGAGCAGGTCCACGCCGTGCTTGGTGTCGAGGAAGAGCAGGACGCGGCCGTCGCGGGCGGCGATCTCCGTCGTGACGGCGTACCGGTCGGGCCCGTGCACGACCATCACGTGGTGGTCCATCGTCGTCACCGCGCCCGCCGACGGGTCGACCTCGTGGACGACGGGGTCGTGCAGGTAGCGGCTGACGAGCTCGTCGACGTCACGGTCCAGGGTCGCGGAGAACAGCATCCGCTGGCCGCCCGCGCGCACCTGGTCGAGCGCCTCGGTGACCTGCGGCAGGAACCCCATGTCGCACATCTGGTCCGCCTCGTCCAGGACCGTGATCCGCACCTTGTCCAGCCGGCACGCCTTGCGCTCGATCAGGTCGTGCAGCCGGCCCGGGGTGGCCACGACGACTTCGGCGCCGTCCCGCAGCGCGGCGACCTGGCGGCCGATCGAGATGCCGCCGACGACCGTGGCCATCCGCAGCCGCAGCGCCCCGGCGTACGGGGTGAGCGCCTCGGTGACCTGCTGGGCCAGCTCGCGCGTCGGCACCAGGACCAGTGCGAGGGGCTGCTTCGCGTCGGCGCGGCGCCCGGCCGTGCGCGCGAGCAGCGGCAGACCGAACGCGAGGGTCTTGCCCGAGCCGGTGCGCCCGCGCCCCAGGACGTCGCGGCCCGCGAGCGCGCTGGGCACCGTGGCCGCCTGGATCGGGAAGGGCTCCCGTACGTCCTGCTCGGTGAGGGTGCGCAGCAGCGCCGGCGGCAGGTCGAGGTCGGCGAAGGAGACGACGGGCGCCGTGGCCGGGTTCGAGGAGTCCATGAGGAGCCTTCCGCGTAGGTGACGTACCGAGGAAGGCCCGGCAGGATCGCAAAGGTCTCAGATTAACACCGAGCGGCCGCTCGGGCCTGCCGCCCGGACCCCCGTCACGGGGATCCGGGCGGCAGGCAGGCAGCCCTCCTACTTGTTGGCGGAGCCGTTGATCACGAACTGCGAGCCGGGTTCGATCAGGACGTCCCCGTCCCGCGAACCGCTGATCGTGACGTTCGTGAGCGTCGCGCTGCCCCGTGCCCCGCCCATGGCGAGGATGCCGGAGCCGTTGTTGGACTTGGAGATCGTGACATTGCTGATCCTCGCGTCCGGGATCGCGCCGCCACCCGTCTTGAACTGGATGCCGTCGTACGTCGAGTCGTGGATGTCGGTGTCGCGGATGGTGACCCCGGGGATGTCCGGGCCCTGGGCGAACAGCGTGATCGCGCCGAACTCCTGGTCCTCGTTCCAGAACGCCCCGCCGGTGCGGTACAGACCGTTGTTCGCGATCAGGGTCTGGCCGGAGAACGGGATCGGGTCGTGGTCGGTGGCCAGCATGATGCCGGGGTAGTTCATCGTGTCGTAGACCAGGTTGTTCTCGATCTTGTTGCCGTAGCCGCCGTACACCGCGATGCCGTTGGCCCGCCACGGCAGCTGCACCGTGTTGTTGCGGAACGCGTTGTCGTGGCCGACGTCGACGGAGGTGTCCTTGACGTACTTGCTGGCCCAGACGGCGAGCGCGTCGTCGCCGGTGTTGCGGAACGAGGAGTTGAAGACGGTCGAGTTGCGGGTGCCGTTGGTGAAGTTGATGCCGTCCGCGTAGGTGTTGCGGATCCGCATGCCGGTGAACTCCAGGCCGTCGCCGGGGCCCCACAGCTCGGGGATGTTGCTGTAGTCGCGGCCGACCCAGGTGCCGACGTTGGCGTGCTCGATCCAGACATTGCTGATCTTGGTGTTCTTGCCGAAGCGGCCGTTGAGGCCGACGCCGCCCTCGGCGTTGCCGTCGCCGCCGCGGATGGTGCCCGAGCCGAAGATCGCGATGTCGGAGATCTTGGTGTTGTCGTCGATGTCGAAACCGAAGTTGCCCTCGTGCGGATGGTTGATGCCGCCCGCGTCCTGCGGCGGGATCAGCGAGTACAGCTGGGAGTGCCACATGCCGGCGCCGCGGATGGTCACGTCACGGATGCCGACCTGGTTGTACTGGCCGCGGTTGAGCGGGTCGTCGGTGAGGATCTTCTTCTCCTGGCGCCACTGCCCGGCCGGGATCCACACGCAGGCGATCTCGCCCTTCTGGTCGGCGGTCACGGCCTTCTGGATCGCGTCGGCGTCGTCGATCCCGTCGTTCGGGACCGCCCCGTAAGCGGTGATCGAGGTGCACTCGGCGGGCTTGCTCGCCGCCGGGGCCACCTGCTCCAGGTCGATCAGGTCCACGATGTAGTACGCGGCGTCGTCACCGGCGTCGCGCTGCAACCGGAACGTCGTGCCCTGCGGATAGGTCTGCGTGAGCAGCGCGTGGGTCTCGTCGAAGAGCCGGCGGGCGTCGCCGCCGGGGGTGTTCGTCAGGCCCTCGGGCTGGTCCGTGGTCCCGTACAGCCAGCTGTGCTTGGACGACAGGGTCAGCTTCTGCACGAACTTCCCGTCGGCGTACAGGCTCAGTGTCTTCTCCTGCCCGCCGCCGTTCGGCGCGTCCGGCAGGGAGTTGCGCACGACGATCGAGTTGGTCGCGTTCTTCGAGGTGAACTCCACATACTGGCCGGTCGAGTTGAGACGGACCGAGGCGCGGCCGGAGGACTCGGTGGCGAAGTTCGTGTGCCCGAAGGTGCGCTCGGCGTCCGCCTTCAGGAGTGTGCCGTCGTAGCGGCCGTCCTCCGCCTCGTACTCCGTGTACGGCACCGCGGCGCCGCGGCCGACGACGACGGAGCGCGCGAGGACGTTGTTGTTCTCGTTCGTCTCGCTCACCACGTTCGTGGCGTCGGCGGTCGCGGTCAGCGTGGCGCCTCCGCTGGTCGCGGTCCAGCTCCCGGAGATGTCGACGGTGGCGCTCTCGCCCGCGGCGACGGCGGGCGTCGTTCCGTTCAGCGTCGTGCCGCCGACCGACAGACGGGTCACCGAGCCGGCGCTCACCGCGCTGGTGCCGCGGTTGTGGACCTTCACCGCGAACGTGACCTGCGCGCCGACGGCCGGGTTCGCCGGGGTGGACGTGATGCCCGTGACCTCCAGGTCGGGACCCGGGCTCTGACTGACCGTCAACTTGCTGTCCGCGGCGGCGCTGTTGTTGTCCTCGGCCAGCTCCCGGACGGTGTCGCCCGGGTCCACCAGCGCCGAGAGTGTGTAGCTGCCCTGCGCGCGCTTGCCGATGTCGACCGTGACCGCGGCCGACGCCCCGGCGTCGAGGGCGCCCACGGAGGCGGTGCCCGCGACGGTGCCGCCGAGGCTGACGTCGAGCGTCGTCGCGGGGGACGGCGCCGTACCGGTGTTGCGCACCGTGGCCTTCACCTGCACGGCGTCGCTCTCGCTGGGCTGCGCGGGCGCCCAGCTCAGACCGGACACCGTCAGGTCGGGGGCCGGCGCCGGGGTCCCGTTGACCTGGAACTCGGCGATCTGCCCCGCGTATCCGGAGCTGTTGGCGGATATCTTCAGCTGGACGTCGGCGTAACTGCCCGACACCGGGATCGTCACCGTGTTCTGGTTGGCACCGGGGTCGAACCTGTAGTCCGCGCGGGCCTTCACGGTGCCGAAGCTGTCGCCCGCCGCCTTGCGGCCCAGGACCTCGATGCTCTGCGTCCGGGTCGACCAGGCCGGGTCCGGGTTGAGCTTGAGGACGAGCGAGCTGAGATCGGCGTCGGCGCCGAGCTTCACGGTGAGCGTCGACGGGTTGCTGCCCGCCTCCCAATAGGTGCTCGTACTCCCGTCGTTGGCGTTCGTCGCCACATAGTTCTGGATCGACGACGATGCCTCGATCGGCTTGTTCAGGGCCAGGTTCACGGCGGCCTCGGCGATCGGCGCCGGGGCCGCCACGGCGGCGGGCAGGAACCCGGCGGTGGCGAGTGCGGTGCCCAGCCAGACGGCGATGAACCGTCGGCCGCGTGGTCTGCGTCTCACGGTGGTCCTTTCGTGGGGTGGGGGATGCGGCTCAGCGCTCCAGCGCTTCAGTGCTCCAGCGCTCCAGTGCTCCAGCGCTTCAGGCCTCAGCCGAGGTACGCCTCGACCTCGCTGAACTGGGCGGCGGGCCAGCCCGAGTTGGCGGTCACGTGCACCCGCAGATAGCGGGTCGAGGGCACGCTGTCGGGCAGCGTGACGGTCACCGTGTTGCCGCTCGCCGGATCGAAGCGGTAGTCCTTCGAGGCGGCCAGCGTGGTGAACGACGAGCCGTCGGTGCCGCCCTGCACCGAGAGCGTCTGCGTCCGCGCTCCCCACGCCGCCGACGGCGGCAGCTTCAGGACGACGCGGCGCACCGCCTTCGCCGCGCCGAGGTCGACCGTGAGCGCCTGCGGGAAGGCGTTGTTGGTGGACTCCCAGTACGAGTTCGCGTCGCCGTCGACGGCCTTGCCGGGCGTGTAGACGTCGGTCGAACCGGTCGCCGTCGCCGTACGCCCCTTGGCGAGGTTGACGGTCGGATCGGGGTCGGGGTCCGGATCGGTGTTCCCGCCGCCCGGCTGCGGCCACGTTGAGCAGTCGTTCCAGCGGCTGTCCCAGCCCGTGTTGCCGCCGCCGTCGGTGAGCGTGAAGGTGCCGGACCCGGACGGGTAGGGGCAGTTGTAGACCCCGGCCGCGCCGACCCCGGTGGCCTTGACGTTGCTGAACTTCACGGCGCCCGGTGTCTCCGCCTGGACGACGACCGTGCCGACCCCGGCCACGGTCGAGCCGTCGACGGTGACGTTCCTGACGGCCTTGCCGGTGCCGCTGCCGGACACGAACTCGTACGCGCTGTACGGGCTGTCCTCGATGGTGGTGTCCGTGATGTTGACGGTGGCGTCGATGGCGCTGTCGTACGCGTCGACGCGCAACGCCCCCATCGGATGGCCCCAGTTGGGGTTGAGCGCACCGGTCCGCACGAGCGTGTTCCCGGCGACCGTGATGGTGCCGGCGAGCGGCAGGAACGGGTCGAGGAACTTCTGGTTGGAGATCGCGATGCCGCTGCCCAGCGCGTTGGTGTCCCGTACGAGGTTGCCGGTGACGGTGATGTCGCGGCCGCCGTAGATCGCGATCCCGTTGGCCAGGTTGGGCTGCGAGATCGTGTTGTCCGCGAACGTCGAGTCGCTGTTGGTGGTGTTGAGCGACCACATCGCGAGCGCGTCGTCGCCCTGGTTGCGCAGGAAGTTGTTCCGTACGGTGACGCCCTTGGCCGTGCCGTTGAGGTTGAGGCCGTCGGCCGTGGTGTCGAGGATGCGGTTGTCCTCCACGACGAGGTTGTCGTTGTTGCCGGTCAGCCACAGTCCGACCTTCAGGTGCTGGATCCACATGCCCGAGACCGAGGAGCCGGGGCCCAGCGAGCCGTTGACGAAGTTGTCCGGGTTGCCGTCGACGCGCTCGGTGACCTCGCCGATCACCGCGAAGTCCTTGAGGTGCACGCGCCCCGCGGAGCTTGACTGGTTGATGAAGCGCGAGGAGTGCACCACCGAGTGCCAGCTGCCGGCGCCCTGGAGCGTCACGTTCTCCACACCGCTCAGCTCGGAGCCCAGCGTGAAGTTCCCCGCGGGGATCCACACCGTGCCACCGCTGCCCTTGGCCGCGGCGATCGCGTCGCGGAAGGCCTGCGTGGAGTCCCGCTGACCGGTGGGGTCCGCGCCCTTGTCGACGACGGATATCGCGCCCGAGGGGCGGGCGGCCGGGTCGGCCACCTGCTCGAAGTCGGCGACGTCGACGGTGACTTGCGTGGATGTGGCCTCGAATTTCACCTTGTCGCCCGCCTGAAGAGTGCGGCCGAGCAGCAGGCGGGCGTTGTCGAAGAAGTGATGGGTCTTGGCGCCAGCGATCCACGGGGTGTCGACATAGCTGTACTTGGAGGTGACGGGCAGGGACCGGTCGAGCCGGGTGCCGTTGACGTACACGGCGAGGGTCCCGCTCTGCCCGTCGGGCACGCTGGCCGCGACGTTCACGGCGTTCGCCGCCCCGGTCAGGGTGAACTCGACGCTCTGGCCCGCGTCCAGGCGCACCGCCTGGCGGCCCGACGCCTCGGAGGCGAGTGTGCCCTGCGTGTGGTCGGGGCCGATCTTCCGGCCGGTGGTGGCCGCGGACTCGGCCTCGGCGGAGGTGAAGGGGAGCGCGGCGCCGGACTGCGCGGCCGCCGCGGTGGGTTCCGGCGCGGGCCGCGCCGCCGCCGGGCCCGCGACGCCGACGACGGTGCCCACGAGGGCGACCGCGACGGCGAGGACGTACGAACTGCGCGGCGTTACAAGGGGATTCATGTGCGGGTGCACCTTCCTGGTGGGGGAGGGGGTGGTGGTGTCAGCCGCTCGGCGGGGCACACTCAAGCACTGCCACCAGATGTGCACAAGATGTCGCGCGTCTACTGCAAATAGTTGACAGGCTTACGCAAGTCTTTCGTGCTGAGGGTCGCGCGGCGGCCGGTGATCCGGGAGCTGTCGTGATGCAGTCGTAATCTTGCAATCTTGGATCGAAATCTTGCGCACATCTGTACGCCGTCCTAATGTGACGCACCGATCAGGGCAGTGCTTGGGCGTCACCCCTAGAGGAGCCGTAATGAAGCCCCGTAACCTCGCGATCCTTCTGACGACAGGTCTCGCACTCACCGCCACCGCCTGCGGGGGTGACTCGTCGAGCTCCGATGCCGGCGGCGACGTCACGATCACCGTGGCGTGCCAGCCGGCGAAGACCGCGCCGAAGACGCGCAAGGCGTGGGACGACGACGTCGCCACGTTCGAGAAGGCGCACCCGGGCGTGCAGGTCAAGAGCACCGACCAGCAGCCGTGCTTCGACCCGAAGACCTTCGCCGCGAAGCTGGCCGGCGGGCAGATGGAGACCGTCTTCATGGTGCCGGTCACCAACTACGCCGACGTCATCGCCAAGCGGCAGGCCAAGGACATCACCGGACAGACGAAGCTGGTGAAGAACTACGGCGACATCAAGCAGGACGTCCGCGACATGGTCACCAAGGACGGCAAGGTCTACGGCATCCCCAACGTCAGCTACAGCGTCGGTCTCGTCTACAACCGCAAGCTGTTCAAGCAGGCGGGGCTCGACCCGGACAGCCCGCCGAAGACGTGGGACGAGGTGCGCGCGGCGGCCAAGAAGATCGCGGGCCTCGGCGACGGCTACGTCGGCTACGGCGAGTACGGCGGCGGGAACGTGGGCGGCTGGCACTTCGCGCAGTCCCTGTTCAGCCGCGGCGGCGAGATGGTCACCGACCACAAGGCCGCGTTCAACAGCCCTGAAGGCAAAGCCGTGTTGCAGACCCTGCACGACATGCGGTGGAAGGACCACAGCACCGGCAGCAAGGTCCTCATCGGCTGGGAGTCGCTGATGCAGCAGATGGCCGCAGGCAAGACGGGCATGATGCTCGGCGCGCCGGACGTCGTCACCGACGTCGTCCAGAAGTTCCAGGGCAAGGCCGCCGACTACGGCATCACGGCGATACCCGACGGCAAGGCGTCGCTCACCGGCGGCGAGGCGTACATGATCAACCCGAAGGCGAACGCGGCCCAGACCAAGGCCGCGCTGGAGTGGATCGACTTCGAGTTCCACACCCCCGGCAAGGGCCGCCTCGACTTCGCCCGGGGCAAGGCCAACGGCGAGGCCGTCGGCGTCCCGAACAACGACTACATGGGCGACTCCCCGACCGGCAAGGCCATCATCGAGGGCCGCAAGGCGAACGCGGCCCTCCCCGTCGAGAACTACGAGCCGTACGTGGCCGCCGCCACCGGCATCACGCCCAAGCTGGAGCCGGAGAAGGCCCAGGAGCTGTACGCCGTCCTGGACGTGCCCATGTCCGCGGTCCTGACCAGGGAGAACGCCGACATCGACCAGTTGCTCTCGGACGCCGAGTCCAAGGCCAACTCGATCCTGGCCAAGCGCTGACGCCAGCTGGTCGCGGCAACGGCCACGGGGTGCCGCTCGCGCAGCAGCGCGGCACCCCGCGTCGGCGGCCCGGAACGGGAGATCACGATGGAAACACTCACCAAGGAACCGACGCGGCAGATCGCGCCGGACCGCAGGCCGCGGCCGCCCACCAAGCGGCGCCGGGGCGCACGCAGGAACCTGACCGCCTACGGGTTCCTGTGCGCCGCGCTGTTCTGCTTCGCGATGTTCGCCTGGTGGCCGATCATCAGGGAGGTCATCCTCAGCTTCCAGTCGACGAACCTGGTCGACGCCCCCGAGTGGGTGGGCCTGGACAACTTCCGCACGGTGGTGGACGACCCGGCGTTCGGCCAGGCCTGGCGCAACACCCTCGTCTTCACGCTGCTCGCGCTGCTGTGCGGCTACATCGTGCCGTTCGCCGTCGCGATCGTCCTCAACGAACTGCGGCACGCCCGCGCCTACTTGAGGTTCGTCGTCTACCTGCCGGTGATGCTGCCGCCGATCGTCTCCGTTCTCCTCTTCCGCTGGTTCTACGATCCAGGACCGGGCCTGTTCAACCAGGTCCTGGACTTCGTCGGGCTGCCGACCCTGTCCTGGCTCGACTCCACCAGCACCGCGCTGATCTCCCTGGTGATCGTCTCGACCTGGATGAACCTCGGCTCCGGCGTCCTGATCTACCTGGCCGCCCTCCAGAACATCCCCGGTGACCTGTACGAGGCCGCCGAACTCGACGGCGCCGGCATCCTCAAGCGGATCTGGCACGTCACCATCCCGCAGACCCGGCTGATCCTGCTGCTGATGTTGATGCTCCAGATCGTCGCCACGATGCAGGTGTTCATCGAGCCGTTCATGCTCACCGGCGGCGGCCCGGAGAACGCGACGGTCACCGTCGTCTACCTCATGTACCAGTACGCCTTCGTCTACGGCGGCAACTACGGGGCCGGCAGCGCGCTCGGCCTGATGCTGATGCTCGTCCTGCTGGCCGTCGCCGCGGTCCAGCTCCGGCTGACCCGAGAGGAGAAGTAGGGCCGTGCCGAACGTGCCGCACACGAAGCGCCGGGGCGCCTGGGCCGACGGCCACGCCCGCACCATCGTCTCCCCGCTGGAACTCAAGTCCCGCTGGGGCCGCAAGATCTACTGGACGCTGCTCGCGACCGTACTGATCGGTTTCACCCTGACCTTCGTCTTCCCGCTGTACTGGATGGTCACCGGGGCGATGAAGACGGGCGAGGAGATCGCCCAGATGCCGCCCACCCTCTTCCCGAAGTCCCCCGACCTCTCGGTGTTCACGGACGCCTGGGAACTCTTCGACATCGGCACCCTGCTGAAGAACACGCTGTTCTACGCGGTCGGCGCCTGGCTGTTCGCCCTCGCCGTGGACGTGTCCGCCGCGTACGCGCTGTCCAAGCTCCGCCCGATGTTCGGCAACGTGATCCTCGCGGGCATGCTCGCCACCCTGATGATCCCGCCGATCGTCGTGATGATCCCCGCGTACATCACCGTGACCGACGTGCCGATCTTCGGCTGGCACCTGCTCAACTCGCCCTGGGCGATCTGGTTCCCGGTCGCCGCGAACGGCTTCAACATCTTCCTCCTGAAGCGGTTCTTCGACTCCATCCCGAACGAGATCCTCGAAGCGGCCGAGATCGACGGCGTGCCCCCGTGGCGCGTCCTCGTCTCGATCATCCTGCCGATCTCGCGGCCCATCCTCGGCGTCGTCTCCATCTTCACCGTCGTCCTCGTCTTCAAGGACTTCGTCTGGCCGCTGCTCGTCCTGCCCGACAGCGAGAAGATGACGCTCAGCGTCGGCCTGTCCCAGACCGCGGGAGCGGTGACGCAGAACCAGATCATGGCCGGACTCGTGATCGCCAGCGTCCCGATGATCATCGTCTTCCTCTTCTTCCAGCGCAGCATCATGGCGGGCCTCACCGCCGGCAGCCTCAAGGGCTGACGCCGCGCCACCACCCCACAGCACTCCGCCGCCGGCGCACCTGTCCATGCCCCCGCCCGGCCGGCGGCGGAGTCCCACCTGCCCGAAAGGACCTCACGTGGCAGCCCTTCCCTCCCAGCGCACCGACGACTGGTGGCGCGACGCCGTCATCTACCAGGTGTATCCACGCAGCTTCGCGGACGGAGACGGCGACGGCACCGGGGACCTCGCGGGCGTCCGCGCCCATCTGCCCTACTTGCGCGCACTCGGCGTCGACGCCGTGTGGTTCACCCCCTGGTACGTGTCCCCGCTCGTCGACGGCGGCTACGACGTGGCCGACTACCGCACCATCGACCCGGCCTTCGGCACCCTCGAAGAGGCCGAGAAGCTGATCTCCGAGGCCGCCGAGTTCGGGATCCGGGTCGTCGTCGACATCGTCCCCAACCATGTGTCCGACCAACACGCATGGTTCCGGGCCGCGTTGGCCGCGGGACCCGGCAGCCCCGAGCGGGAGCTGTTCCACTTCCGCCCCGGCCGCGGCGAGCACGGCGAACTCCCGCCCAACAACTGGCCGTCCCAGTTCGCCGGCGCCACCTGGACCCGCGTCCCGGACGGCGAGTGGTACCTGCACCTGTTCGCACCCGAGCAGCCCGACCTCAACTGGGCCCACCCCGCCGTCCGCCGGGAACACGAGGACGTGCTCCGCTTCTGGTTCGAGCGCGGTGTCGCGGGGGTGCGCATCGACTCCGCCGCGCTGCTCGCCAAGCACCCGGCGCTGGCCGACTTCGAGGAGGGCGTCGACCCGCACCCGTACATCGACCAGGACGAGATCCACGACATCTACCGCTCCTGGCGCGCCATCGCCGACACCTACGGGGGCATGTTCGTCGGCGAGGTGTGGCTGCCCGACGCCGAACGCTTCGCCCGCTATCTGCGCCCCGACGAACTGCACACCGCCTTCAACTTCAACTTCCTCGCCTGCCCCTGGGACGCGGGACGGCTGCGCCGCACCATCGACGACACCCTCGCCGAACACGCCCCCGTCCAGGCCCCGGCGACCTGGGTCCTGTGCAACCACGACGTGACCCGCACCGTCACCCGCTACGGCCGCGCCGACACCGGCTTCGACTTCGCCGCCAAGGCCTTCGGCACCCCCACCGACCTGGACCTCGGCACCCGGCGCGCCCGCGCCGCCGCCCTGCTCACCCTCGCCCTGCCCGGCTCCGTCTACCTCTACCAGGGCGAGGAACTCGGGCTGCCCGAGGCGGACATACCGCTGGACCGGATCCAGGACCCGATGCACTTCCGCTCCGGCGGCACCGACCCAGGCCGCGACGGCTGCCGGGTGCCGCTGCCCTGGTCCGCCGACGCCCCACACTTCGGCTTCGGCTCCCGCGGCGAACCCTGGCTGCCGCAGCCCGCCGACTGGGGCCGCTACGCCGTCGACGAGCAGCTCGCGACACCCGACTCCATGCTCACCCTCTACCGCACGGCGCTCCGGCTGCGCCGCACCGTGGCCGGCTTCGGCGACGGCCCCATGACCTGGCTCCCCTCGGACGACGGCGTCCTGGCCTTCGCCCGCGCGCACGGCCTCGTCTGCGTGGTCAACCTGTCCGACACCCCGGCCCCCCTGCCGCCCTACGAACGGCTGATCCTCAGCAGCGGACCGCTCGACGGGCAGGGCGGACTGCCGCGTGACACGGCGGTCTGGCTCCAGACGTGAGCGCACGGCAGAAGCTCTCGCACGTGGCGAGGAAGGCCGGAGTGAGCGAGGCGACGGTCAGCCGGGTCCTCAACGAGCGGCCCGGAGTCTCGGAAGGGACCCGGCTCTCCGTCCTGACGGCCCTCGACGTCCTCGGCTACGAGCGTCCGACGCAACTGCGCGGCGAACGCTCCCGGCTCGTAGGCCTCGTCCTGCCCGAGCTCCAGAACCCGATCTTCCCGGCGTTCGCCGACGTCATCGGTGGCGCCCTCGCCCAGCAGGGGCTCACCCCCCTGCTGTGCACGCAGACCAAGGGAGGTGTCTCCGAGGCCGACTACATGGACCTGCTGCTCCAGCAGCAGGTCTCCGGAGTGGTCTTCGCCGGCGGTCTCTTCGCGGAGGCCGACGCGCCGCACGAGCACTACCGCAGGCTCGCGGAGCGGAGGATCCCCGCCGTGTTCGTCAACGCGTCCCTGGCCGGCCTCGACTTCCCCTGCGTCGCCTGCGACGACGCGGTCGCCGTCGAACAGGCCTGGCGCCACCTCGCCTCGCTGGGCCACGAACGGATCGGCCTGCTGCTCGGGCCCGGCGACCACGTCCCCTCCCGCCGCAAGCTGGAGGCGGCGCGGAGCGTGGCGCGGTCCCTGGGCACGCATGTGGACGACGCCTTCGTCGAGCGGTCGATCTTCTCGCTCGAAGGCGGCCAGGCGTCCGCGGCCCGGCTCCTCGAACGCGGCGTCACCGGCATCGTCTGCGCCAGCGACCCCCTCGCCCTCGGCGCGATCCGGGCGGCCCGCCGCCGGGGCCTGTCCGTACCCGGGGATCTGTCGGTCGTCGGCTTCGACGACTCGGCGTTCATGACGTGCACGGACCCGCCGCTCTCGACGGTGCGCCAGCCCATCGAGGCGATGGGCCGCGCCGCGGTCGAGCTCCTGAGCGCCCAGATCCAGGGAACGCCGACACATCTGGGCGAACTGCTCTTCGAACCGGAGCTCGTGGTCCGCGGCTCGACCGCGCGACCGCGGCCGCCTGTCGCGGACCGTCCGGCCGGCGCGGAGCGGTCCGCTTCCCACTGATCCGCCCCACGACAGAACACCACACCGACGTTTAAGGAAAGAAAGATGTTAAGAGCTGGTTAAAATAAGGGGTC